>NC_009943.1:2640500-2966416 GCF_000018405.1 Desulfosudis oleivorans Hxd3
GACAGGAAATTCAGAGCGCCAATGTCGGGGGCCGGCTTCATGACATCGGCAAAATCGGGGTCCGGGACAGCGTGCTGCTCAAAAGCGGCCCCCTGACCGACATTGAACTCTCCCACATCATGGAGCATCCCAGAAAGGGAACCGAGATCATTAAGAACATTCCCAGCCTTCGGGACATCATTCCCATGGTGCACTATCATCACGAACGAATGGACGGCAACGGTTATCCCGAGGGACTGAAAGGCAGCCAGATTCCCCTGCTGGCCCGCATGACCGCCGTGGCCGACACCTACCATGCCTTGAGCAGTGACCGGCCCTACCGCATTGCCACCAACCATGACCGGGCCATGCAGATCATCTACGACGCCAAGGGCACCCAGCTCTGTCCCGACTGCGTGGACCTGTTTATCAAATGGTGTGAAAAAAACCCCGAAGACGCCATCATCACTTCCTCCCCCTCTGTGGCACCGGGCTTTGGGCTTCACCTCTTCTGATTTATCCCGAATCATTATTGTCCAAAATAGCTCCCAAAAGGACTTTTAGACTTTACAACCATCTGAATTTACGAATTCCGGAAATAAGACTGAAAACCAGGCTGTCGTTGGGGAAGCAAATTTTTTTATACACCACGGCAGGGCATTAATGGCAGGCAGCGCCCATTGCAGCGCAGCCGAGCGCAAATGCTTTTTTCGGGAAAAAGCGGGCAGGCTGTTTGAGCACCGCGAAGCGGGCGAGTTCCTGCCCGCGCCGAAAAAAGTGTTTGCGCGAGGGCAGCCACGCCTGTGGCGTGGCAAGCCAGAGGCCAAGCTGTCACGCCTGCGGCGTGATTCTTTTGGTACTTTTCTTGCCGCCAAGAAAAGTACACGGCTAAACAGGATAAGAGAGATACCCTTTAAGAGCACTGCCGTAAAGACAATTCGATTTCGATACCGATACCGATAGCGATTTCGATAAACAACCGGAAGACTGTCCTACCATGATTAAAACCGTTTTTGGACAATAATGATCCCGGATATTTCATGAAATATCCGGGTTATACCCCGCGTCATCGGCCCGTCATCAGCCCCTGAATACCGGCCACGGTAAAGGCCACGGCCTCGCGGCCGGCCTCAGTAATATCGTCGGCCCGGTCGTGCCACAACAGGTAATACTCGGCCACCCGCTCATAGATGCCCAGAATGCACACCGCCATCAGCTCTTCTGAACCGGCGGAAAGATAGGTTGTCCCGGTCTCTGACCGGACCCGAACAAGGGCCTTTTCAAGGTCGGAAATCAGCTTGACGTAAAGCCGCTTGCGCTCGGTCTCCACCCGGGCGCTTCGGCCGCCCGACTCCCTGAAAAAGATGGAGGCATGGCCGGGATGGGAGCGGCAGAAATCCTGGAAAAAAACAGTGCCCGCCTCCACGATCCCCTCCATGGTTCCCTGTTTTTTTAAAAACGCCTCCTGGAGCATGACACGCAGGTGAGCGCCCACCTTCTGCATCAGGCTGATCAGCAGCTCTTCCTTGTTCTTGAAATAAAAATAGACCGTGCCCACCGACACCTCGGCCGCCTCGGCGATCTCTTCCAGGCTGGTCTGGTGATACCCTTTTTTTACAAAAAGCGTTTCCGCGGCCCCCAGAATCGTTTCGTGACGCTGCTCCTTTTCCCGCTGTCGTCGCAGCGCGGTGCGCGCGGGTTTTTTTGCTCCTGTCACCGGCATTTTTTTCTGCTCCTTTCCATACTCACCCGCCAGAGCCGTTTTTACCGCCGGCACACTCAATCCAGCAGGGCTGACGGTACATCGATGATCCTGGCCCGCAGGTACTCTCCCAGGGTCTTGGCCTGGGGGTCACTGCGCCAGGACGCGGCCGCACCCTCACCCAGCAGCCCCCTGATATAAAAATTAACGGCCAGCAGGTTGGCCAGCTCATACCGCTCCACCTCAAAGGGGCCGATGTCCGGCAGCAGGCTTTTCAAACATTCCGTGGTCAGAAACGTCCTCAAGAAAGCAAACGCCTCCGGGGTTTTTGCCCACACGCCCAGGTTGGCGTTGCCGCCCTTGTCGCCGGCCCGGGTGGCAAACAGCCTGCCCAGGGGAACCGGCTGCACCGGCCCGCCGAGCGGTTCGGGGAAATCAAAGACCGGGGCTGAAATTCCATCCCCGGAAACGGTGTCAACAGCTGATGCCACGATGACCGGCTGATCATCAATATAAACGGTCTGGGGAACCTGTTTTTTCCCCACCAGGGCCGGCCAGTGAAATACCGCCGGCGATTCCGGCGTGGGCGGGCTGGTCAGGGTAAACCCGGGAATACTGGCCAGGGCCAGTTCCACCACCCCGGCGGAAAACTCCCGGCCCACCAGGGCCGGGTTGTCATCCATCACCGTGATCCGCAGAAAGGCAAAGGACTCCTCGTTGGTGGGCGGGTTCGGTTTGTCCGAACGGACCAGCTGCACATGGACCGTGCCGAACCGCTCCTTTCCACCCAGGTTTTCCCACAGGGTCTGTTCCACGATGCGGGCCTTTTTTTCAATAGAAAGGCCGGTGAGTACCACGGTCATGGTGTTGCGATACCCGGACACCAGGTTAATGCACACCTTGGTGGTATCGGTGGCCGGTTCGCCCCGGACCCCGGACAGGCGGACCCGGTTGTCGCCGTCGGGCGTCAGGGTCAGGGTATCGAACCGCACCGTGACATCCGGGGTCAGGTAGGCGGGAGACCGGATTTCATACATCAGCTGGGCCGTCACCGTTCCCACGGAAACCAGGCCGCCGGTGCCTGAATGCTTGGTGATAACGGAAGACCCGTCCGCATACATCTCCGCCAGGGGAAACCCGATCTTTGAATAGGCGGGCACCTCGTCCATAAAGGCGTAGTTGCCGCCCGTGGCCTGGGCGCCGCACTCGATCACGTGGCCCGCCGCATAGGCCCCGGCCAGCCGGTCCCAGTCGTCTGTCGCCCAGCCGAAATGCCAGGCGCAGGGACCGGAAACCAGGGCCGCGTCCGCGACCCGGCCGCATACCACGATGTCGGCGCCGCGCTTCAGGGCCTCGGTGATGCCCCACCCGCCCAGGTAGGCGTTGGCCGAAACCGGCATGCCCCCGCCGTCGGCCAGGGCAATGCCTTTGTCCAGGTGGACAAACGGTTCCCCGGCGGCCTGCAGCTCTTTTAACCGGGGCATCAGGTCATCTCCCTCGATCCAGGCGATTTTCGGGGAGAGACCCAGTTCTTTGGCCAGTTCGGCCAGGGCCGCAGCCATGCCCCGGGGATTGAGCCCGCCGGCATTGGAGGCCACCCGAATCTTCTTTTCCAGACACAGGCCCATGACAACCTTCATCTGTTTTAAAAAGGTGCTCACATAACCGGTTTCCGGCTTTTTCATTTTCTGCCGGAACAAAATGGCCATGGTCAGTTCGGCCAGGTAGTCGCCGGTGAGCACGTCAATCCTGCCGCCGGTGACCATCTCCTCGGCCGCCGAAAACCGGTCTCCCAGGAAACCGCTGCAATTGGCGATGATCAAACGGTCTTTGTCCATGTTTGACTTTCCTTCCACAGAATCTTCCATTGGCTATCTGCCCTGAAACACCGGTTTTCGCTTTTCAAGAAACGCGGTAATCCCCTCTGCCGCATCCCCGGTGGCCATCACCTCGCCCAGCTTTGCGGAAAGATAATCCAGGGCGTCTCCCAGGTTCATCTCTTCGGCGGCAAAAAAGGCCTGTTTGCCCAGGGCCGTGCCGATGGGGCTTTTTTCACCCAGCTGCGTTACAATCTTTTCCACCTCGCCGTCCAGGGCATCATCGGCCGTCACCCGTGTGATCATGCCCATATCCAGAGCCTGGGCCGCCGTCAGTTTTTCTCCCAGCAGCACCATCTCCATGGCCTTTTTACGCGGCACATTGCGAAAAATAAGAGCCCCGATCATCATGGGGAACAGGCCCACGTTCACTTCCGGGGTGCCGAACATGGCGCTCTGCTTCGCAACCACGATATCGCAGGCCAGCATGAAGCCGGTGCCCCCGGCCAGACAATGGCCGTTCACCCGGGCCACGGTGGGTTTGGAAAAGGCGTAGAGCCGCTTGAGCAGGCCGGCATAGGCGGCAAACACATCCTGTCCGGAACCGCCCTGGCCCGCCAGGTCAGCCCCGGAACAGAAAACCCTGTCCCCCGCGCCGGTGATCACCACAACCCGCACCGCCGGGTCGGCCTCGGCCCTGTCCAGTCCTTTAAAAAAAAGATCGATCACGCCAGGGCTGATGGCGTTTCTCCGGTCTTCCCGGCAAATGGTCAGCCACGCGGCATTCCCCCTTACCTCATATTGCAATGCTTCATCAGACATCGTCGTACCCCCGTTTTATTCAGCAACCTGATTTTCAGCCGCTTTTTCAATATCCACCAGGATGTGGCCGGGCGCCACTTTGTCCCCCGGCGCCGCGTGCACTCCCGTCACCACACCGTCAAAGGGCGCCTTGAGTGTGGTCTCCATCTTCATGGCCGACACCACCGCAACGGCCTGGCCCGCTGTCACGGCGTCTCCCACGCTCACCAGTATCCGCACCACAACAGCGGGCATGGGCGGGGTCACGGCATCCGGCACCTGTCCCCCTTTTTTGCGACGGGAGATCTTCTGCCCGGCCGTGTCTTCATCGTAAACCGTGTACGACCCGCCATTAATGCCAATCCATTTGCCGCTGTCTGTTGGCGCCACGCCGGCCCGTACCTGGCAACCATCCACGGAAATCACCAGGGTGTCGGCCCCGGCCTGAACAGATGCCACCCGGTATGTGCGGCCGTCGATCCGGGCGGAAAAACAGTCTTCACCGTCATGGTCAACGGAAACGGAAAAAACCGTTCCACCGATGTTCAATCTGTAGTCCATATCATTCCTGTCTTAATTGATGGGTTTCGATTTCGATCCCGATCCCGATACCGATACCGATTTCGATCCCGATTTCGATTTAGCGTGCAGTGTTGTATTGAATTTTCTTTCCGTCCTGGAAGGCGCAATTTTGATGTTGGCGATTTCCTTTTTTGCGGTAAATCTTGTTTTTCGAGATTCTATAAACATTCGGGTTAAAGCCGCCAGTGGCCCAATGTCTGCCACGGGGATGGAACTCCGCCATTCCCGCCAGTGCCGGTTCCCGGTTCCGAGACCACGGGTGTTCTGGCCCACATGGTGTGGGCAATAAAGGCCAGGGCCGCCAGTGTGTTGTCTGCCTGGGCCGGTTTCCACTCAGAAAAATGGGTGTCCAAAAAATCGGTAAAGGTTTCACCGTTTCGAAACGGCGCTGAATCGACCACTTCCATTAAAAACGAAATCGGCGTGCGAATGCCGGCGATCCGGTAGTCGGACAGGGCCTTTTTCATGCGGTCAATGGCTGCCTGGCGGGTGCCGGCATGCACCACCAGCTTGGACAGGATGGGATCATACTCCATTGGCACGGTAAAACCGGCATACACGCCGCAGTCGTTGCGAATGCCCGGCCCCCTGGGTTCTTCCAGCAGCGCGATCCGGCCGGGTGACGGCATAAAGTTGTTTTCCGGGTCCTCGGCATAGATACGACACTCAATGGCATGGCCCCGGGCCTGAATATCTTTCTGGACAAGATCGAGTTTTTCACCGGCGGCGATTTCGATCTGCCGGCGCACCAGGTCAATGCCGGTCACCAGTTCGGTGATGGGGTGCTCCACCTGAAGCCGGGTGTTGACCTCCAGAAAATAAAAATTTTTCTGTTCATCCACCAGGAATTCCACGGTGCCCGCGTTCACGTAACCGGCGGCCTCCGCCGCCTGCACAGCAGCCCGGCCCATGGCCTCCCGCAGGTCCGGGGTCAGGGCCGTGCTCGGGGTCTCCTCGATAATCTTCTGGTGGCGGCGCTGAATGGAGCACTCCCGCTCGCCCAGGTGCACCGTGTGGCCGAACCGGTCGGCCAGCACCTGGATCTCCACGTGCCGGGGCCGGGCGATATATTTTTCAAGATAGATTGCCCCATTGCCAAAGGCGGCCGCCGCCTCGCCGGACGCTGCGGCCAGGGCCTCGGAAAGATGGGCCGGGTCGGTAACGATGCGCATGCCCTTGCCGCCGCCGCCGGCAGCCGCCTTTACCAGCACCGGGTAACCGATGATCTCGGCATGGGCCGCCATCTTTTTAAAATCGGACTCCGGCATGTTCATGCCGGGAATCACTGGAACGCCGCTGCCGGCCATGATTTGCCGGGCCACGGTTTTATCGCCCAGGCTGCGGATCACCGTTGACGGCGGCCCGATAAACACGATGCCGCTGGCTTCGCACAGTTGCGCGAATTCGGCATTTTCCGCCAGAAACCCGTAGCCCGGATGAATGGCCTGGGCGCCGGTCTTTTTGGCCGCGTCAATGATTTTTGCGCCGTTCAGATAACTGTCCGCCGGGTCAGGCCTGCCGATGCACACCGCCTCGTCGGCGCAAAGCCGGTGCAGGGCCTCTGCATCAACATCCGAATAGACGGCCACCGTTGCAATGTCCATCTCCCGGCAGGTGGCCATGACCCGCACGGCAATCTCCCCCCGGTTGGCGATCAGAATTTTATTAAACATAGCGAGCATACCTGTCGTTTAGTTGCCATTGGCTTTTTTCGTGGATTATCTTTGGCGGCTTTGTAAAAAGTTCAAGCGCAAGGCGTCGCACGTTCCGAGGAATGAGGCGTACGGATCGTACGCCGCCGTGACGAGGGACGCAGCGCAACGCAGTTATTGGATTTTTTACGAAGCCACTCATATTACATCCGGAAGACACCGAACCCGTAACGGTCATCCCGCAGCGGCGCGTTTAAGGCCGCTGAGATGGCCATGCCCAGCACATCCCTTGTTTTGGCCGGATCGAGAATGCCGTCATCCCACAGGTTGGCCGTGCTGTAATAGGCGTTTCCCTCCTGCCGGGCCTTGTCAATGATGGGCTGGCGAATAAAGGCCTCCTCCTCCGGCGTCAGGGGCGGCTTGCCCAGCCGGGCGTTCTGATCGTTGGTGATGGTCACCAGCACGTCGGCGGCCTGCTGCCCCCCCATCACGCCGATCTCTGCATTGGGCCACATCCATAAGAACCGGGGAGAATAGGCCCGGCCGCACATGGCATAGTTGCCCGCCCCGAAAGAGGCGCCGGCAAGCAGGGTGAACTTGGGTACCGAGGCGGTGGCCACGGCATTGACCATCTTGTGACCGTCCTTGGTGACCCCGGTTTGTTCATACTGTTTTCCCACGATAAACCCGGAAATGTTCTGAACAAACACCAGCGGAATGCCCCGGTTGTCGCAGATCTGGATGAACTGGGTGGCCTTCTGGGCGCTTTGTGGAAAAAGCACACCGTTGTTGCCCAGCAGGCCCACGGGATAGCCGTGAATGTGGGCCCAGCCGCACACCAGGGTGGGGCCGTACATCTCCTTGAACTCGATAAACTCGCTGCCGTCCACCATCCGGGCAAACACCTCCCGAATATCGTAAGGCGTGGAGATGTTGCGGGGAATGATGCCGTAAAGCTCTTTGGGATCGTAAAGGGGCGGCGCGGGCGGCCGCAGGGTTAGCCTTGCCTTTTCCGGCCGGGGCAGGTTGGCCACGATCTCCCGCACCAGGGCAATGGCATGGGCGTCGTCCTCGGCATAATAGTCCGACACCCCGGACTGGGCGCAGTGCAGGTCAGGCCCGCCCAGTTCATCAGAGGTCACCTCTTCGCCGGTGGCGGCCAGCACCAGGGGAGGGCCGCCCAGAAAAATGGCGCCATGGCCCTTGACATGAATGATCTCGTCGGACATGGCCGCGCCATAGGCTCCGCCGGCCGTGCAGAGCCCCATCACCGCGGTGATCTGGGGAATGGCCATCTTGGACATCATGGCCTGGTTGTAAAAGACCCGGCCCCCGTCGTCGAGATCGGGAAAAATCTCGGACTGCAACGGCAGAAAGGCGCCGGCCGAATCCATCAGGTTGACCGCGGGCAGCCGGTTTTCCATGCAGATGGCCTGAAGCCGCAACGTCTTTTTCACGCTCATGGGATACATGGAACCGCCCTTGATGGTGGCGTCGTTCACCGATACCACCACCTCCCGGCCGGCCACGATGCCGATACCGGCCCGAATGCCGGCGCCGTGGACCTTGCCGTCATACAGGTCTTTGGCCGCCAGAGGCGCGATTTCAAGAAACGGCGTGTTTTTGTCCAGCAGCAGATCAAGCTTTTTGTCCGCCGGCAATTTATCCACCTCTTTTAACCGGTCCATGGCCTTTGGGGACCGCTCGTGGTGGGCCCGGTCAATCTCCCTTTTCAGGTCCGCCACCAGGGACTCCATGGCCTCCCGGTTTTGGGCAAACGCCTCGGAGGTCACGTCAACGGCCGATTCAATGACAGGCATGGTGCTTCCCTTTCTTCCAAATCAAACTCGGTAGTGAAGCAAGCGGCACAGCCGACTCCGTCAGGCGGCAGTGTCGCAATTCGAAAAAAACGAGATTTACGTCATTGCGAGCCGCAGGCGAAGCAATCTTGTCCATATGCGAAGGAGATTGCTTCGTCGCTTCACTCCTCGCAATGACAAAAAATTGCGACAAAGCCTCCGGGGTGTTTCCTCTACAATGCCGCGTCACCGATATGCATGCGGGCGATCTCGGTGGAGGTGCCGGCGATCTGTGCGTACTTGGCCCACCGCAGGGCCGCCTGGGCCGGATGATCCGGGGCAAGCCCCTCCAGTGACAGAATGCGCAGTGCGCTGCCCGCCACCTCTTCAGCGGACTCGGAGCAGAAGACCTTGGCGCAGTCGGTAAACACCCCCGTTTCCCTCTCCTTTTCAGCGTTCAGCCAGCCGGTTTTGTAGGCCATGAGCTGGGAGGTCTCCACCAGGGTAAACATCTCGGCCAGCTTGAACCCCACCTCCTGGTAAGCGATGGCCGGTTTGCCGCCCGTGCGATGGGTCTTGGCAAACAGGGTGGCGGAAAAAAGGGCCGCGTTCATCATGCCCACGGCAGCGGCGATCAGCACCTGGTTTTCCCAAATGCGAAGGTCGGCCAGCAGTTTTTTCGCATCCACCGGTCCGATGACATGGGTTTCAGGCACCCGGCATCCGTCCAGGATCATGCGGCAGGACGATAGTTGCCCGTAGTCGCTGTTGTCCAGAACCGGATCCAGGGTCAGGCATTGCGCGCCCCTTTCCACCAGAAAGACGCCCAGCCCCTCCTCCAGACGGCCCACCACGGCAAACAGGTCGGCCGCACCACCGTTTATCACAAAGCCCTTTTCCCCGGACACAACCACCGCGCCCGCTTCTCGAACCCCCTGGGTGGCCAGGGGATCATTGACCACGTTCATGGTTTTTTCGCAAAGGGCCACGGTGCCGATCAACTCCCCTTTTTGCAGGGGTGCAAGAAACCGGTCCTGCTGATCCTTGTTTCCGTATCCGGCCAGCAGCCGGCCCATTTGCCGAATCCCTGTTTCAAAGGCGATAAAAAAACCGGGACCGTTTCCGGACACCGCAATCATGGCCCCCATGGCGGCCGCGTCAAAAGGCGTGTCATCGCAAAGCCCGGCCTTCATGTAGTTTGTTGGCGCCAGGGCCTTTGCCAGGGCCTGCACCAGGCCGCGCCGGGCCTCGGGTGTGGTGGCCCGGCCGGCATCGGCAAGCACCTGGCCCGCGATTTTTTCTGTTTCTTCAATGGCCTGCTTTTCGGCCTGCGTGAATTCGTATTCCATGTTTACCCCCTGATTTCGTAAACCCGCGACATTTACATGAGCCGCGAAATGATCATTTTCTGAATATCCGACGTGCCTCCGCCCAGGGGCGCCAGCCGGTTGTCCCGGAACGCGCACTCCATGGCATACTCATGGCAGTAACCGTATCCGCCGTGGAGCAGCAGGGCGTCGTTGACCGGCCCCAGGCTCCAGTCGCCCACAAACAGCTTGGCCATGGCCGCGGACAGGTGGTTGAGCGGGTTCCCCTGGTTCTTGTGCCAGGCCACCCGGTAGACCAGGAGTTTCGCGCTTTCGTAAAAAATCCGCATGTTGGCCAGCTTGTGCTTGGTGGCCTGAAACTGGCCGATGGCCTTTCCGAACTGGACCCGCTTGCTCGCGTATTCGGCGCACCGGTCCAGAATGTATTTTGTGCCGCCCACCATGGGGGCCAGCAGGGCGCTTCGGTCCCACTCCACGGTCTGCATGGCCATGAGAAAACCGTTGCCCTCTTTTCCCACAAGGTTTTCAGCCGGGATCTCGCAGTCGGAGAAAAAGAGCTCCGACGTGGGAGAGGTGCGGCACCCCATTTTCTTGAGGGGCTGGCCCGTTGAAAAGCCGGGGGTCCCCTTTTCCACGATAAAGGCGGATATTCCCTCGTGACGCTTTTCCGGGTCGGTCTTGGCATAGACCAGGGCCACGTCGGCAATGGGGCCGTTGGTGATAAACATCTTGCTGCCGTTGAGCACGTAGGTGTCGCCCTTTTTAACGGCCGTTGTCTTCAGGGAGGCCACGTCCGAACCGGCGTCCGGCTCGGTTAAGCCCATGCAGCCGACCCATTCGCCGCTGTTTAATTTCGGCAGGTATTTTTTTCGCTGGGCCTCGGTGCCGTGGGCAAAAATCGTGTCCGTGCACAAAAAGGTATGGGCCCCGTAGGAAAGGGTCAGGCCGCCGTCCACCCCGGCCTCGCCCATGGCTTCTCCGGCCAGTACCGTGGTGATCACGTCCGCGCCCTGGCCGCCATAGGCCTCGGGAAAATGGAGGCCGAGAATGCCGAACTCTCCCATCTTCCGAAACGACTCAAGATCAAATTTTCCGGCCAACTCATGCTCCTCGATCCGGGGCACGATCTCCTTTCTGGCAAACTTGATCACCTCTTTTTTGAACATCAGCTGTTCCCGGGTAAACGCGAAATCCATGGCAAGCCTCCTGAATATAGGATGAAAAGGACTTTCCTGACGAGTTTTAATAATACAATTCATTTATTGAATCTGATTCAATTTAGAAAGGTCGGGCAGGAATGTCAAGAAATTTTTAAGAGGGCCTTTAAAAATCGATTTTTTTTCGTTCTCAAAAAACGATTCTAATTTTCAGCGCCCGGCCAGTCGCTTTTCAACACGAAGATACGAAGGTCACAAAGAACACGAAGCAGGCGATACAGGTTCGGCAAGACTGCATCGGGGTCGGGATCGGGATCGGGATCGAAAGAAATAAAGATCAAGAGTAAGAGTAAGAGTAAGATAAAAAGTAAGAGTAAGAGAGGTGGAGGCAGATAAATGAACTGACGCGATCCGGGGCTCGGGGTCGCGTTTTCGGCCCCCAGCCCCGGAATCCCTTTATGTCACGGTCTTGAATTTTTCCGGCGGGGCACCGCAGATCGGGCACTTGTCCGGAATCTTTCTGTCGGTCACATACCCGCACACCTGGCACACGTGATATTCGACCACCGCATCCTTGATCACGTGGAGCATGGCCCGCTCGTAGAGCTTGGCATGATAGGTCTCGGCGTCCCGGGCGTGGCCAAATGCGATGGCCGCGGCCTGCTCGCCCTCCTCTTCCGCCTGCCGGATAAACTCGGGATAAACATTTTCACTGATGGTCTTTTCCCGCTGAAAAGAGGCTTCCAGGTTGGTGTCGGTGTCTTTTACCACCACTTCTTTGGCAAGGTTTAAGTGCCGGGTGGCATGGACCCGCTCGGCTTCGGCAATGGCGCGGAACAGCAGGGCCACCTGGGGCACATCCTCCTCTGCCGCTTTCTGGGCATAGGCCAAAAGCCGAAAATAGGCCTTGGCCTCTCCCACAAATGCTTGATACACATTCTCTCTGGTCTTGTCTTTCACTACCGCCTCCGTTTTTTTTGTTTCACACGCAACAGGTCTATAGCCGCTTTTTTTGCCAGCTTAGCGTTTTTTGGCAAAAAAAGTCAAGGCCGACCGGCAGTCCGCCACCGCTCCTGCCGCACAGCCACGGAAATGGTCTGGGCAGCATATTTCACTTTTCACCCCTTTGATGGGTGTGATATGATCCGGGCAAATTCGAATGGTGCCACAACCATTACAGGTACCTGACCAAAGGAGTCTGCATGCTCATTGTCGGCCTGACCGGCGGCATTGCCACGGGAAAATCTATTGTTTCCAACCGTCTGGCGGAACTGGGGGCACTGGTCGTGGACGCCGATGCCATCGCCCACGAAGTGGTTAAAAAAGAGTCCCCCGCATGGAAAGAGATTGTCGACATGTTCGGCCGGGAGTATTTGCTGCCCGACGGTGAACTTAACCGCAAGGCCCTGGGCCGGATCATCTTTCACGATACGATCAAAAAGGAGCAGCTCAACCGCATCGTTCACCCGCGGGTATTTGAGCGCATCAGCCAGTCCATTGTCGATATCATCAACGAGTCAGAAACGCCGGATACCATCGTAATTCTGGACGTGCCCCTGCTCTACGAGTCCGGCATGTACCGAGACCTGTCCGACATTCTCGTGGTCTATGCCACGCCGGCCCAGCAGCTGGAGCGGCTGATGGCCAGGGACGATCTCACCGAGGTGGAAGCCCGGGCCCGCATCCATTCCCAGTTGCCCATTGACGAAAAACGGGAACGGGCCGACATGGTGATCGACAACAGCGGCACCCTTGAAGAGACCATGGCCCAGGTGGACAAAATTTTTGATCAGCTTATGTCAAAAGCGGCCAATGCATAGCCCAAATATTTCATGAAATATCCGGGTTGGAATTGTCAACAATGAGGTAGGAAATGATATTAAAAACAAAATACCGGCTGTCAACCATCTCCATTCTTCTGATTGCAATCTGCGCGGGGGCTGCCGTATGGATGCCCGCGTGGTCTGCCATGGACCACCAGTTCGATGTCATGGAACAGCAGATGACGGCCGAAAGCGAAATAAACGCGGCCATGGAACAGTTCGACCAGTATGAACAGAGCATTGAAGCCCAGTATGCAGCGGATGAGGCTTCCATTGAACAGACCTATGCGACCTACCAGCGGATCATCGAGGAGGAGTACCGGGCCTATGAAAAGGAGATCCTGAAAACCTGGGTCAAGGCGGAAATCAGCACGGCCAAGCGGTGGGTGGAGTACGCCCCGGATTTTCAGTCCCGCCATATCGTGGACTTTGATCAGCAGTACCTTCAGATCGACCTTAACGTGGACGGCAAGGAGATGGAGGCCCTGATCGACACCCTGGTGGAACAGAAACTGCGGGAGATGATAACCGAAGACCAGAAAACCGCGTTTGAGCGGGACGTGCTTTCCCAGAACATTGAAAACCGGATCACCCAGGAGTCGCCCCATGTAAAGTCGGGCGAGGTCAAGGACAGCCCGGTGCTGCTGAAAATGATCACGGGAAAGGACCACCCCACGGACCAGGAGATCGACGCGGCCGTGGCGGCTTTAAAACAGAACGCCACCATTTCCCGCACCCCGTCCAAGATGCCGGACACCGACACGGTGAGCCTTCGGGTTTCGCTGCCGGCGGGCGGCATGCAGCGCAAGGCCATGGCGTACCGGCCCTATGTCAAATCCTATGCAAATGAACGGGGATTAAACGAGGCCCTGGTTTTTGCCGTGATTCACACGGAAAGCGCCTTCAACCCCATGGCCCGGTCCCATGTACCGGCCTACGGCCTGATGCAGATCGTTCCCCAGTCCGCCGGGCGGGATGCCGCCCAACTGCTTTTCGGCCGCCAGGTGCTGCTCTCCCCCTCCTACCTGTACAGCGAGCAGAATAACATCAATGTGGGTACCGCTTACCTCTACATTCTTTACAACCGGTACCTTCGGGAAATTACCAACCCCACCAGCCGCATGTACTGCGCCATCGCGGCCTACAACACCGGGGCCGGCAACGTGGCCAGGGCCTTTACCGGCACCACCAGCGTGAGCCGGGCCGCGCAGGCCATCAACCGGATGTCGCCCCAGCAGGTTTACACCCACCTGATCCAGCGCCTGCCCCATCAGGAGACCCGGGACTACCTGCAACGGGTTACCAGCCGCATGACCATGTACCAGTCCATGTAACGGCTTCCACCGCCTGAACCTGTTCCACTCATCGAAATCGGAATCGGGATCGCTATCGGAATCGATATCGATACAGCCGGCCGACTGTGCCGCCAGGGTGTTTGGACACTAAGATCACGAAGATTTGGAAGAACACCAAGCCGCTTTTTCAGGCTCTGCATGGAGCCTTGCTATCGATTTTGAAAAACTTCAGACAAACACCACGGCTTCGGGATAGCGATACGCCGCAGTGACGAGGGGTGCAGCGCAACGCAGATATTGGGCTTTTTACTTTGCCATCAGACGATTACCACGGCCTCGGGATAGCGACCCAGCTGTTCCAGGCCGTTTTTTGTCACGATATGGGTGTTTTCAATACCCACCACGCCCCGGCCCGGGAAAATGGCCTTGGGCTCCACCGCCACCACCATGCCCTCTTCCAGCACCATTTTCTGCCCCCGGGCCAGCACCGGGTATTCGTCCAGTTCAATGCCGACGCCGTGACCCACGAAAGGGACCCGACCGTCACCTGCGCCCATAAAATTATCGGCATATCCAAGCTCAGCCACCCGCTCGGCAGCCAGTTCGTACACCGAGCCCGCGGTCATGCCGGGCCGGGCCGTATTTTTGACCAGTTCCTGAATCTCCAGCATGGCATCATGGGCTGCCAGCAGGTCATCGGCCAGGCTGCCAATGGCGTAGATCCGCGTGTGGTCGGACAGGTAGCCCCGAAAGCCGAAGGCCATGTCCATGAGCACCGGCTCACCGGACCGGATGGGGGCAAAGCTGCTGCCCTGGGGAAACACCGGTGTGGTGCCTACGCCGCCGGTGGGCGAGGCCAGGCTGCTGGAAACCGCCGCGGAGGCTCCGCCCATGATGTGGCCATAAAAGAGTGAGCTGTTCCAGCCCCGCATGCGAATCATGCCCTGGTGGCCGAGCCTTCTGGCTTCGGCCTCAATCAGGCCGGCCAGTTCAATCTCGGGCATACCCGGCTCCAGCACCCGGGGCACAAAGGCGGCCAGCTGGTCGGAAAGCCTTGATGCCTGCCGGATGATATCAATTTCATAAGCTGATTTTACGGCCCTTAGCGACCGCACGGCATGGGATATGTCCACAATTTCTGTATCCGGAAACTGTTCCTGAAAATAGCGGTACATGTTGACCGGCAGCACATCCAGCTCCATGCCCAGGGTCTTTGGCGAACCGATGACGGGCGCCATCTCCTTCTGGCTGCGCAGGGCGCGGATCTGCTCGATGGAAGACTCTTCAAAGGCCCGCTGGGCGTCTTTCTTGACCATCAGAATGGCCGGGCCGTCTGTCGGGACATGCAGAAACGCCTGCTGGGCCGTGCCGGAAAAGTAAAAGAGGTCGGCAGTCTCCATAATCAGGGCAGCGTCGATTTTTTCCTTTTCAAGCCTGTTGCGCAGCCGTTTCAGACGGGCATCAATTTCCGACCGGGGCGTGTAGGTTTCCTGAATATCTGTTGCCATATCATTCTCCATCCATCGCAATCGAAATCGGGATCGGGATCGACTGCGGCTGACATAAGCGACAAAACCATTACAACACAAAGCCCAAAAAACCGTAAAGCTGCTTCGTGATCTTCGTGTTAAAAAGCGGCCGGCCAACGATGTCGGCAAGATGTTTCAACACGAAGATCACGAAGCTTTAAAAGAGCACGAAGAAATTTTGCGGGCTTTGCACTGCGCCGTTTTTGCGGATCGTTTTTGACGCAGATGGTTTGAATCTGGAACACCATCTTCGCCATCTTCCTGATCTTCGTATTCTTCGTGGTGAGTCACTTATAAGGCATCAATCCCTTTTCACAATCAGGGCCACGGCCTCACCGCCGCCCAGGCAGAGAGAGGCCAGCCCGGTTTTCGCCTTACGCCGGGCCATTTCATACAGCAGGGTCACCAGCACCCGGCACCCGCTGGCGCCGATGGGATGGCCCAGGGCCACGCTGCCGCCGTTGACGTTGACCTTTGCCGGGTCAAGGCCCAGTTCCCGGATCACGCCCACGGTGGAGCCGGAAAAGGCCTCGTTGATCTCAAACAGGTCGATGTCGCCCATGGCAAGGCCTTCCTTTTTTAAACACTTGGGAATGGCCCACACCGGTGCCATCAGCACGTATTTCATGTCAATACCGTAAGATGCCTGAGCTCCGATCACGGCCAAAGGTTTGCACCCGAATTCTGCCGCCTTTTCCCTGGACATCACCACCACTGCGGCGGCGCCATCACTGATCACCGAGGCATTGCCCGCCGTGCCCACGCCGTCTTTCTTAAAGGCCGGTTTCATGCGGGCCAGGGTTTCGTAGGAAGTTTCCTGGGGGCACTCGTCAGTGGAAAAGAGCACGGTCTCCCCTTTTCTGCCCATCACCGGCACCGGCACAATCTCATCGGCAAACCGGCCCGATGTCACGGCATCCAGTGACCGGCGATAGGTCTCTGCCGCGTACCGGTCCTGATCCTCCCGGCTGACAGCATATTTTTCCGAGCACAGCTCATTGGATATGCCCATGTGAAAGTCGTTGACCACGTCCCACAGCCCGTCATGCACCATGTGGTCCTGAATGGCGCCCGGCCCCATGCGGTAGCCGAAACGGGCCTTTTCAAGGTAATAAGGCGCCATGCTCATGGTCTCCATGCCGCCGGCCACCACCACATCGGCATCTCCTACGGCAATGGCCTGGGCCGCCAGCATCACGGCCTTTAGGCCCGACCCGCACACCTTGTTCACGGTGACACATTCAGCCTCCCAGGGCAGGCCCGACTGAACCGCCGCCTGTCTGGCCGGATTCTGGCCGTACCCGCAGGGCAGCACCATGCCCATAATCACCTCGTTGACCGCTGCCGCATCAATGCCGGCCCGGTCCACAGCCTCCTGAATCACAATAGCACCCAGCCGGGTGGCGCCAACCCCGGCCAAAGCGCCGTTAAACGCGCCCAGCGGGGTGCGCACCGCACTGACAATCACCGCTTCTCTCATGGAAACAACCTCCACAGTTCTGTTTATGGTCTACCTGCTGGAATCTGTATCTCATCTTACTCTTACTCTTAATCTTACTCTTGATCGACAAGATTTCAACCGCAAGATCAAGAGTAAGATTGAGTCGTTACGTTCTTCCAGTCTTACATCCCTCTCCTGTATTGCCCCCCCACCCGGTACAACGTCTGCGTGATCTGGCCCAGAGAACAACACCGCACCGTCTCCATCAGGCGGGCGAAAATATTTTCCCCGGAAAGAACGGTCTGCTTCAACTCTTCTAAAGCCTGTTCCGACCGGTTGGCGTTCTTTTTGTGAAAGGCGGCCAGGCGCCGAAGCTGGGACCGCTTTTCCGCCTCCGTGGCCCTGGCCAGCACCAGGGGGCCGGTCTCGCCGCCGTCCGCGCTGTCTGGCCGCAGGAAAGTATTGACCCCCACCACCGGCAGTTCTCCGGTATGCTTGAGCCGTTCATAGTGCATGGACTCTTCCTGAATGCGGCTGCGCTGGTACCCGGTTTCCATGGCACCCAGAACCCCGCCCCGGGCCGTGATCCGGTCGAATTCCATCAGCACCGCCTCTTCCACCAGCTTTGTCAGCTCTTCCACGATAAAGCTGCCCTGGTTGGGGTTCTCGTTTTTGGCCAGCCCCCATTCCCGGTTGATGATCTGCTGAATGGCCAGGGCCCGGCGTACCGATTCGTCGCTGGGCGTAGTAATGGCCTCGTCATAAGCGTTGGTGTGAAGGCTGTTGCAGTTATCGTAGATGGCGCACAGGGCCTGAAGCGTGGTGCGGATATCGTTGAACTGAATCTCCCGGCTGTGCAGGGACCGGCCCGATGTCTGAATATGGTACTTGAGCATGCGGGACCGCTCGGCAGCCCCGTATTTTTCCTTCAAGGCCACGGCCCAGATGCGGCGGGCCACACGGCCGATCACCGTGTATTCCGGGTCCATGCCGTTGGAAAAGAAGAATGAAAAATTGGGGGCAAAATTGTCGATGTCCATGCCCCGTGAAAGGTAATACTCCAGGTAGGTAAACCCGTTGGCCAGGGTAAAGGCCAGCT
This sequence comes from Desulfosudis oleivorans Hxd3, assembly GCF_000018405.1. Classification (NCBI taxonomy): domain Bacteria; kingdom Pseudomonadati; phylum Thermodesulfobacteriota; class Desulfobacteria; order Desulfobacterales; family Desulfosudaceae; genus Desulfosudis; species Desulfosudis oleivorans. Next base: position 2,658,505 of record NC_009943.1, read on the forward strand.
GGGTGATGGGGTTGGCACCGGCCTCGGCAATATGATAGCCGGACACCGAAACAGAATAGAAGTTTCGCACACGGTTTTTGATGAAAAAGTCCTGAATGTCGCCCATCATTTTAAGCGCGAACGCCACGGAAAAAATGCAGGTATTCTGACCCTGGTCCTCTTTTAAAATGTCGGCCTGGACCGTCCCCCGAATGGTGGAAAGCACGTGCTTGACGATGTCGATCCGCTCAACGGCCGACAGCTTTCTTTTCTTTTTTGCCTCGGCCTTTTCCACCTGCTGATCAATGGCGGCATTAAAAAACATGGCCAGCATGATCGGGGCCGGGCCGTTGATGGTCATGGAAACCGATGTGTTGGGCGCGCACAGGTCAAACCCGTCATAAAGGGTCTTTACGTCCTCCAGCGAGCATACGCTCACCCCGGAGGTGCCCACCTTGCCGTAGATGTCGGGCCGCTTTTCCGGGTCGTAACCGTACAGGGTCACTGAATCAAAGGCCGTGGAAAGCCGCTTGGCCTCTGAATTTTCCGACAGCAGCTTAAAGCGCCGGTTGGTCCGGGCCGGGTCCCCTTCACCGGCAAACATGCGGGTGGGGTCTTCTTCGGACCGTTTAAGGGGGTAGACCCCGGCCGTGTAAGGAAACCGGCCCGGCAGATTCTCCTGGCGCATCCATTGATACCGCTGGCCCGGATCGGCAAAGTCGGGCAGGGATACTCTGGGAACAGGCGTGCCGGACAGGGACCGGCAATAAAGCGGGGCTTTGATCTCGCGTCCTCTGACACTGTAGACCATTTCGCCGCTGTCGTGATGGGCCCGCATCTCGTCCCACTGCTTCATCAGGCCCAGCGTTTCAGCCGTCACCTTTTTCCTGGCATCGGCCAGGGTCTTGTCCAGGGCCCTGGCCGATGGTTTGTCGCCTTCGGCGGCCAGGCGCTGTTTTACCTCCTCAAGGTGCCAGCACGCCCTTAGGGCGTCGGCCTGGTCCGCAGTGCGGCCGTGGTAGGCCCGCACCGTGTCGGCAATCTCGGAAAGATAGCGGACCCGTTCCGGCGGCACGATAATAGACCTGGCCCCGGAAGTGGTTACAACGGGCCGGGTCAGAGACGATGTCCAGTTTACCCCGGTTTTCTGGCAAATGGCGTCCAGCAGGCCGTGATACAGGGCCGTGACCCCTTCATCGTTGAACCGGGCCGCCATGGTGCCGAACACCGGCATGGTTTCCACCGGTAAATCAAAGGACTTGCGATTACGCTGAAGCTGCTTGCGAACGTCCCGAAGGGCGTCCTCGGACCCCTGCTTGTCAAATTTATTGATGGCCACAATATCGGCAAAGTCCAGCATGTCGATTTTCTCAAGCTGGGAAGCGGCCCCGAATTCGCTGGTCATCACGTAAAGCGACACATCCACCAGGTCATGAATGCGGGAGTCCCCCTGGCCGATGCCCGCGGTTTCCACCATCACCAGGTCAAACCCGGCGGCCTTGACAATATGAATGATGTCGGCCATGGCCGGGGGCAGCTCGGTCGCGGACGCCCGTGTGGCCAGGCTGCGCATGTAGACACGGGAATCGGTGATGGCGTTCATGCGAATCCGGTCTCCCAGCAACGCCCCGCCGCTCTTGCGCCGGGAGGGGTCCACGCAGAGGACCGCCACGCGAAGCTTTTTCGTGTCCATCAGAAACCGCAGGATCAGCTCATCGGTGAGAGACGATTTTCCCGCGCCACCGGTACCGGTAATGCCCACCACCGGCACCCGGCGCTCCCGGGCCTGAGCCGCCAGGAGCCTTTTGGCCGTCTTGGCCAGGCCGCCGGATTGCGGGCTTTTAAGGCCGGCCCGGGTAATCATTCGGGCCACTTCCAGGGGACGGTCAACGGACAGGTGTGACAGGTCCACCTTTTTCCGGCCCACCGTGACAAAATCAAGCTGCCGTACCATGTGGTTGATCATGCCCTGCAAGCCCATATTCGCCCCGTCGTCGGGTGAATATATCTTTGTCACACCGCAGGCCTCCAGTTCGCGAATTTCGTCGGGCACGATCACGCCGCCGCCGCCGCCGAACACCTTTATATGGGCCGCATCCTTCTCTTTCAGCAGCTCGAGAATGTATTTAAAAAACTCCATGTGACCGCCCTGGTAGCTGGAAACGGCAATGCCATGGGCATCCTCGGCAACAGCCGCGTCCACGATTTCAGTGGCCGAGCGGTTGTGACCCAGGTGAATCACCTCCACCCCGGTGTCCTGAAGCATGCGGCGCATGATGTTGATGGCCGCGTCATGGCCGTCAAACAGGGAGGTGGCGGTCACCACCCGGACGGCGTGTTTCGGCTTATAGGTCGACTGATCCATGACTTATTTCCCCTTGTTGATGGAATTGTGAAAATTTTCGGAAATCGCGCCCAGAATATTTCGAATCTGAAACTCGGTGTACTCGGCAAGAGAGTAGTGCTTCAGGTAAAACCAGCGGCGAAAAGCCCAGGCATGGCCCAGCACAGCGATGTTGTGGGCCGCCAGATCAATCTGCCGGGCGTCGATGCCGACAAACTGCTCCTTGGCGATCACGTCTTCCAGCAGTTGCCGGAAACGGCCGGTGACCCGGATTTCATTGTCCAGCACCCTTTTTTTCCACTTGTCTGAAAGAAACTGGGTCACCTGGTAGATCAGCACAATGTGGTCGCTCATGGTGTCGCACACGGCAAAATAACCGCGCACCGCGTCCCGCAGCATATCCGGTCCGGGCACCTGGTCCGATACCACCCGGGTCACGGCCTTCTCCATCTCCGCGTGAATGGCGTCGCACACCAGGTAAAGCACATCCTCCTTGGTGGAGACATACTCATACAGGCTGCCGATGGAAAACCCGGTGGCTTTGGCGATCTGGCGGGTGGTGGTGTTGTGGTACCCGTTTTTTACAAACAGGGCCACGGAAGCGTCCACGATCTGCCGCCGCCTTCTTTCCACCAGGGCCGGGTCCTTGACCTGGGTGGGAACGTCGTGATGCGTACCGGTTGCGGCCTTCACCTCGCCTCTTCCTTTCTTCTACTCTTCTTGTCTTCTTTTCACCCTTATACTGAGCGAGCGCTCAGTCATGACGGAATCCTACCCCACCCCCAAGCCGGTTGTCAAGAAAATCGTTGTCATTAACCGGGGTATTTCATCCTTCAGGCGAGTCTCCTTGACCGCAGCTGCTGTGTTGCTCCGGCATTCGCGGATATACGGTAGGGGCGCACCTTGTGTTCGCCCTTTGATGGGCAACCACAGGGAGTTGCCTACATGTTCATGCCCGAGCCTTGGATCTGCAGCCAAATCAACTCGTGAAATATCCGGGCCTATCTCCAACCCTTTGCCGCCCTCTTGTCTTTTTTGAAAAAACTTGACTTTTAAAAATAACACTGTTAACTTAACATTGTTATTTAAACGCGGAGGCCCCATGCCCAAAGCAGCCAGAACACCCCAGGAAGTGGAACAGACCCGTGAGCGGATTCTGGACACGGCCCTTGACATCATCATCAAGGACGGTTTTGAAAACTTAAGCCTGCGCAAGATCGCCTCCCGCCTGGGCGTGACCCCCACCACCCTTTACAACTACTATTCCAATAAAGATGAACTCAACCTGATGATCCGGGTGCGGGGCTTTGAAAAACTTTTTGCCCTGCTGACAAAACAGGCCGGCCCCCATTCCGACATTGAGGCCCGGTTCGGCGCCATGATCCGTGGCTACGTAACGTTCGGCCTGACCTATCCCAGCTACTACGACCTCATGTTCAACCTGCACACACCCAAGTACCTCGACTATGTGGGCACCGACATTGAGCCCCTGGCCCATCATGAAAAGCAGACCGCCTTAAAATGCCTGGCCCTTTTTATCGAGCCCCTGGAAGCCTATATTCCGGGAAAGGGAGTGAAAAGGGACCGGTTTATCCTTCACCAGGTGGTGCGATTCTGGTCCGACCTCCATGGCCTGATCACCCTTCACAACAGCCGGCTTTTTCATGAAGTGATCGATACTGTGGACACGTTTATCAAACAGCGCACCACCGAACTGATTGACACGCTGCTGCAACTCAAACAGCGCGTGGATACCGGTGAAGCACTGTTCTGATGGGTTTGTAACAGGACCGGAAGAGAAAACGGGAGTAAGAGTAAGACTAAGAAACGCAGACAGGTGATGGAAACCACCATTTTTCAATTGGAGACATACAATGAATGCAAACCGTAAAGGCATGACCAATATGCTGGCCAACCTGTTTTTCCGGTTTTTTGCCGCCAACTTCAACCTTCGGCCCGCGTTGAACCGTTACCTTTCGTGCGATGACGGGCCCATCAATTTTACCTTCGGCATTCGCACCGAAAGCGGCAGCGTGGAACAGGCTGTTCAGTTTGAAAACGGCCGAGTCCGTGTACTGAAAAAAATGCCGGAAAAACCCGACGCTCAACTGGTGTTTGTGGACGAAGCCGCGGTAAAGGAGGCGGCCACCCAGCCCCCCAACAAGCTGATGCTGGCCCTGATGGAAAACCGCATGGTCACCCGGGGCAACCTGGGCTACCTCCAGCTGATGAACTTTTACCTGTCGCTGCTGTTAAAAAAGGTACAGGTGGGAAAGCTGCAAAAAGAGGCCAAACGGGAAAAGCGGGATTACGATCCAGCCGAAGCGTCTCAGAAAAGCATTAACAAAAAAAACAAAGACCGGCTGTCGGCCACGGCCACGGACCCCGGGGTCCGGTTTCTTGCCGACCCCTACCTGGCGGATTACAGCCTGGACGACTTTCCCCGGCTCAAAACCTTTCTGGATATTCATTTAAAGACCCGACCCGCCCTCTGCCACGAGCGGCCCGAAATCCTGACCCGGTGGTACAGGGAAAATGGTTTTGAAACCGACAAAAACGGCGAGCCCTGGGTGGCCGAGATTCGCCAGGCCCATGCCTTAAAATACCTGATGGAAAACCGCAAACCCCTCATTCGGGAAAACGACCTGGTGGCTGGCACCACCACCGCCCAAGAGATCGGCGTGGTGCTCTACCCGGACGCCCACGGCACCATGATCTGGGGTGAACTGCTTACCGCCCCCCACAGGCCCTTAAACCCCTACGACGTTTCCCCGAACACCATTGACGTGCTGCACAACTCCGTGTTTCCCTTCTGGCTGAACCGCAATTTCCGCGAATGGGTGCGGGACAACAAAGGCTATCCTGACTGTCAGAAACTCGACGAGCGGTTTGCCGCCTGCTTTTTGTGGAAAACCGTGGCCCTTTCCCACACCATTCTTGATTACCCGACCCTGCTCTCTCTGGGCACAAAAGGCATCATGGCCCAAATCGACGCCGAGATTGGCCGCACCAGCGAGGCGGACGCGGAAAAGCACACCACCCTGCGGGCCATGAAGCTGACCCTGGAGGGCATCAACGCCTACGCGAAAAACCTGGCCGCTGAAGCCCACCGGCTGGCAGGCATGGAAAAAGACCCGGCCCGCAAAAAAGAGCTGGTCCGGCTGGCCGACATCTGCCGAAAGGTGCCGGAAAACCCGGCCGCCACCCTGGATGAAGCGATCAACGCCATCTGGATCGTCTGGGTGGGGGTTCACATGGAAAACACCAACGCCGGTTTTTCCCTGGGCCGCATGGACCAGTGGCTGCAACCCTATTTTGAGGCGGACATGGCAGCCCTGAAAAACGAAAACGAACAGAAGGACTATATCCGCCGCGCCATCGAGCTTGTCGGGTGCTTCTACATGCGATGCACCGACCACCTGCCCCTGATTCCGGACATCGGCAACTACCTGTTCGGCGGCAGCTCATCGGACCAGGCCATCACCCTGGGCGGGGTGACCCCGGACGGCGAGGACGCGGTCAACGACATGACCTACATCTTTTTAAAGGTCACGGAGATGCTCTCCATTCGGGACCCCAACGTCAATGCCCGGTACAACCGCGAAAAAAACAGCGACGCTTATCTTGCGCGGCTCTGCGAGGTGAACCTGAACACCGCGGCCACCCCCTCCATTCACAATGACGAGGCGGTCATGGCCTCGCTGGCCGAATTCAACTACCCGGCCGAGCACCTGCGGGACTGGGCCGCCACCGGGTGCGTGGAGCCCACCCTTTCCGGCCGTCACATCGGCCACACCAACTGCATGATGTTCAACATGGTGGCGGCCCTTGAAATGGCCTTGAACAACGGGCGCCACCCCCTGATGCGCTGGGACCTGGGCCCCAAAACAGGGGACGTGACCACCGGCCATTTCAAGGATTTTGAATCGTTTTTCGAGGCCTTTGCAACCCAGCTTGGATTTCTGGCCGACCAGACCTGCGAGTACAACAACCTGCTGGGCCAGGCCCACCAGACAATCCGGCCCACGCCATACATCTCGGCCCTGATCCAGGGCCCGAAAGAAAAAGGCAGGGATGTCACCAAAGGCGGGGCCCTTTACAACTCGTCAGGCGTGGCCTGCATCGGTCTTGCCGACATCACCGACTCCATGATGGTGATCAAGAAACTGGTGTTCGACGGCAAGCAGGTCTCCTTTGGCGATCTTCACCGGGCCCTGGCCGCCAATTTTGAAAACGAACCGGCCCTGCTGGCGATCATCAAAAACAAAATTCCCCTGTTCGGGTCCGGCGACAAAGAGGCCCTGGCCATGGCCAACCGCATCATCCGGCTGGCCCACGACATTTTCGGGGCCCACACCAACTACCGGGGCGGCCCCTATACCGCGGGGTTCTGGTCCATGTCCAACCACGTGGCCTTCGGCACCCTGACCGGAGCACTGCCGTCGGGACGACTGGCCGGCAAGGCCTTTACACCGGGCCTGACCCCTGAACCCCATTCTTCCCCCAGTATTTTAGACAACCTGCGCGACGTGGCCGGCCTGGACCCCACCGCCATGAACAACAACATCGCCTTTAACGTCAAGGTGGTGCCGGCGCCGGGCGAGTCCCATGCCCAGACCGTCAACACCCTCTGCTCCTATACCAAGGCCTATACCGGCCTGGGCGGCATGCAGATGCAACTCAACGTGGTGTCGTCGGACACGCTGCGCGACGCCATGGAACACCCGGAAAACTACCAGAACCTGCTGGTGCGCATATCGGGATACAACGCCTATTTTGTCTCGCTGAACCGGGAGATGCAGATAGAGCTGATTGAACGGGCTGAATTCGGCATGTGACAAGGGAAAAGTAAACAGGTCTGCAATTGCGAGGAGCAAGACGTTTCTCCCGTCATTGCGAGGAGCGTAGCGACGAAGCAATCTCCTTCGCATAGGTTCAAGATTGCTTCGCTGCGCTCGCAATGACATTTCATAGACTTACAATGGCGTTTTAGCGGGTCTGACAACAATGATGGAGATTCCATGACAAACACACAAACTCCATTGGTCCTGGATATCAAGGGCAACAGCCTGGATGACGGGCCGGGCATCCGGTCGGTGATCTTTTTCAAAGGATGCCCGCTTTCCTGTGTCTGGTGCCACAATCCGGAAAGCAAAAAAGCCGGACCTGAAATTGCCTTTGATAAAGGCCGGTGCATCGACTGCGGCGCCTGCAGGGAAACCTGCCCGGAGCAGGCCCTGTCAAAAGCCAACCCTTTTTACATTGACAGAAAGAGATGCACCCTCTGCTTTGCGTGTGTCGCCGCCTGTCCCTCCGGCGCCCTGGAACAGGTGGGCAAAGAGATGCCGGTCACCGACATCCTTGAACAGGTGCTGCCGGACAAACCGTTTTTTGACGCATCCGGCGGCGGGGTCACCCTGTCCGGTGGCGAGCCCACGCTGTTTATGGACTTTACCGCCGACCTGCTGACAGCCATCAAACGCGAAGACATTCACACCCTGGTAGAGACCTGCGGCCTGTTTGACGCAGAACGTTTCGTGACGATGCTCTACCCCATGCTCGACACCATCTACTTTGATATAAAGATTATCGACCCAACGGCCCACAAAACCTATTGCGGCGTTCCCAACGACCGGATTCTGGCCAACTTTGCAACCCTGTTTGCGCGGGCCCCAAAAGACGGAAAAACCCTTCTGCCCCGAACCCCCCTGATTCCGGGCATCACCGACACCGAAAAAAACATCACCGATATTGCCGCGTTTCTGAAAAAACTGGGCGTCACCCAGTCGGCCCTGCTTGCCTACAACCCTTTGTGGCATGACAAAACCGACAAGATCGGCACACCCGACCCTTATAAAACCGACAAGGCCATGACCGCCTTTGCCGACAACAGCGTGCTTGAAAAAAGCAGAAAAATTTTTGCCGAAGCCGGCATTGAAACATAAGAGGAACGCTTTGCGCCTTTGCGGTGAATTATAATTTTGCCAAACAAAAGAGGAACACCATGAACAGTTCAAAACAGATGGCCCAGCCCGTGCTGGTGACCGGGGCCACCGGCTTTATCGGCAGCCAGGTGGTTCACAAGCTGCTGGAGCAGGATATGGCGGTCAAGGCACTGGTGCTGCCGGACGAAGCCCTGCCCGCTGCCTGGGGCGACCGGGTGGAAGTGGTACGGGGCGGCATCTCGGAGTCCGGGGCTGTGGCAAAGGCCGTTTCCGGAGCCGGGACCATCATTCATCTGGCCGCGGTGGTGTCGGACTGGGGGGATGAAAAAAAATACTGGGAGTTTACCGTGGAGGGCAGCCGCCTGGTGTTTGAACAGGCCGCAAAAACCGGAGCCCGGGTGGTGCTGGTCTCCAGTGTGGTGGTGTACGGCGACAATGTCCGCAAGCAAGTGTGTCACGAAGATGTGGGTTACGGAAAAACCTTTGGCCCTTACAGCCGCACCAAGCAGGCCCAGGAAAAGCTGGCATGGGAGTACCACAGGAAAAAGAACCTGGCCCTGACCGTGGTGCGGCCCGGCAATGTCTACGGACCGCGTTCCGGCCCCTGGCTTCATGACGTGGTCAATGTTTTACGCAGCGGCGCGCCGGGTCTTATCTCCGGCGGCAACATGAACGCCGGCCTTGCCTACGTGGACAACGTGGCCGACCTGTTCCTCCTGGCCGGGGCCAGTGACACGGCCCTGGGCCGGGCCTACAACGCCGCCGACGGAACTAAAGTCACCTGGCGCCGTTATTTTGAGGACATCGCCGCCATGATCGGCGCGAAAAAACCGGGATCCGTACCCCGGCCGGCGGCGGCCCTGAGCGCCTTTGTATTTGAAAAAACATGGAAGCTCTTCGGCATTCAGAAACGGCCGCCCGTGACCCGGGACGCTCTGAACCTGGTGGGATCGGACAACCGCTTTCCCATTGACCGGGCCAGGAAAGAACTGGGCTATGCGCCAAAGGTCTCTTATGAAGAGGGGCTGAAGCGGATTCGGGAGTATATTGATAAGGAAAGTATCCGATAAAGGAACGAAAATGGGCGGCAAACGATTGGGCAGGAGATTGTTTCGCCTTCAGCAATGACATCGTTTTTCCCGTCATTGCGAGGAGCGAAGCGACGAAGCAATCTTCTTCGCATCTGTTCAAGATTGCTTCGCCTTTGGCTCGCAATGACACAGGCATGTTAAAGATTGCTTCGCTGCGCTCGCAATGACATGCCTTCGACTCATAATGACGGATGTAGGCGTCATTATGAGCGCCCGCAGGGCGCGCGGCAATCCTGTTCGGGCTGCTGAACCTTTACGACGGCGACGCTGAAACTTACAACACAAGGGGGAAAACCATGACAACCTTCTTCTTCAATAAACTGGCCTTTATCACCGGCGGCTCCAGCGGCATCGGCCTTGAGACCGCCCTGATGCTGGCCGATCGCGGATGCAGCATGGTGCTGTTTGCCAGGGGACAGGCCGGCCTGGACAAGGCCCGCCAGGCCGTCGCAGACAGGGCTGTTGACGCCAACCAGAAGTTCGATACCGTGTCCATGGATGTGGCGGACAACACCGACGTGGCGCAAAAGATAAACGACGCGGTGGAGCGGTTCGGCACGCCCGACATCCTGATCAACAGCGCGGGCGTGGGAGACGGCAACTATTTTGAAAACATCACCTATGAGCAGTTCGACCGGGTGATGAAGATCAATGTGTACGGCACCCGCAACACCATCAGCGCGGTGCTGCCCCACATGAAGAAAAAGAGAAGCGGCCACATCGTCAACCTGGCCTCTGAGGCCGGCCTGATCGGCATTTTCGGCTACAGCCTGTACAGCACCTCAAAGTACGCCCTGGTGGGCTTTTCCGAATGTATTCGCGCCGAGTTCAAGCGCCACAACATTCGCGTCACCGTGGTCTGCCCGCCGGAGGTCAAAACCCCCTTTATCGACGAAGAGGCCAAAACCATGCCGCCGGAGGGCAAGGCGGTCAAGCGCATGGCAGGCCTGCTGGAACCGGAACACGTGGCAAAAACCATTGTAAAGGCCATTGAGCGCAACCGCTTTCTGGTGGTGCCCGGCCTGGCCGCCAAATTCATGTACTTTCAGCACCGCATCAGCAACGGCCTGCTGACCCGCACCCCCTCGGACTGGATCGTGGCTCTTGCGGCCCGCATGGCGGCAAAAAACAGACGGTAAAAACAGGGAATCAGGCAGACAGCAGGGCAAAGGTGGTGTCCAGCATGCGATTGGCATAGCCCCACTCGTTGTCGAACCAGGCCAGAACGGAAACCCCGGTGGTGCCAGCAACCCGGGTCTGGGAGCCGTCAATGACGGCCGAGTGGGGGTCGTGGTTGAAGTCGCAGGAGACCAGGGGCAGTTCGGTGTATCCCAGAATACCGGCGAGCGGGCCGGTGGCGCCTGTCGCAAAGATTTCGTTGACCGTTGCGGCCTCGGTTTTTGTTTTGACATGAGCCGTGAGCTGCATGGCTGACACGTTGGTGGTGGGCACGCGCAGGGCAATGGCCTGGAACCGGCCGGCCAGCCGGGGCAGGAGCCGGTCAATGCCGCTGGGTAGCTCGGTGTTGACCGGAATCACCGACTGGCCGGAGCTTCGGGACTTGCGCAGGTCCCGGTTGTGATAAGCGTCGATCACCGGCTGGTCGTTCATGATGGAATGGATGGTGGTGATCATGCCGTGGTCAATGCCCAGGGCCCGGTCCAGCACGTCGATCACCGGAACAATGCAATTGGAGGTGCACGAGGCGTTGGAAATGACAGTATGGTCCTTTTTAAGGGAGGTATGGTTGATACCGTAAACGACAATGGCGTCCGCGTTTTCCGCCGGGCAGGAAAAAACCACCTTTTTGGCCCCGCTTTTTAAATGCCCTTCGGCCGTGGCCCGGTCGATAAAGCTGCCCGTACACTCCAGCACCGCGTCCACGCCCAGCTTCGCCCAAGGCAGGGCCGCCGGATTTTTTTCAAAAGAGACCTCAATGGGATCGTCATTCACATAAAGGGTGGCCCCCTCATGAACGACACGGCCGGCAAAACGGCCATGGGTGGAGTCAAACCGGGTCAGATGGGCAATGGAATCCATGTTGGACAGATCGTTGATGCCCACCACGGCCATGTCCGCCCTGCGGCCCGACTCATACAGGGCCCGCAACACGCAGCGTCCGATTCTTCCATACCCGTTGATGGCAATGCGAAACGGCATACGTTCTCCTTTAAAAATGGTTCCTTTATACAGGCTTTGTGCCGGACTTGCAAGACGGCTGCCGGTGAAAAAAAGTGATGTTTCCGGCGCTTGCATCTTTTTTTCACATGTACTATGCTTCTGTTAACAAAACCTGAACGGATAAACAAAATGCCCGAACAGATACAAGGAGGGGCGCAATGGAACACATCGACCTGGAAAAAGGCAGAATACAGCACGAAGACCAATGGCTGTCGGCCGAAGAGCTGGCCGAAAAAATTCAGGAGAAAATAAAGTCCGGCGACATGAAAATCGCCAAACTGGCCGGGCTTTTAGAAGAGCTCAACACCGCCATGGAGTCGATTCATGTGCTGGAGGCCAGGATCACCATCTCAAAAGATCAGTATGAGAAACTGGTGGCAAAGGGCGGCGAGGATGACAACGAGAGTGTGCGGCAGGCCGTGCTGGCCTTTATTGAGGAGAAAACCCGGCCCAATCCGCCGGACATTGACTTTATTCCGGTGGGAGACGAGCCCCTGGCCATGGAGCCGACCGATAACGCTCCGCCGGCAAAGGGGAAGACGGTTACCATCAACTGTTCCAAGTGCAACAGCCCCATTGAGATCGACACGGAAAACATGCCCTCCGAGATTCGGTGCCCCAGTTGCAACGCCCGGGGCATGCTCAAGACCTACAAGAACAAGCCGCAGTTCAAGGACCGGTATGCGGGGTAGGGTCAGAGGTCAAAGGGGGTCAGGCTTTCAAAGCCGTCGGAGGTGACCACCAGGGTCTGTTCGAACTGGGCCGACAGGGAGCCGTCGGCGGTGACCGCGGTCCAGCCGTCCGGCAGCACACGAATCCCCTTGGCGCCCAGGTTGATCATGGGTTCAATGGTAAAGACCATGCCCGGCACCAGTACCACGCCCTCCCCCCTTCTCCCGTAGTGGGGCACCTGGGGCGGCTCGTGAAAATCGAACCCCACGCCGTGGCCCACGAACTCACGCACCACCGAGCAATCCCGCGCCTCGACATAACGCTGAATGGCCCACCCGATGTCTCCCACATGATTGCCCGGTGTCACCATGGCCATGGCCTCGGCCAGGGACCGCCGCGTCACATCCACGATTTTGACGGCATTCAGGCCCGGTGTGCCCACAAAAAAGGTTTTGTTTACATCCGCATAATAGCCGTTTAAAATCGGCGTCACATCCACGTTGACAATATCCCCTGCCTGAAGAATCCGGTTGCCCGGGATGCCGTGGCACACCTCGTCATTGACCGACACGCACACGCTCTTGGGAAATCCCCGGTAGTTCAGGGGGGCGGGCACGGCACCGGCGGCAACCGTTTGGTCATGCACCAGGGTGTTGACCTGGTCGGTGGTGATGCCGGGCCGCAGCATCTGTTCCACCCGGTCCAGCAGTTCCAGGGCCAGGCGTCCGGCTCTGGCAATGGCCCTGATGTCCTCGGCCTGTTTGATGCAAATGCCGTATTTCTCGCGATAGGCCCTGGCCAGAGAGGACTGGGGGGTTGTTTCCCTGCCCATGCAGCACTTTTTGTATTTTTTCCCGCTGCCGCAGGGGCATGGATCATTGCGGCCGACAGTCACTGGATCTTCCTTGTGTTTCATTTAAATGCCTCATGTTGTACAAACATTATCCATATACAATCCCCGTACGGTTTGCAACCGGAAACCTGCCCGGTGCCCGGCCCGGTGGATTCGCTTTTTTATTTTGAAAAAGCACGACAAATCATGTAGAACATACACACGAACAATTACAAGACAGCAGCTTAACCCTTGAGACCGGCGGCAGACCATGAGTGACAACCCGCAGCCCCCGCTTCCCTACACGGCGCTTTCCGCCGACACGGTGGGCACCAAGATGCTTACCGTGATTGAATATGCCTACCGGGAGACACGGCCCATCGACGTGGTGATCCGGCAGCCGGAATTCACTTCCCTCTGCCCCATGACCGGGCTGCCCGACTACGGATGCATCACCATCCGCTACCGTCCCCGCCATCATATTGTGGAACTCAAATCATTGAAATACTATCTTCTGCAATATCGCAATGTGGGCATATTCTACGAGCACGTGATCAACCGAATTCTAAACGATCTGTCCGGGGCCGTGGCCCCCGTATGGATGGAGGTCTCCGGAGAATTCACCGCACGCGGCGGTATCACCACAACCGTCACCGCGGCAACCGGAGACCAATAAACCGGCCTCGCCGGGTGGCGGGTATAAACGAGGATACGCATGACGCTGCTTGAAGCCTTTTTTACAGTGACAGAGAACGACAGCTGCCCGTTTTATGAGACAGACGACCAGTTCCGGTTTTCCACCAATGCCCTGCACATGCCGCCGGGCAAACCCACCTGCACCATCCTGGCCGACGATATCAGGCGTGTCCTTAACAGCGACCAGGAAGAACCGGCGTCACAGGAGGATCCGGCAACGTTCAAATGCAGCGGGTGCTCCGGCACCATCACCCTGACCTACGAAAAGGTCACCGAATACGTGTTCGAACTGGAAGACCCGCACGAAAACGCCAAGGACAACATCGCCCGGCTGCTGAAAAACTTTTCTTTCTTCAAAACACTCAAAAAACACGAGATCAAATACTTTGTGCCCTTTATCCGGCATAAACAGTTTCAAAAAGGCGACATCATCATCAATAAGGGAGAGCCAGGTAAAAACCTCTTTGTGATCCTGTCGGGCATGGTGGAGGTAGTGGGGGAAAACGACGTCAACATCGCGTTTCTGGGCAAGGAGGAGATTCTCGGCGAGATGAGCCTGATCAGCGGTGAGGCGGCCGGCGCCTCTATTCGGGCCGTTGAGCCCACCCGGGTGATCTTTCTGAACAGCCGGAATTTCCGCAAGCTGCTGCGCCAGTTCCCTGCCCTTCAGATGTACTTTGCCGGCCTGCTCTCCAAACGCCTGGCCAAAACCAACGTGGCCCGGTCCGCGGACCTGGAATCGGGCATGTCCGGCAACCTCTCGGAGATGCCTGTGGCCGAACTGCTTCAGACCTTCAACATGAACCAGAAAACCGGGGTCCTGACCCTCAAGTTCCCCCACGATTCAGCCACCATCACCTTTAAAAACGGCGAGCCGATCCGGGCCCGCTTCGGCGAGATGAACAACAAAGAGGCCTTCTGGGCCGTGCTGAAGGAAAAAACCGGCCGGTTCAAGTTTACCCCCGGTATTCCGCCGGAAGAGGAGTCCCGCAGCGAGATCGGCCAGTTCATGTGGCTGCTGATGGAGGGGCTTTCCCGCATGGATGAAGAGGCCCACACGGAGGCGGAAACACAGCGGAAAACCGAGAACTGAAACGGCGGGGCCGGTACCCCTTCCCCTGCATCCCGGTCTGCGCCATGCCCCCCTCCTCCGGTGCGAATCAGATCACCGCTGGAAATCCCGGAACTTCGTATCAATGGCGGCAATCTCGTCCAGGCGGATCAAAGCGTCAAAAAAGTCCTTGCGATCCAGCTTCTCCAGATGCACCAGGTGGTCCCCCACTGTCTTGACGGTACCCGCCAGAACGGTTCCGGATTTCAATGTGATGTAAACCTGCTTGCCTTCCAGTGCTTTCAGGTTATCCGCCAGGGACGCCTTTACATTGTAGGCCATTCCCTCAATGGCCACCACATTGGCCGCGGCGCCGGCCATGACCGGAACCAGCAGAAACGATACCGCCAGAAACATCATGCATGCTTTTTTCATTTTATCCTCCCTTAACCATGATGGACACTACCCGCCGAATGCGGAGACAAAAACATTGAAGATTATCCCCCGTTGCAGGCCACCTCGGTATTCAGCCGGCCGCCCTTTTCCATCCGAAGCATGCGGCAGGCGACCTTTCCGGCGCAGCTGCCGGTGGCCAGGATGACCAGGTCCCGGTCCACGGCCGCGTCCCCCTCAAACTCACCACCGACGGTCATCTCCGTCACCCGGACCGTGGCCCGAACCCGCCCCCCGGCCGCGATCACCAGGCTCTCACCGTCAATGGTTCCCCTCACATCGCCTTTTATCACCAGGGTGCCCTTAACCGTGAGCGTGCCTTCTATACTCAGCCCACCGTCAATGATCGACAGCCCTTTCTGCCGGCTATCCATTCTCATGCTCCTTTAAAAATCGTAGCGTCACCTGCCCTATCACCTCATCTCCGCGCCGTACCTCCACGCGACAGGCTGCTTCAGCCGGTCGTCCGGCGATGCGATCGGCGCCGGGCAGCCCGCCGCCCCTGGGCCATTCGGCAAGGGTGTCGCCGAAACCGGCAAACACCCGCACACCTTTATTGTCCGACACGTTGGTGATCATGTCGGCCAGGCGCAGGGAGCCGGCCGCTTTTGTGCTCAGGACAAGCGTTGCTCCGGGCCGGCAGCAGTAGAGGTGCTCAGCACCGTCGGCCGCCTGAAGCATCAGGTATCGCAATACCGGCGGGTTGAGGTGCACGAACAGCTTTCCCGTGACCTGACCCTTCCGGGTCGCCACCACCTGATAGGTGTTCTTCTCTTTGTCAACGGCATACCGCTCCCAAAGGTCTTTGGCGGTATGAATCAAATAGCCCCTGTCCTCACCGGTATTGTTGGTCTCGTCTCCCACAAACCCCTTGAAGTTCACCACCACGTCGCCATAGGGGCCGTTGCCCGCCACATCAACCAGCTTGAGCGTGTCGCCGCGTATCAGTTCCACGTGGCCATAATTGGGAAATACAAGGGGTTGACCATTAACCTCCACATTGAAAAACAGGGCCGACCCGCCCGCATCCACCGTGGCAATGTTCTGGGCCCTGTTCATGGGATCACCGCCAAACGCCACGTACACGGTGCCGCAGGGCAGGGAATCCTTTCGGGCAACAAGTTTCGACTCCCGGGTGATCTTAAAATCTTTTCGCAGATCGTTCAGGGTACCTGCCCCCAGGAGATCCACGGTCAGGCCGCGCTTGTAGTTGGCTTCTATATGAATGACCCGGACGATGTCTCCCGGTCTTACATAAAGTGTCTGCTGGTTAGCCACCAGGACCGAAGAACCGCCGTTAATGGAAACCAGCAGATAACTCAATTCCGGGGTATCCAGATAGATGCCCGGCGTTTCGGGAACAATATCCAGAAGCGCCATAAACCCGTTGATGGCGTAATTGTGCTGACTCACCTTTTCCGCCAGGGAAAGCCCTTTAT
Source organism: Desulfosudis oleivorans Hxd3 (assembly GCF_000018405.1). Classification (NCBI taxonomy): domain Bacteria; kingdom Pseudomonadati; phylum Thermodesulfobacteriota; class Desulfobacteria; order Desulfobacterales; family Desulfosudaceae; genus Desulfosudis; species Desulfosudis oleivorans. Next base: position 2,675,188 of record NC_009943.1, read on the forward strand.
GGGTCTCCACGCCAAAGGCGGGAATACCGCAATTGTAGACCGCGTAATAGGTGGCCGACCCCCGCTGTTCCTTATGGGTAGAATCTTTTTCATTGGTCCGGTGGTTGTTGAAATGAAAATGGTGGTCCGGGTTCTTGATATGACGGTTCATATCGGCGATGACGGTCCGGGCCATCTTCCCCAGATCCAGGCGAATACCCCGTTCCGGGTCCTCGTAGATATCACAGTCGGCGATAAGGCACTGGCCGTAACGGTTGGGATTGCGCTGGTCGCTGATCCAGGTGGGAGAATAGAATCCCGATCCGTCGTGCAGGTTGAGCATGCAGTCGCTCTCCGCGATCAGCTCTTTGAGGATTTCAACCACCCTTGCCTCGTAACTGTTCCGGTCCACGTCGCCGGAAAAGGTCCGGTTCATGTCCTTGTTGACCTGGCGTCGCTGCATCAGGATCGACTGAAAATTGGCTCTTGGCACCACGATCAGGTTGCCCCTGGCCAGGGTCAGGTCCACGTAAAGATCGGCGGAAAGAAAGCCGCCGGGCTCATCCCCCTGAATGCCGCCGATGAGCAGCAGCGTCTTGCCATCTTCCCGGCCATAAAGCCTGTAAACGTGAAGCTCATAATCGGTATTTTCAAAATAGACCACATGCTCGGCCCGTTGAGAAAGGGCCGAAACCGGCAGCAGCAGCAGGCAGGCGAGACAAAGCGCCGTCCATGCCCCCGCTCTTCGGGAGAACCGGCTGATCCGCCACTGTTCAACGCCGGGCGATGCAGAAAAAACCATGATATTGCTTACCTTTCCGGGCGAACCCCGTTTCAGGGTCAGGGAGGAGACAGGGCGCCGGCACTGCCGGCAACAGGTATCGACACATTAAATGGGCCGGGGACAAACGCCATATGATCAGGGCGCTCCGACGGATCGGCGCTGGCGGCAGGGGCTTCTCTTACCACCTTTACCGGGAAAATCGCTTCGTACAACAATTCACCGTCGGTACTGAATATATACACCGTGGCGGTTTCAAGTTCATGGGGGTTCTCGATATTCACCGTCATGGAGACCGGTTTGAATCGGGCAATTGAAAAATACTGGCCCCTGCCGGGCTGGGCGGGTACGCCGTCATTCAGGGCCACGGCAGGGGCCACCACTGTCCTGGGACCCGCGCCGGTGTCGCCTTCAAGCACCACAAACACCCGGCCGGAAACCGTGTCCGACGAATCACCGACTTTTTTTACCGCAAACTCGATCCGGGAGGCATGGGTATCCGACGTCTGAACCACCCGCAGGTTCTCGATGGCGACAGTTGCCGCCTCTGAAGCGGCGTCATCGGGCGCGGCCCCTTTCTCACCCGTGTCGGCCACGGCATCGGGTTCTGCCGGCGTACCGGAAGGGGTATCCGTGGCGGTGAGCGCCGCAATCCGGGCCAGCAGGGCATCGTTTCTGTCTACCAGCACCCGCACCTCCTGCCGGGCGGATGCCAGGTCGCCCGACAATTTTTCGGTTTTCGACCGTTCATTCAAGAACAGCAAAAAGCAACACAGCGAGACCAGCAGGGAGACGATGAACACGCCGGCGGCAATGGCCACGTAACGCACAAAGTGCTTTACGTGAACCAGCCGCCCATGTTCGCTGACGAACATGACGCTCCAGTGCTGCTCTCTCAGCCCTCTGTTTTCGGTGTCGGCGGAAGGTCCAACGCTTCCCAGGACTCCCGGTGAATCCTCCATTGCCCGTCCTCCTTTTTCAGGATCAGGGTTTTCAGGCCCATATCGCTGTAACGGTCTGACTCGTATTTCTGAATGAAGGTCACCACACAAACGGCGGGTGATGTCTCCACAAACCGCAGGTTGTCCATGGCCACGCGAATATAGTCATACTGCCAGTTCAATTTCCGCTTATAGGCCAGCCACCCCTTTTTGTTCATGCCATCGAAAACAAAATCGCCGGCATAAAAGGTGCCGTATGCGTCCATGTCCATTCGGCTCCATGCCGACAGCCACTGGTCCAGCATCCGGCGGACACTTTTCTCCGTCACCGCCACGTCATACACGTTCCGGCAGGCCGCCACCAGACGGTTGGAAGGACTCTGGGCGCCCCCCTTCACCTCAGGTCCCTGAAAAGTGTCACCGACAATCTTCAGTCCGTTGGTCGTCTCTTCCAGGAACAGTTTTCTTCTGCCTGCTTTCACCCAGCTGCCGCCGGCTGAAACAACCTGGTCAAAAAGGGCCACATAATTTTTGTCATAGCGAACCACCAGAAGCGAATCCATGTCAATGTAAAGGTCCGGAAGTTCCCCGGCCACCTCGCCGCGCACTCGGCGCCACTTTTTCCACCACCCCATGTCGGGCAGGTAACGGGGGTCATAAAACCGAAGATAGTCGTGGTAGGTGCCGGAAACCAGTGCGTCATTCCATTGCCGCACCAGGGCTCCCACCGCCTTGTCCACCCGGGGAACGGCCTGCCATGGGGCTTCGGCCACCTCGTGGACGATCACGATGGGGGTATGATAAAGCTCTATATACGGGGCCAGCGCGTCAATGCTGCCATTCTCCAGCGCCACGCAGCCGTTGGAATCATTGTCCTTCAACACTTTATTGGTACCGTGAAGCCAGATGGCGCTGCCGTTCTTTTCCGCTTCATGATCCAGCACGTTGGGGTAGTCCAGAGGGAACGCAAGGGTGCCATAAATCGGCGCCAGCTCACTGTCTGTGTACTTGCGGGTGAAAAAATAGATGCCCTCCGGTGTTTTTTTGTCACCCATCACCAGCTTGGGACCATGGTTCTCACCGGTGGAGCACTTCCACTGCTTTTCCTTGCGAATAGAATTTTTGTAAAAAGAAAACAGGAAAAGCTGCTGGGTGGCCTTTTCCACCAGGATGACATACTGGGGCCGGTCCTCCTCGGAATAGACCACCAGGTCGGGAATGGAAAATGCCTGGGCCCCTGTCCCGGAGATGCCCAGTACCGCCAGCGCCATCGCTGCCGCCGGCATGTTCACACAAAAAAATCGCCCGATGCCTTTCAATAAATCCCGATACCACACCATGTTTATCCGCGCCATTGCACCCCCAGATGTCTGTAGGCGGCCTCTGTCGCCTTCCTGCCCGAGGAGGTCCGCTGAAGCAGTCCTTCGGCCAGCAGAAAGGGTTCCACCACATCGACCAGTGTGTCGGTCTCCTCCTGCAGTGTGGCGCCGATGGCCTCGATGCCCACCGGGCCGCCGCCGTAATATTGAATAATGGTTTCCAGATAGGACCGGTCCAGGCCGGTCAATCCCTTTTCGTCCACTCCCTCCAGCGCCAGGGCATCGTCAATGGCCGACACCGTGATCACACCGCCATGACGCACCTGTACGTAGTCCCGGACCCGCTTTAACAGGCGGTTCACGATGCGGGGGGTTCCCCGGGACCGTCGGGCCAGTTCCATCGTGCATGTTTCATCAATGGTCAGCCCCATCAGGGCCGCGGACCGGGAAACAATGCGGGCCAGGTCTTGTCGGGAATAAAAATCAAATTTACGAAAAATGCCGAACCGGTCCCGCAGGGGCGCGGAGAGAAGCCCCACCCGGGTGGTGGCCCCCACCAGCACGAACTGGTTGAGCCGGTACCGGTGACACCGGGCATGAATGCCCTTGTCAAACACGAAATCCACGGCAAAGTCTTCCATGGCCGGATAAAGGAACTCCTCGGTGGTCCGGGGCAGCCGATGGATCTCATCGACAAACAGGATGTCGCCGCGTTTCAGATGGGTCAGCATGCCGATCAGGTCCCCGCCCTTTTCCAGGGCTGGGCCCGAAGTAATGGTGAGGCTGGTTCCCATTTCAGCGGCAATAATATGGGCCAGGGTGGTCTTGCCCAGGCCGGGAGGACCGTGAAACAGCACATGCTCAAGGGGCTCGCTCCGCTGCTTGGCGGCCGCAATGGCGATCCGCAGGGTCTCCACGGTCCGGTCCTGGCCCACGTAATCTTCAAAATCGCACGGCCGCAGGGAAAAAAGATCGTCGCCGGTATCTTCTTCCGTCTCATGCCGGGTGACCGGAGAAGAGGGATCAGAAGAAAACGTAAGTATCTTTTCTTTCATTGGGCCTGTCCGTGCTTGAAAATTTCGTCAAACAGCGCTTCCGGGGTGGAAACGTCGGGGTTGCGCTTCAGTGCCCCGGCCACCATCAGCCGGGCTTCGTTGGGTTTATAACCCAGCTGCCCCACCAGCACCTCCACTGTCTGGTCCGCCAGACTGCCGGTCACCGGCACATCCGGCGCTGATGAATGACCGGCATCGGCAAAGCGGCCCACCTTGCCCTTGAGCGTGGCGATCATCTTCTGGGCCGTGCGGCCGCCCACCCCTTTCAACTGGCCCAGCAGGGCGCTGTTGCCGGTCTCAATGGCCTCGGCCACCTCACCGATGGGCAGCGTCAGGCACTGTACCGCCTTGAGGGGGCCGATGGCCTCCACCGTGATCAGCAAATGAAAGAAATCCTTTTCCTCCTCGGTATTGAACCCGATGAGCACCGGCTTGGGCTGCCGTTCAGTCTGGTAATGATAGATGTGGAAAAAAAGCGGGTCCCCCTCCCGCTTGCCCTGCAGGGACGCCATCACCACGGCGGGCAACAGCACCTCATACCCCACCGGCCCGGCCAGCAGGAGAATGCGGTCTTCCTTTTTTTTCAGCAAGGTGCCTTCAAGATAACCGATCATAACGGAGCAGTCCCATAATGGCCAGGGCCAGGGCATCGGAGGCGTGGTCCGGGCGAATCGGCCCGTCATGGCCCAAAAACCGGCTCACCGCTTCACCCAGCTGTTTTTTACCGGCATTGCCGTTGCCGGTGACAACCTGTTTGATCTCCCGCACCGGCACCTTGACGGCTTTCACATTTTCCTGGAACCCGGCCAGGAGGATCACACCGGTCACCTCGCCCAGCACAATGCCGGAAACCGGGTATTTTTTCAAGAAAAAGACATCCTCAACCACCATGACATCCGGCTTTTCATCCCGCAGCAGATCCTGAACATTCGAAAAGATACGGTGCAGGCGGCATTGCAAAGAGTCATTTTTCGACGTCTGGATGCAGCCAAAGGAATAGCCTGAAACCCGACCGTCACACCCTTTTACAATGCCGACGCCGGTGTCGGCCAGGCCGGGATCAATGCCGATAACCTTAACCATGAACACCTGTCCGTCCGGTTATTCCGCCTGCCGGGTCGGCAACGGGTATCATCAAAGCTCCGCCAGCTTTTGTTCCCCGATTTTCGCGTCACTGGAACCGGGAAACTGTTTGACCAGTTTATTGAGCACCACCCGGGCTTCCGTGGTCTTGCCGATATAGCTGAAGGCGATGCCCTGTTTCAGGAGGGCAGCGGGCACTTTGTTCCCCCTGGGATAATCGTCGATGGCCTTCTGATATTCAAGAATGGCCTTTTCGTACCACTTTTCCCGAAAGTAGCTCTCCCCGATCCAGAACCGGGCGTTGTCCGCAAGATCAGACTTGGGAAAGCGTGCAATCAGCTCTTCAAATCCCTTTCGCGCGGCATCATAGTTGCCCTGCTCGTAGTGCTGGCGGGCCATTCCGTATAAGCGCTCAACCGCCAGGTTGCCCTCTGCGGCGCTTTCGGCCCTGTCCGCCGCCGCTTCGTCTGCCGCGGCCCCCGGTGCCGGCGCCTCCATGCCCAGATAATGTTCCATGGCGGCGACCCGTTCAATCAGGCTGCGGCCCAGGGCCGTCATCTGCTCCTGGCGTTCTTTTTCAGCGTCCGTTGCCGCGTCTTTCTGCTTTTCCAGAAGATGGACGGCGGCCTCCAGTTCTCCCCGCAGGGACTGCACCTCTTCCCGCAACGCGTTGAGCTCGGCCTTTAGCACGGCAAAATCGGCCCGCAGGGCCTGCTCCTTGCTTTCAACACTGTTTTTCAGGTAGTCGATGTCCCTCTTGACGACAAACTGCTCCTGCTCCAGTTGGTACACGCGGGAATCGACCAGGGTGCTGTTCTGGGTGGCAATGCAGCCGCCCAGAACAAAGACCGGTAAAATAAAAAAAAGGATGATTCGCATGGCAGGCTCCCATCCGCCTCGCACGGCATGCGGACAACACATGCGCTGTACATAAAAAAGCCGGCAGGCCGAATTCAACAGCCTGCCGGCCGATTTACGATAGTTTCAACATCCGGACATGATCCGGACCGTTTACGCAACAACCGGTTTTAGCGGAGCACAAACTGGGCACGACGGTTCTTTGCCCAGGCGGTTTCGTTGCTCCTGGGATCCAGGGGCCTTTCCTCGCCGTAGCTGATGGTGGAAAGGCGGGACGCGGAGATGCCCATGTCCACCAGAAAATCCTTGGCCGCCTTGGCGCGCCGGTCACCCAGGGCCAGGTTGTACTCGGTGGTGCCCCGCTCGTCGCAATGGCCTTCAACAACTACTGCCGCATCCGAATTGTCCCGGAGCCACGTGGCCTTGGTCCGAAGAATTTCCCGGGCCGCGGGGGTCAGGGTGGATTTGTCAAAATCAAAATGGATGTTCTCGTTGACAAAAGCGTGACGGGCCGCGGCCTTTTCAGCGGCAATGGCTTCGGCCTCGGCCATCTCTTCGGCCGCCATTTGAGATGCTTCATCGGCAGCGAGGGAGGATTCTGTTTCCAGCTCGGTAGCCTCTGATTTCACACTCTGTTTTGCGCAAGACACGGTAAACAACAGACCGCATATGGCAAACAGCATGACAAACATGACAAACAACCGTTTCTTTTCCATGTGTTCCTCCTGTTGGTTTTAAAGTTTTATCTGCCCGCCGCCACGGCCGGCGACCATTTCGGGCCTGTCTGTTCCCCCGGCAGTATCAACAGCCGCCTTGGATCGGTGCCGGCGGCGGTCATCACGTAAATCCTGGAAACCCCGGCCTCCCGCGTGGAGCTGAACGCAATCAGGCTGCCGTCCGGCGACCATGAGGGAGACTCGTTATCACCCTGGTCGGCGGTCAGGGCCACAGTGGCGCCTGTTTTTACGTCAATGACACGAACATTAAACGCACCGCCGGTCATGGCGCAGTACGCAATCGTGTCATTTACAGGGTTCCAACTAGGATTTGTATTGTATCCGCCCTCAAAAGTCAACCTTTGGGTGCGGCCGGAGCCCATGTCCATGATAAAAATCTGGGGGCTGCCGGCCCGGCCGGACACAAAGGCCATGCGTTTGCCGTCCGGCGAAAAAGTGGGAGAGACATCAATGCCCCAGCTTCGGGTCAGCCGCCGGACAACCGTGCCGGATCCGGTGAGCAGGTAGATTTCCTGGTCCCCTTCAAAAGAGAGAGTGGCGGCCAGCATGAACTGGCCCGGCACCCAGGACGGCGCGATGTTAATCCCCTCTTTGGAAAAAACCGTCCCCCGGTTTTCGGTGAGGTGCGTGATGTAAAGGTCCGGCCCCCCCTTGCGGTAGGAGGTGTAGGCCAGCCACTGGCCATCCGACGACCAGGCCGGGGAGAGATTGATGCTGCTGTTGCGCGTGATCCGCTGCGGGTTGTACCCGTCAAATTCACAGGCATAGATCTCCTTGCTGCCGTCGCCGGTGGAGATAAATGCGATTCTGCTTTCAAAGATGCCTGGGGTGCCGGTAAGCTGTTCCATCACCTCCGCGCAGAACCGGCGGATCATTTTCCGCTGGTCCACAGGTTTGCCCTTGTACTTTTTGCCGAGAATCATCCGCTCCTTGAACACGTCAAACAGCCGGAGTTCCATCTCCATCATTCCCCCGGCCACTGTCACGCCGCCGGTGATCAGAAACTCGGCGCCGATGTCGCGCCAGTTCTTACAATCAATGTCGGCCAGGGTCACCCCGGTCCGGTCCGGCCGTTCCAGAAAGGCGGCCCGGTTGATCAGGTTAAAATAACGGGTGAACTCCAGGGTGTCGGCCAGCAGGTCGGCCCCGCTCTGTGCGGCCTTGACCTCGGGCTCGGTACCGGTAAGGGCCTGAAACAGGGGCACGGCAATGGGAATCTTATGCAGAAACGGGTTGCTGATCCGCACGTAATCATACTGGGCAAAAAGTGTGGCCGGCAGACAGATCAGCAGGGCCAGAACAAGCAGGGATCGCTTTACCATTCCTCTTTCAACCTTTCACCGCTCCGGTTTATCGGGCGTCTTTCGGCGTAAACTCAAGATTTACCCTGTGCAGCACAAACCCCTTTGGCAGGGGCGGCAGGGGCACGGACTTGAGAATGGCCTTGCGGGCCGACTCGTCATAGGTGTCATTGCCCGACCGCTTTTCAAACCGCAGGTCCATGAGGCTACCGTCGGCGGCAATATGAATGGCGATCACCGCCTGCAGGTTTTCATCCACGCCCATGGGGGAAACCCAGTTTTTTCGAATCTGAAACCCCATCTCCACATTGTAGATTTCAAGAGCGCTGGCCGCCCTTCCGCCACCGGCGCCTGTGCCGCCGCCACCGGCCGGTCCGTTGCTTTGGCCGGAAATGCTGACGTTCTGTTCGGTCTGGCTCACTTTCTGTTCAAGATCGGCAAGGGTTTTGGCCAGTTCGGCATCACCCGTATCTTCGGCTTCCGGGGCCGCTGCCGGGGCGGTCCTGGGCGAAGCCTTGACCGGCGCGGTATTCTTTTTTGTCGATACCGCGGCTTTGGGTTTGGGCACCACCGCCGGCTTTTCATAGGCCGGGGCCTTGCTCTCCCTGACCGGCGGGGCCGGGGCCGGGGCTGTCTTGCCTGCGACGGCCGCCGGTTTTGACGGCCCTGAAGCCGGGCCGGGAAGAGAGACCAGGTCCACGCTGATGGCGCCCATGGGAAATGAGCGCTTCTGGCATCCCGAATAGCTTCCCGAAACCACCAGCAGCACCAGTACCAGCAGGTGAAATCCAAAGGAGAGCGACATCCAGGCGGCAAAAGAGCCGGAACCGGTATGCCGGTCGTCCAGAAGCGATGCATGGTAAGAAACAGCCATTATTCAAAAACCCCAGCGGCGCCCATTGTTGAGAAGGTCAGCATCACCGCCGCTTTTCCTCCTCCAGGGGCTGGGTCAGCATGCCCAGCTTCTCCACGCCCGCGGCCTTGATCTCGGCCATGACCGCCATCATGTAGCCATAGGAGTTTTCCCGGTCCCCTTTTAGAAACACCTGCCGGTCCCGGCGGTTTTCCATGATGGCGGCCAGCTTTTCGTTCAAAAAGGCGAACTCCACCTGCATGTCGTTGATAAATATCTGCTGCTGCCGGTCCACGGAGATGATCAGCCGCTCCTCCTCATCCACCATCACCGGAGATGAAGATGTTTCGGGAAGGGCCACGTCCACGCCGTGCACCATCATGGGCGCGGTGACCATGAAGATGATCAGCAGCACCAGCATGACATCCACAAAGGGGGTCACGTTGATGTCCGACATCAGCCGGTCCTGTTCACCGCCTGCCATCATTTTTTCTCTCCCCTGGCCTGGGCCGCGATATGGACCTGGCGCTCGATAATGTTGAGAAAATCGGAGGCAAAGTTGCGCATCTCCGAATCAATCACCCGAATCTTGCCGGTGAAGTAGTTATAGGCCACCACCGCGGGAATGGCTGCGGCCAGGCCGGCGGCCGTGGCCACCAAGGCCTCGGAGATGCCCGGCGCCACAACCGCCAGGCTGGCCGCACCCCGCTCGCCGATGCCGTGAAACGAGTTCATGATGCCCCACACCGTGCCGAACAGGCCGATAAAGGGGGTGGTATTGCCCGTGGTGGCCAGAAAGGGCACCAGCCGGTTGAGCTTGGCGGTTTCCGCGGTGATGCCCCGGGACAGGGCCCGCTCAATGCTCTTGATCACCGGCACGTCAAAATTGTTTTCCGATTCGCCGGACCCGGTGCGGGTAGACGGGGTGCTGAACCTTTTGAACTCGCTGTACCCGGCCCGGAACACCTGGGCCACAGGCGAGGAATCAAGATTTTTGGCCTTGGCAAAGGCCTCGGAAAAGTCCCTTTTTTTCCAGAAATATTCGGAAAACTCCAGGGATTGCCTTAATGCGTGGCGAATATAGGTGTACTTGATAAAAATGATCGTCCAGGAGGTGACGGAAAAAAAGAGCAGCAGCAGCAGCACGAACTGGACCATGAGTCCAGCGTTCAGCAGCATGCTGACGATATCAAGCTTGGCGGCCATAGTAAATGTCTCCGAGGTGTGATGGTTGATCGGGCAGGTCAGACGAGCCCGAATATTTAATGAAATATCCGGGCGAACCCGGCACAAGGCAGCATTTAAAAAATTGGCAAGAGCCTACCGGAACTCCCTGTCAGTGTCAAGGATATTAAGGGTTTGCGCCAGTCGTACCCAGGCGCCCACGGCCGGCGGCCCTGTTTCAGGAGAACAGAACTATAGAAGAAAATAAGAACGCCAGAACCACGGCATGGTCCTGGCGTCGATGGGATTCGATACCGATTTCGATTTCAACCCGAATATTTCATAAAAGCTCCGGGTTATGAGGCCATCAGGTCCCCCACGATCCTGGAAAACCGCGACGGATTGTCAATGCGGCCCCCTTCTCCGATCAGGGCAATGTCATACATAAGATTGATATAATCAGTGAGCTGCTCACTTTCCTTGTCCGCTTCAAACAGTGCCTTGATTTTGGCCATTGCCGGGTGTTCCAGGTTCAGCTCCAGCACCCTTTTGGTCTCCGGCATCTGCTGCCCCGAGGCTTTCAGAATCTTTTCCATGTAAGCGCTCATGTCGTAAGTGTCACCGGAAAGGCAGGCCGGTGACTCCTTGAGCCGGGTGGAAGGCTTGACATCCTTGACCTTGGCCTCCAGAACGGTCTTCATATGGGACAAAAGCTTTTCATACTCGCCCTTTTGGGCCTCATCTACCTTGTCTAAGTCCAGGTCGCCCTTTTCCGCGCTCTTGAGCTTTTTGCCCTCATACTCGGTCAAAGACTGGACCACCCACTCGTCCACCGGGTCGGCCATCAAAAGCACTTCGTACCCCTTTTCCTTGAGCCGCTCCAGGTGGGGGTGGTTCATCAGCGAGGCCAGGTCATCACCGGTGATATAATACATCTCCTGCTGGTCGGCCTTCATGCCGGCCACGTAATCCTTCAGGCTGATCCGTTTTTCCCCGGACTTGGTTGTGCGGTAGCGCAGCAGGTCGGCCAGCTTTTCCCGGTTCTCAATATCGGTATAAACGCCCTCCTTGAGCACCGGCCCCAGCTCTGCGTAAAAGGTGTCATACTTTTCCGCGCCCATTTCGGCAAACAGCTTGAGCACCCGCTTGGTCAGGTTCTTGCGAATGTTTCGCACCACGGCGTCCTGCTGCAGAATCTCCCGGCTCACGTTGAGGTTTAAGTCCGGCGCGTCCACCACGCCCTTGATAAACCGCAGGTATTCGGGAAACAGCTCCTTACAGTCATCCATTATAAATACCCGCTTGCAGTAGAGGGAGATACCGTGCTTGCGCTCGGCCCGGAACAGCTCAAACGGGGCCTTGGCCGGTACATAGAGCAGGGCCGTGTACTCGATCACCCCCTCCATCTTCAGGTGAAGGTGGGCCAGGGGCGGGTTCCAGTCGTGGCTCAGATGGCGGTAAAACTCGTTATGCTCCTCTTCGGTGACCTCGTTCTTGTCCCTGAGCCAGATGGCCTTCATGGAGTTCAAGGTCTCCTCTTTTACCACCTTGCGGGTCTGGCCCTCCACCGGCTTGCCGTCCTTGTCCAGAATGGCCTCATCCTCGGGCACCGGTTCGTCGCGCTCCACATCCATTACAATGGGATAGGCCACAAAATCGGAGTGCTTGCGAACAATGTGACGAATGGTGTACTCCTCTGTAAAATCCTCAAGCTCGTCTTCTTCTTCCGACTTGTTTTCCCGCAGGTGCAGGATCACGCGAGTGCCCCGGTCGGCCTTTTCCGTGTCTTCGATGGTATAGGCCCCGTCACCGGCAGACTCCCAACAGACCGCTGTATCCGCTCCGGCGGCCCTCGTGACCAGGGTCACCCGGTCGGCCACAATAAAGGCGCTGTAAAACCCCACACCAAACTGGCCGATCAGCTCAGGCGACAGCTGCCCCTCTTTTTTCGACTGTTCCAGGGCCGCCAGGAACGATGCCGTGCCGCTCTGGGCAATGGTGCCGATGTTCTCGATTACCTCTTCCCGGGTCATGCCGATGCCGTTGTCCGCCACCTCAATGGTGCGGTTCTCTTTGTCGGCCGTGATCTTTATTTTAAACTCCGTGTCATCTCCCAGGATGTCGGGGTCGGTCTGCGCGGCAAACCGCAGCTTGTCAATGGCGTCCGACGCGTTTGAAATCAGCTCGCGCAGAAAAATCTCCCGGTTGGAATACAGGGAATTGATGATCAGGTTTAACAGCTGCTGAACTTCGGTTTTAAACGAGTGGGTCTCCTTGTTTGTCATGCCTGCCTCTCCTTGCTTTTTTCTCAAGTTTAAATGGATATCGCTGTGGTAAATAGATAACAATGGGGATTGATTGAAAAATGTCAAGCCCGAAGGCTGATTTTACTCCGGCCCCGCATCCAGTGGGCTTTTTACCCCCAGCCGGTTCTTTTGTGCCACGTGTGTGTAGATCATGGTGTCTTCACGCTGCTGTGTCCCAACAGTTCCTGGAAGGTGCGAGTGTTATAACCGCTTTCCAGTTGATCCGGATTCAGCCCGCCAAAAAAAAAAGTGAAATGTAAAAGTTAAGATTTTCCCGGACACTTCCGGCAGATGGTAAGGCGCCGCCCCGGCACCCACAACACCCGGCATGCGGGTCCGCACAGGGCGTTTCACCTAAACTACCGGGCCATCCGCCGTCGCCCGGTAAATCTCCAGGATTGAAACCTTGCGTTCCAGGGAGATCTTGCGGCAGGCTTCATACTCCGGGGCGATGCGGGTGGTGCCGTTGGGCAGGGTGACGGCCTTGGCCTGGACCGGGCCAAAGGCCGTTTTCACCGTGACCGGCCGGCGGGCCAGCATGATGCGCTCCACCGGATAGTAGCGCACGCCGATGGAGGTGGTTTCAGACAGGATGCAGGCGGCCAGGGCCTCGCGTTGGGCCTTGTCGCACAGTACGCAAAGCAGGATACCGGGCCGGTTCTTTTTCATGTGCACCGGGACAAAATAAACATCCCTGGCCCCGGCTTCAAAGAGCCGTTCCATGACATGGCCCCAGATTTCGGGGGTCATATCGTCAATGCAGGTCTCCATCATCAGGTCGGCATGGCCGTCTGCCGCACCGGCAGTCTGAAATCTGCCGGAAATGAGGCGCAGCAGGTTGGGCATGGCCGCAATCTCCCGGGTACCGGCGCCGTAACCGGTCTTTTCCATGGTCATGGCCGGCATGGGGCCAAATTCGGTTGCCAGTGTGGTAAGAATGGCCGCGCCTGTGGGGGTCACCAGTTCACAATCCACGTTCGTGCCGTACACCGGCACGCCTTTTAAGATTCCCACCGTGGCCGGTGCCGGCACCGGCAGCACCCCGTGCCTGCACGTCACATGGCCGGAGCCCAGGGGCACTGCTGAGGCGGCGATTTTTCCGACCTTCAGGTGGGCCACGCACAGGGCCGCGCCCACGATGTCCACGATGGCATCCACCCCGCCCACTTCGTGAAAGTGAACCTTTTCCAGAGGCACGCCGTGAACAGCGGCTTCGGCCTTTGCCAGCTTTTCAAAGGCGGCCAGGGCGATCTGCTTGACCCGCTCGGGCAGGGGGCTGCCGCCGATCAGGGAACGGATGGCCGCGTAGTGGCGGCCATGGGCGTGGCCGTCATCCCCATCGCCATGAATGTCGATTACGTCGATTTTTTTCGCCCGAATCCCGTTACGCGACACAACGGATTCCTGAATGTCAAACCCGTCCAAGGGCAGGCGGGCCAGCTCCTGCCTGAGCCACTCCACAGGCACGCCCAGGTCCACAAACGCGGCCAGGGTCATGTCGCCGCTGATGCCGGAACCGCAGTCAAAATAGATGTCCATGGATCTCCCCTATTGCACCGACCACTGCCGGATGATCTCCACCAGGAGTTCGGCGGCCCGGGCCATGTCGTCTACGGCAACGGTTTCGCGCACGGTGTGCATGTCTTTCATGCCGGTGCCCAGAATGGCCGCGGTGATTCCCTGCTGAAAAAAGATGTTGGCGTCCGACCCGCCGCCGGAGGTCTTTTCTTTCAGGTCCACGCCGATTTGGGACGCGGCGTTCATGGCGGTGCGCACCACCTTGTGGTCCGGCCCGATGAACAGGCTTTTAAAATCGTTTTCCACCTCGATATCCACAAAGGGCAGGCCGGGGTAGCACGATGTGGCGGCCTGGGCTTCGGCGGTCTCTTTAAACACGGAAACAATATGATCGGTAAGGTCGGCCAGCTTCTGGTCGCTGTGACTGCGGGCCTCGCCCTTAATGGTTACTACCGGCGGAACGATGTTGGTGGCGATGCCGCCCTGGATCAGGCCGATGTTGAACGTGGTGTCCGCGTCCACCCGGCCGGGAGAAAGCTTTGCCAGGGCTTTTGCCGCCACGGCAATGGCGTTGATGCCATCTTCGGGATGGGCCCCGGCATGGGCGTCTTTTCCCTGCACCACAAAACTGAACTTGTTGGCTGCCGGGGCCCGGGTCACGATGCCCGCCGTGTCCGAGGCGTCCAGCACATAACCATTTTTCGCGGAAAAGAGGCTTGTGTCCAGGTGCTTGGCCCCTACCAGGCCGATCTCCTCGCACACGGTGATCACCAGGTCGATGGGACAGACCGGCCCCCCCTGGTCGCTGGTCACGCGCAGGGCCTCGGCAATGATGGCAAGCGCGCTCTTGTCATCAGCCCCCAGAATGGTATCGCCCCGGCTGGAAAACACGCCGTCTGTCAGCACGGGATCAATGCCCTGCCCCGGCGCCACCGTGTCCATATGGGCGGAGAGCAGAAGGGGTTCGATGCCCGGAGCACCGGCAAACCGGACCACCAGGTTGCCGCTGTTGCCGCCTATGCCGGCGGCGGCATCGTCTATTTCCGGGACGCCGCCCATGTCCTGGAACAGGTCGGCCAGAAACGCGCACACTGCCTTTTCATTTTTTGATTCACTGTCGATTTTTACCAGGGACACAAAGGTGTCGGTCAGTCTTTTTCTGTTGATCATGGAGGACACTCCCAAACCGATTCGGCGCCGCTTGATGCAAAATCTTGTTGACTTGTCCGGCGCCAGTCATTAGCCTTATCAACGGATGCGGAAGTGCGCAGCGTTCTGGTGATGCTCCCGGACTTCAAATCCGGTGTGGGGCGCTAACACCGTCCCGGGTGGGTTCGATTCCCATGCACTTCCGCCATATGTTTTCCCGTATTCTTAACATTGTACCCCGGCCGGGTAAAGCAAAAACACCGTCGGCCGTTTCATGCGAATAGACGTGAGGGCCATCGGCGCCGGGCATTAAATATATTGACAATACAGGCGATCTTTGTTACACATACGACTGTACATAACCATTATAAAAGGGACCAAAGAGCCTTAAAATGAGCCAATACAAGTGGGCTGATCCGCCGTCCCGGTCTGCATTTCCCATTGCCAGGCCGGGATATCCATTTATAGGGGCCGGTGCGTTTGTGACCGCTGTTTTCGCGCTGGCCGGGTTTTCAACCCTGTCGGTAACCGGGCTTCTGGTCACCGGCTTTATCTGCTGGTTCTTCCGGGATCCGGACCGGATCATTCCGGATGAAAAGAACGCGGTGGTGTCGCCGGCGGACGGCAAGATCGTCACGGCAACGCTGGTTGAAAACAGCCCCCTGGGAAAGGAAAAATGCCTGAAAATCAGTATTTTCATGTCGGTTTTCAACGTACATGTCAACCGGATCCCC
Source organism: Desulfosudis oleivorans Hxd3 (assembly GCF_000018405.1). Classification (NCBI taxonomy): domain Bacteria; kingdom Pseudomonadati; phylum Thermodesulfobacteriota; class Desulfobacteria; order Desulfobacterales; family Desulfosudaceae; genus Desulfosudis; species Desulfosudis oleivorans. The sequence continues at coordinate 2,690,966 of NC_009943.1, forward strand.
TTTGCCGGGAAGATAACGAAAATACTGTATTACCCGGGAAAATTCTTCTCGGCCAACCTGGACAAGGCGTCTGCCGAGAACGAGCACAACGCCGTGTTTCTGCACACCGAAACCGGCAAGGACATCTGTTTTGTGCAGATTGCCGGGCTGGTGGCGCGGCGGATTATATGCAATGTCTACGAAGGAGACCAGTTGGAGCGGGGGCAGCGGTTCGGCATGATCTGCTTCGGCTCGCGGCTTGATGTTTACCTGCCGGCCGGCACCTCCCTGAATGTATCGATCGGGGACAAGGTGGCCGCCGGTGCATCCATTCTGGCATATTTGAAATCATGAAAAAAAGACACATTGAAAAAGAAAAACTGCGCAGGAGCATCTATCTGCTGCCCAACCTGTTTACCACGTTAAACCTGTTCTGCGGGTTTCTGGCCATTATCGCCGCCATAGAAGGCCGGTTTGAAAACAGCGCGTTTTTGATTCTCGGCGGCATGGTGTTTGATATTCTGGACGGCAAAACCGCCCGGCTCACCAAAACCACCAGCCGGTTCGGTATTGAATACGACTCCCTGGCCGACCTGATCACCTTCGGCCTGGCGCCGGGTATTCTGGCCTACCTGTGGGCCTTTCAGCCTCTGGGGAAACTGGGATGGCTGGCGGCCCTGATCTTTATGACGTGCGGAGCCCTTCGCCTGGCCCGCTTCAACACCCACGTGGATGTGGCCGACTCTTCGGTGTTTACCGGGCTGCCCATTCCCGGAGCGGCCGGCATGACCGCCACCAGCGTGCTGTTCATCATGAAGGTCACCAACGGCGCGGGCCCAGGCCCCTATGCCACGGTTCTGCTGCTGGGGGCCATGTTTGCGCTGGCCTTTCTCATGGTCAGCAATATTCCCTACACCAGTTTTAAGAAGGCGCCGCCCGTTCTGGTGAGGGCGAACAACTTCAACATCCTGGTTATTGCCGTGCTGATGCTGGTGTTTATTGTCCAGGAACCGGTGGTGGCCCTCTTCACGCTGGGGGCGCTGTATGTCTCTTTCGGTCCGGCCCGCGCCGTCCGCCGCCTCTTTTCCAGAGACGGCCGGCACACGGAGGATGACGCGGCCGACGACCTGCTGATCGAAACCGATGCCGCCGATTCGGACGAGGAAGAGCATAGCCCATACCACATCTGATTCTCACCACATTCACCGTCATGCAACAAAACAGAAGCGCCTGCCGGTATCGGCGGGTCAATGATATTTATTTATTAACCTGTTAAGGAAGGAAACCATGGGAAAAAGTTACAACATCGCGGTCATACCGGGAGACGGCACCGGCCCGGAAGTGGTGGCCGAAGGGGTGAAGGTGCTCAACGCCGCCGCCGCCCGGTTCGGCTTCAACCTTGACTACACCGATTATTCGCTGGGCGGTGAACACTACAAGGCCACCGGCGAAATCCTGAACGACGACACCATCGACCGGCTCAAGAAAGCGGACGCCATCTTTCTGGGCGCCATCGGCCATCCCGACGTCAAGCCCGGCATCCTGGAAAAGGGCCTGCTGCTCAAACTTCGATTCACCTGCGACCAGTACATCAACCTCCGGCCGGTACGGCTGTACGAAGGGGTCTATACACCCCTGAAAGACAAGACACCGGCGGATATCGATTTTACCGTTGTTCGGGAAAACACCGAAGGGCTTTATGCCGGGGCCGGTGGCTTTCTGAAGTACGGTACCCCGGACGAGGTGGCCATTCAGGAATCGATCAACACGCGAAAAGGGGTGGAGCGGTGCATCCGGTTCGCCTTTGAATACACCCGCAACCGGAACAAACGAAAAAAGCTGACCCTGTGCGGCAAGACCAACGTGCTGACCTTTGCCTTTGACCTGTGGGAGCGGACCTTTCACGATGTGGCAAAAGAGTATCCGGATATCGAGACCGACTACGCCCACGTGGACGCCATCTGCATGTGGATGGTGAAAAACCCGGAGTGGTTTGACGTGATCGTGACCGACAACATGTTCGGCGATATCATCACCGACCTGGGCGCCATGATTCAGGGCGGCATGGGCGTGGCCGCCGGCGGCAACATCAACCCCGAGGGGGTCTCCATGTTCGAGCCCATCGGCGGATCAGCCCCCAAGTACACCGGCCTGGGCGTGATCAACCCCATTGCCGCCATCATGGCCGGCAGCCTGATGCTGGAACACCTGGGCGAGAGCGCGGCCGCGGACGCCATTGAGCAGGCCGCGATGACCGCCATCAAAAAAGACTTGAAGAGTGTGGAAGCCAGAAAAATGGGCATGAGCACCGCGGAAGTGGGCGCCCGGGTGGCCGCCTATGTGGCTCAATCTTAAAAAAGGAAAAGAGAGGAGACATGGCTGAAAAATCATACAACGTAGCGGTGGCCGGCGCCACTGGTGTTGTGGGCGGCCAGATGCTGGCCTGCCTTGAAGAACGAAACTTTCCGATCAAATCCATCAAGATGCTGGCATCCAGCCGGTCGGTGGGGAAAAAGTTGAGGTTCAAAGGGGAAGACGTCCCCGTGGAGGAGCTGACCGAGGAGTCCTTCAAGGACGTGGATATCGCCTTTTTCTCGGCCGGCGGCGGGCCCAGCAAGAAGTTCGCCCCTATCGCGGCCCAGGACGGGTGCGTGGTGATCGACAACTCCAAGACATGGCGCATGGACCCGGACATTCCCCTGGTGGTGCCGGAGGTCAATCCCCATGCCGTGGCCGGTTATTCCAAAAAGGGCATCATCGCCAACCCCAACTGTTCAACGATCCAGATGGTGGTGGCCCTGGCGCCCATTCACAAAAAGGCCCGCATCAAACGCATCGTGGTCTGTACCTACCAGGCGGTGTCGGGCACGGGCAAGGCGGCCATTGACGAGCTGCTCCACCAGAGCCGGGCGATTCTGGACAACGCCTCTTTTGAAAAAAAGGTGTATCCACATCAGATCGCCTTCAACTGCCTGCCCCATATCGGCTCGTTCCTGGAAACCGGATACACCGATGAAGAGATGAAGATGGTCAACGAGACCCGCAAAATCATGGAAGACGACACCATCATGGTGTCCGCCACCACCATTCGGGTGCCGGTTCTCTACAGCCATTCGGAAGCGGTGAACGTCGAGACCGAAACCCCCATCTCACCGGAAGAGGTGCGGGAGCTTATGAAAAACGCGCCCGGTGTGAAGGTGGTGGACGACCCTGGGGCCAACATTTATCCCATGGCCATCGACGCTGCCGGCATAGACGAAACCCTGGTGGGCCGGATTCGAAAAGATGTTTCGGTACCCAACGGCATCGATATGTGGGTTGTGGCCGACAACATTCGAAAGGGCGCAGCCACCAACGCCATCCAGATCGGCGAGATTCTGATCCGGGACTATTTCTAAAACCACCCGTGCACCCGCCTGAAAATACCGGGCGGATGCACCTTTTCGCGGAGGCAGTAGTGGTAGAAACCATTCCGATTACCCGACAGGGGTATGAAAAGCTCAACCAGGAGCTGAGTCGTCTCAAGGCCGTTGAGCGACCGGCCAACATTCGGGCCATTGAAGAGGCCCGGGCCCACGGTGACCTTTCCGAAAACGCCGAGTTCCACGCGGCCAAAGAGAAACAGGGGTTCATCGAGGGCCGCATCAACGACCTGGAGCACAAGCTGGCCAGCGCCAACATCATCGACCCGTCCACCCTGACAAAGGACCGGGCCGTGTTCGGCTGCACCATCCGGCTGGAGAGCATTGACACGGGTGATGAAGTGGAGTATCAACTGGTCGGCCCGGATGAGTCCAACATCGACAACGGGCTTATTTCCGTGACCTCCCCCCTGGGAAAGGCGATTCTGGGAAAGGTGCCCGGCGATGAGGTGGTGCTTCAGGCCCCGGGCGGCAAACGGAGTTATGAACTCATAGAAATTCGATAATCCATGGAGGATAAAAAATGGCACGAATCACGGTGGAAGACTGTCTGCGCAAGGTACCGTCCCGTTTCGAGCTGGTTCACCTGGCGGCCCAGCGGGTGCGCCAGATACGGGAAGGCTCTGAATACCTGGTCATCTCTCCCAAAAACGAAGACATTGTGGTGGCCCTGCGGGAGATCGCCGCGGGCAAGATCACCCAGGAGAACATGGCCGCGGCCCTGGCGTCCGGTTTTTTCAAGGCAGACGCCTTTGAAAATGACGGCATCAGCGAGGAAATCGCCGAAGAAATGACCCGGAACATGAATGAAGGCGCCGGGCTGGCCGACAGCGGCCTGGAAACCCGGGAGGATGAAGACCTTGAAGCGGACGGGGACGAAGGCGACGACGAAGACGACGCATAGAAGCGGACGACAACGTCCGGCGCCCCCGGAAGACCGGAGTTACAAGGTTCTCAACAAGGCAGTGGGCACGGCCCAGCACCGGTACGACATGATCGCCGACGGGGACCGTGTCTGCGTCGGTGTTTCCGGCGGCAAGGACAGCCTCACCCTGTTCTGGTTCCTTTACGAACGGCTCTCCCGAATTCCCATCTCCTATACCCTTTTCCCCTGTTACGTCGATCCCGGATTTGAAGACGGTTTTGGCGGTGTGCTGCAGGATTTTTTCGCGCAAACCGGGTGGCCCCCCCTGCGGGTGGAGTCCACCGACTGCGGTATCGTGGCGCACAGCGACGCCAACAGGGAAAACCCCTGTTTTCTCTGCTCCCGGCTGCGAAGAAAACGACTGTTTGAAGTATCGGCCGAACTGGACTGCAACAAGCTGGCCCTGGGCCATCACAAGGACGACATCATCGAGTCCCTGTTTATCAACATGTGCTATGCCGGTGAAATCAGCCTGATGAAACCGTTTCTCCCCATGTTCGGCGGCAAGGTCACCCTGGTCCGGCCCCTGGCGCTTGCCGATGAAAAGGATATTCAGCGGTTTGCCGGCCATCTGCGTTTTCCGGAATTCAAAAACCCCTGCCCTTCGGCTGAAACCTCCAAGCGCAGCGAGATCAAGGCCCTGCTGGAAGCGCTCTACAGGGGCAACAGAAAGGTCAAAGGTAACATCTTCCGGTCCCTGTCCAACGTGAAAACCGATTATTTGTTGTAATTCATCTCCCTCCGGCGTATATAGCAAAAAACGACAACAACGGTAACCACGGCCCGCTGCCCCGGCACCGCGCCTGCACGCGCAATTCGACTGATACAGTATGGAAATGAAAGATATTCAGAAAGAGCGGGATTTTCGCAACATGCCCATTGACAAGGTCGGCATCAAAAACCTCAAATACCCCATCCGGGTACTGGACCGGAAAAACGGCTGCCAGCAGACTGTTGGCACCATCAACATGTATGTGGACCTGCCCCATGAAAGCAAGGGGACCCACATGAGCCGGTTCGTGGAGATGCTCCACATCCTTCAGCCGGAGATATCGCCCAAGACCTTTTCCGTCATTTTAGACCAGATGAAAAAGGACCTGGACGCGGCCTCGGCCCACATGGAAGTCACCTTTCCCTATTTCATCGAAAAAGCGGCGCCGGTGAGCGGCACTCCAGGCTTCATGGAGTACACCTGCAAACTCATGGGCACCAGCCGTGCCGACGGCAGGGTGGACCTTGTCTCTGAAGTGGTGGTGCCCATCTCTTCGGTGTGTCCCTGCTCAAAGGAGATCAGTGACGGCGGCGCCCATAACCAGCGGGGAGAGGTGCGGCTGGCCATCCGGTCCAAAAAGTTCGTCTGGATCGAAGACCTGATTCAGCTGGTGGAAGCGGCTGCCTCCTGCGAACTCTATTCGGTCTTGAAACGGGTGGATGAAAAATGGGTGACGGAAAAGGGATACCAGAACCCCAAGTTCGTGGAAGACATCGTGCGCGACGTGGCCGTGGCCCTGAAAAACGATACCAACATCACCTGGTTTAACATCAGCGTGGAAAACTTCGAGTCCATTCACAACCACAGCGCATACGCCACCATCACCTGCGGCCGGATCAATCCGTAAGCTCTCCCGGCCCTGCCGGGGTCTGCCGGCGATCCGACTCGACACGCTTTCTGATCTCCGGCATGAGCACATCCGCGCTTCTGCCCGGCGTGTTGCTCATCACAACAAACAGGTAGCGCGGCCCGTCTTCATACAGAAAATACCCGGCCCGGGTGTTTACCCCCGACAACGTCCCGGTTTTGTAATACTCGTTACCAAAAACGCGCATTCGCCCGGCATAGGGCTCGAACGCGGCCAGCACACCGGCCATCATGCGGGCAGACATCCGGTTCTCCCGTGACAGGCCCGACCCCTCCACCACTTTCATGCCGTCAATGGCCAGAACCGTTTTCACGTAGTCCTGAACAGCGGCCACCCCCCTGGCCAGGTCGGCGGGCGGGCCGTAAGCCTTTGCGCCACAGGCCAGCAGCAGCTGGTTGGCCGTAAAATTATTGGAATAGCGCAGCAGTTTTTCCACGTTGTCGCCCAGGGCGGATGAAGAGACGTGGGTAAACTCCAGGGTATCCCTGCCCTTTTCCACCCGGCCGCAAGCCACCTTGCCCGATACATGGCACCCGTGTTTTTCCAGAAACCAGGCAAACAGCTCTCCGGCATACAGGGCCGCCGCTGATGCGTCTTCTATAAACGCGACCCTGCCGGAAAAAGGGTCCATTCTTGCAATCCGCCGCCGGGCAAAGTCAAGCAGGGGGGTCTGGGGTTCGGCACTGACATACCGGCCGTCTTTTCGCGTCACATTCACAGTGTTATAATTGGCGCACAGTGCTCCGTTGACAGCGTCATAGGGCTGGGACGATCCGATTTTCCGGCCGGGGACCGCAATGCCGGGGGCAAAAAAAGAGGCGTCCACCAGAATGTCACCCACGGACGGCACCATGGCCGCGATGCGAAATGCGGCCGCCTCTATCTCTTCGGACACCAGGCTGGGATCACCATATCCCTTAATAATCAGGTCGCCGCCGGGGGTTGTGTAAAACTCGGTGATAAAACGAAAATCTTTTCCCAGGATCTCAAACGCGGCCAGGCTGGTGACGATTTTCAGAATAGAGGCCGGCACCAGCAGGGTATCGGGATTTTCGGCAAGCACCACACGGCCGTCGTCCATGCGCTGTACCAGCACACTGTCGCCAGGCTCGAGCAGTTGGGAAAGGGGCCTTTCGGCAAAAGCCGGCGCAAAGGCGACGGTACACAGCACCATGGCCGTTGCCAACACGGCAACGGTCCGCACGGCCCGGGAAAAGCTGAAAGAGTGATATGCCACGCGCCTTTTTCCTGTGATCAACAGATTACTGCCGGTCATCGAAAAACGCTTTGAAGGCTTTGAAGGTCATGTACACATCGGCCTTGCTGGAGAGTTCAAAGGGTGAGTGCATGGAGAGCAGGGCCGGGCCGCAATCCACGATATCCATGCCGTAGGCGGCCAGGAACTTGGCCAGGGTGCCGCCGCCGCCCTGGTCCACCCGGCCCAGCTCACCGGTCTGCCACACGATGCCGGCCCGGTTGAATATCTGCCGTACCCGGCCCACGTATTCGGCACTGGCGTCACTGGACCCGGACTTGCCACCGGAACCGGTGAACTTGGTGATGCAGATACCGTATCCCAGACGGGCCGCGTTGCGCTTTTCATGGACCTCCTGGTAGTCCGGGTCCAGGGCCGCGTTCACGTCCGCGGAAAGGGCCTCTGAAGCGGTGATGGCCTTTCGCAGCACCCGTTCGGAAACCGGTGCGTCCTGTTTTTCAAACAGGTCGGCGATAAAGTCCTCCATGAACCGGGACCGGGCGCCGGAGTTGCCTTCGCTGCCGATCTCCTCCTTGTCGAAAAACAGGGCCACGGCCGTCCGGGGCGGCTTCTTCAGGTCCTGAATCGCGGCCAGGGCCGTGTAGGCGCAAACCCGGTCATCCTGGCCGTAGGCCCCGATCAGGCCGCGGTCAAACCCCACGTCCCTGGCCCTTCCAGCAGGCACCGCCTCCAGCTCGGCGCTGGCAAAATCCTCCTCCACCAGGCCGTACCGGTCAAACAGGTATTTGAGCACGGTAAGCTTGAACCGGTCCTTCTGCTTCTCGTCACCGGCGGGCAGGCTGCCGGCCACCAGGTTGAGTTTTTCGGCCTCAAACACATCAGACAATTTTTTGCTGTTCTGCAGTTTGGCCGCCAGGTGGGGCAGCAGGTCGGCAATGGTGATCACCGGATCAGTTTCCGCCTCGCCGATCTCCACATCAAAGGACCGGCCGTCTTTGCCCACCACTGTTCCGTAAAGGGCCAGGGGCCGGGCCAGCCACTGGTATTTGCGAATGCCGCCGTAGTAGTGGACCTTGAGCATGGCCAGGTCCACCTCTTCGTAAAGGGGGTTCTGCTTGAGGTCCAGTCGGGGCGAGTCCACGTGGGCCGCGATGATCCGCATGCCCTGGTCCAGGGGGGCGCTGCCCACAACCGCGGCGGCCACCGCCTTGTTGCGAAACACCTTGTAGAATTTCCCCTTGCCTTTGGCCCGGCCGTCAATGTCCACAAAGCCGGCGGCGGCCAGGGCCTTCTGAATAACGGTCACAGCCTTTCGCTCGGTTTTGGCATCGTCCAGAAACCGCTTGTAGTTTTCAGCAAAATCAAAGGACTGCCGGGTCTCGGCAGGAGAAAGCGCGTCCCACACCAGGGCGGGCTTCCGAATAGTCTTCTTTGAAAAGGCGTCCAGCTCTTTTTTGCTCATTTGACCTGTCATTCTTTTTCTCCGTATGGCTTTTTTCTTAAGCGTTTTTTTCGTTTTATGTTCTTCGTGCCCTTCGTGTTCTTCGTGCCCTTCGTGTTCTTCGTGTTCTTCGTGTTAAAAAGCAGCCTGCCGGTTCAGTCGGAAGTCATTGTTTTCGATAGCGATACCGATCCCGATACCGATAATAAGGTAGTGTTATTGGCTTTCAATCACAAAGGTTACCGGCCCGTCATTGACCAGGGAGACATCCATCATGGCGCCGAAGGTGCCCGTGGCTGTTGTCAACCCCCTGTTTTTTACCGCCTCGACAAACGCGAGATACAGGGCTTCGGCCTTCCGGGGTTCGGCGGCCTGCACAAAAGAGGGGCGCCGGCCCTTGCGGCAGTCGGCCAGCAGGGTAAACTGGGAAACCACCAGCACGCCCCCGCCGGTATCAATCACCGACCGGTTCATCTTGCCGGCATCATCCTCAAATATGCGCAAGGACGTGATCTTGTTTGCCAGAAACTCGGCATCCTTCTGCTCATCATTGCCGGCCACGCCCAGCAGCACCAGCAGGCCCGGTCCGATGCTTCCCACCACGTGCCCGTCCACGGTGACGGAACTCTTTTGAACCCGCTGAATCACCGCGCGCATGCCTGCCCCTCGACACAAAACCGGCTGAAAAGCCGGAACAAAAAATTACACCTGGTCGCCATGATCGGTCCGCCGCTGGTTTCAATCAGATCAGCCCGGCCATGGCCTGGACGGCCAGAAGATAGCCGGCCTTGCCGAACCCGGCGATCTGTCCCACGGCCACGTCAGCCACCATGGAGGTGTGCCGGAACGGTTCCCGGCGATAGATGTTGGAAAGGTGAACCTCCACTATAGGAATGGAAAGCAGGAGAAGGGCGTCCCGAATGGCGATGCTGGTATGGGTGAAGGCGGCGGGGTTGATGATCACTCCGTGAACGTCACCATCCACCAGGGTTTGAATCTTTTCCACGATAGCCGACTCGCTGTTGGACTGAAAGCTCTCCACGACAACCCCGTGCTCAGCGCCGCGATTTTTGACCGCGGTGTCAATGTCGGCCAGCGTCTGGCTGCCATAGGTTTCCGGCTCCCGCAGCCCGAGCATGTTCAGGTTGGGACCGTGAATGACCAGGACCTTTTTTTTGACCGGACGCGCCATTTTGCCCCCTATGCCTCATTTGCCAGCTTGCGAAGCGTGGCGATGGTGGTTTTGTAATTGCTGCTGCCGAACACGGCCGACCCGGCCACAAACACGTCGGTACCGGCCGCGGATACGTCCCTGATGGTTTTTTCGTTTACCCCGCCATCCACCTGAATCTGGGTGGCCAGCCCCCGCTCGGTGATGCGCTGCTTGAGTGCCCGGACCTTGTCCAGGGAATTGGGTATAAACTGCTGGCCCCCGAAGCCGGGATTCACGCTCATGATCACCACCAGGTCCAGGTCGTCCAGCACCCAGTCCAGGACGCTCAACGGCGTGGAGGGGTTTAAGGCCACGCCGGCCCTGGCACCCAGCCCCTTGATCAACTGAATAGTGCGGTTCAGGTGGACACTGGCCTCGGCGTGAACGGCCACCAGGTCGGCCCCGGCCTGAACGAATTCCGCCACGTAGCGTTCCGGCTCCATGATCATCAGGTGGGCATCCACCGGCAGGCTGGTGACACTCCGGACCGCCTTGACCACCAGCGGGCCGATGGTGATGTTGGGCACATACCGGCCGTCCATCACATCCACGTGAATCCAGTCGGCGCCGGCCGCCTCAACCGCCATCACCTCATCGCCCAGCCGGGCAAAATCAGCCGACAGTATCGACGGCGCAATCAGTTTCATCAGTTGATCTCCTTAATTTCCATTTTCACGGCCCGCTGGGCCTTACCAGCTTTCAAACACCTCTGTTTTCACCAGCTTTCCGTCTTCATACACCAGCACCGTGGCCTCCTGGTGGGCCGGAATAAAGGCCCACACCTCGGAACCCGGTTCCCGGAACTCGTCAATCAGGTCAAAAGAGGTGCCCATACAGTTGAGTTTCACATTAATATGCCTGTTTAGAAAACCGTTTGCAAGCCTGTACCGGGAAACCCGTATCCCTCCCCCACCCTGAAGCAACCGGCTCCCCTCCTCCGCATTCACCCGATTGATCACCAGATCGACCCGGCTGCCTTCGAGAACACGTGCCCCCGGCTCGGGGACCTGGCCGACAACAGCGTTCCTGGGAGCCGTATCCCGCACCTCGAAACGAATCTCTCCGGGCAGCAGCCCCAGCAGATCCAGACTGTCGATGGCTTCAGCCAGGGAGTCCCCCGTTATGTCGGGCATCACGTAGGCAACAGGCCGTTTGCCGAGACTGACCAGCAGGTCTACCGGCGTCCCTCTGTTGATCGTGACCCCGGCACCGGGATACTGGGCAATAACGGCCCGGGCCTCGACCCCGGCAGCGTGGGCCTCGGACAAAACCCCCCGGGCCAGTCCATTTTCCTCTATCACGATGCGAACATGGTCCAGGCCCATGCCCCGAAGATCCGGCATGAGCACCTCTTTGTTACCCCTGGAAATAATGATGCTGACGCTGCGGCCCTGCTTGATTCGGGCACCGGGTTCAGGGTCCTGCCAGATCACGTGGTACTTGGGCACGGTGGCGCTGTAGTCCGACGCCTTGACCCGGCTGCTCAGCCCCAGCCCGGTGAGCATCTCAAGGCCGTAAGCCACGTTTCGGCCGGTGATGTCAGGTACCACAACCGTCTCCTCCGATGCCACCAGAAACACAAAGGTCAGGTAGACGCTGGCACCGGCGCCCAGGGCCATGACCACAAAAAGAACCGACAGCTTTAAGAGTTGCTTAACCATTTTTTTTCAGGCGCACACCAAAAAATCCGTCCATGCCGTGGCGCCAGGGAAATGTCCGGAAAAAGCCCGGGTCGTCTGTAAACCCGGCCACCGCCGGAACATCGGCCGCCACGCCTGTATCTATAGCAAAATCGGGCCGCCTCTTCAAAAAGGACTGCACCACGGCGTCGTTTTCCTCGGGCTCCATGCTGCAGACGGCATAGACCAAAAGCCCGCCGTCACGCACATGATCGGCCAGGTTGGTCAGCATGGCGATCTGGTCGTTCTGCAGCCGCGCCAGGTCCTGTTCGGAAAGACGCCACTTGGTGTCCGGATTGCGGCGAATTACCCCGGTGCCGGAACAGGGACAGTCGGCCAGCACGCGGTCAAACCCGCCTGCGTCCTTCAACTGTTCCGGGACCAGCATATCCAGGGTCATGGGCCGCACATTGGTGATGCCCAGCCGCGTCATCTCACCGGCAAGCCGCTCCAGCTTTGCCGTGTCCCGGTCCGCCGCCACGATCCGGCCCTGGTTTTCCATGAGCCGGGCCAGATGGCCGGTCTTTCCGCCCAGGCCGGCGCAGGCGTCCAGCACCCGCTGACCGGGCCGGGGATCGGTCAAAAGGCCGATCAGCTGGGCCGCCTCGTCCTGTACCTGGAACCATCCCGCGCCAAAGGCCGTCATCTCATGCACCGGCACTTTTGGAGAGGAAAAACTCACGGCCTCGGGCGCGTGCCGGCCCGGTGTCACGCCCGCCGCCTCCTGGGCAAGGGAGGCGGCCACCTGTTCCGGGGCTGCCCGCAGTCCGTTGACCCGCACCGTGATGGGCGGCACCGTATTCAAAAAATCACATAGTTGCACCGTCTCTTCGATACCGAAGCGGGCGATCCATCGCCGGATCATCCATTCGGGAAACGATTTTGTCACGCAAAGGGCCTGCACCGGGTCTTTGTCCATATCGGGCGGATCCGGCTCACCGGGATGCCGGGTCGAGCTTCGCAGCAGGCCGTTTACAAATCCGGACAGCCGGCCAAGCCCGGCCTGTTTCGACAGATCTACTGAACTGTTGATGGCGGCAAAATCGGGAATTCTGTCCAGAAACCGCAGCTGAAACAGACCGAGCCGCAGAATATTCAGCACCGCCGGATCCATGCGCTGCAGCGGGGTCCTGGAAAAATGGACGATGGTGTAATCCAGGGTGTTGCGCCACCGCAAAACACCGTACACCAGGGTAGTGACAAGGGCCCGGTCCCGCTTTTCCGGAAACGACACCCTGGCCAGCGCCTCATCGGCCACCTGGTCCAGGGTGCGGTGGCCCTTTTCAAGGGCAGTGAGTATGCGAAGGGCAACAGCCCGGGGGTCGGATTTCCTGGCCGCTGTCGGCCGCCTGTTGTCAGCGGGTCGATGGAATTTACGCAAACCGCGTTCCTTCGGCAATGGCATGCCCCCGCAAAAAATCGGCCACATCCATGGGTTTTCCCGCCTCGCCCTGAATGCGGGTGACAACAAGGCCGCCGTCGGCCGTGGCCACCACCAGCTCATCCGGAAAGCGGGTCACCACGGTGCCGGGCGACGCCTTCTTTTCCAGGGTCACCGGCCGGGCTGCCAGAATTTTGTATCGCCGGGTGCCGGTCTCGGTAAAGGCGCCGGGCCAGGGCGTCATGGCGTTGATAAACCGCCGAAGCCGGGCCGAAGGCTGGTTCCAGTCAATCCGGCCATGGGTTTTTTTTAAAAGCGGCGCGAATGTTACCGCCTCCGGGTCCTGGGGCACCGGGGTTGCGGTGCCGCTTTCGATCCGGGCCAGGGTATCGATCAAGACGTCGGCGCCCAGAACAGCCAGCCGGTCATGAAGGTCGGCGGCCGTGTCCTCGTCCGATATCGGGGCTCTGGCAGAAAGAATCATGTCTCCGGAGTCCATGCCCTCGTCCATGAAGATGCTGGTGACCCCGGTCTCTGCTTCCATGCCGGCAATGGCCCACTGAATGGGCGACGGCCCCCGGTAACGGGGCAGCAGGGATGGATGAATGTTCACCGCGCCCAGCGCCGGCAGCTCAAGAACCGCCCGGGGCAGAATTTTTCCATAAGCCACCACCACGAGCAGGTCCGGGGCGATGTTTTTAAGGGTGCGGATAAAGTCGTCGGTGCGGACCGATGCCGGCTGGGCAACGGCCAGGCCCAGTGCTTCGGCCGCCACCTTCACCGGCGGCGGCGCCATCTTGCGGCCCCGGCCCTTGGGCTTGTCCGGCTGGGTCACCACCAGGGGCACATCATACCCATTGTCCGCAAGGGCTTTCAGGCAGGGCACCGCGTAATCCGGGGTTCCCATGAAAACGATTCTCAGGTCTCTTGCCATGCCTGCTTTATTCTTTTCTGCACTTTGCGTTTGTAAAGCTCCCGCTTCAGGCGGCTGGCCCTGTCCAGAATCAGGGTACCGTTGAGGTGATCAATTTCGTGCTGAAGCACAATGGCCTCAAGCCCTTCGGCATCAATGACCAGGGGCCGGCCTTCCCGGTCCACGCCCTCCACCCGGACCGTGGCGGCCCGTTTCACATCGGTACGCAGCTCGGGCACGCTGAGGCACCCCTCCTGTTCGGAGACACACTCGCCGTCGACGGCCACGACCTCGGGATTGATCACCACCCGGAACTGCTGTTTTTCCCGCTGATCCGACACATCGTAAATCACCAGCCGCAGACCGCTGTCCACCTGGACCGCGGCCAGGCCAACGCCCTGGTGGGCATACATGGTCTGGGCCATATCGTCAATGAGCTGTTGCAGCTTGCCGTCGATGTTTGCCACCGGCAGGGCCCCGTCTTTTAAAACATCCGCCGGATAGGTCACGATATCCAGAACTGTCATATCACATATCCTTGTTCATACCCTGCATGCCGCCGGGCCTCTATCAGGCCAGAATCCGCCGGGCCTCGGCCGCATCCACCGCTATCTGCCGTTTAAGCTCATCAATGCCGGAAAACTTTTTCTCATCCCGCAGGCGTTCAATAAAATTGACTCTTATCCGCTGGCCGGTGATCTGTTCGGCAAAATCAAAAATATGGACCTCCACGGTAAACAGGTGATCTTCAAAAGTGGGGCTGTAGCCGATGTTGGCCACGCCCTTCAGTCGCCGTCCTCCGTATTCCACGGTTACCGCGTAGACGCCGTTGGCCGGGCACAGCTCGTCGGTGAGGGCGATGTTGGCCGTGGGAAACCCCAGGGCGCTGCCGCCCCGGCCCCGGCCCGACACAACGGTACCCCGCACCTGGTAGTAACGGCCCAGCAGGTCAAAAGCAACCGCCACATCCCCGGCCATCACGGTTTTCCGTACCGTGGTGCTGCTGATGCGCCCATGGCCCGGCACCGTGTCTACCCAGGGTTCGCATATCACCTCAAAACCCAATTCCTGAGCGTGCTTTTCCAGAAAATCGACGTTTCCTTCCCTGTGTTTGCCAAAGGTATAATCACGGCCCACCACGATTGCCTTCATGCCGATTCGGTGGATCAGTATATCTTTCAGAAACGCCATGGCGCCCAGCGCGGCAAACACCATGGAAAAAGGGATGCAGACAAGGGCGTCTATTCCGTTTGCCGCGATCAGTTCCGCCTTCTGCTCATAGAGGGTGATCCGGGGGGGCGCCGGTGTATTCGGGTGCAGCACCTTGGCGGGATGGGGCTCAAAGGTAACGGCAACCGCTGTGCCGCCGATCTCCCGGGCCTTTTCTTTTACCCTGGCAAAGAGGGCCTGGTGGCCCTTGTGCACACCGTCAAAGTTGCCGATGGTGACCACGGCCCGCTCAAAGGGCCCTTCCAGACTGTCCAGACCTTCGACAACCCGCATTTTAAAACCGCCGCCTTTCATTTTTGATCATGTTTTTGCTTGACACTGTTCCAAAGCTTATATATATAAAAACTTTTTCCGGCAGACGCAATGATTATTATCCGGTAACACTGCGTCTGTTTTTCTCTGATACGTGCCGAAGTGGCGGAATTGGTAGACGCGCTAGGTTCAGGGTCTAGTGGGGGTTTCCTCGTGGGAGTTCAAGTCTCCCCTTCGGCACCATCTTTTTTTTCTGAATTTTCCTTTTTCTGAAAACAGGCGGCATACCTGCCGTGATGGAATCGCCGCAGGCGGCAGTCCATGCTGTCCGTCACGGGGGTGTCACTGTGGGGATACTTCGTGCGTGCCCTTACGCTGTCCGCTTCCGCGTATATTCCCGCACGCAATCGACCAGATTTTCCACGGGGAAGGGTTTGGACAGAACGGCGTCAAAGTGCTCCCTGTCCGGCAGCCAGGGGGTGGAGGAGATGCCGATGATCGGAAGCGCCGTTCCTGCAAGATTTCGAATATGCCGCACCACGTGCATGCCATCCAGCTCGGGCAGCAGGATATCGGCTATAACAAGATCAATGCTTTCTTCCTTAAACGTCGCAAGGCCTTCCCGGGCACTTTCAGCAATATGAATAGTATGGCCGAACCGTGACAGGTTATGCCGGATCATCTCCAGAACGCTTTTCTCGTCATCTATGATCAGAATCGACGCCATCGGTCACCTGTCGTACAGTTCGAAGGGCCCGGCAACACACCTGTAGAAACTGCGGCAAAGGAAATAACCATCTGACTTGAATAGATTTTACAGGCGTGAACACTGTTTTTAGCATTCAACGTCATCCTTGTCAAGCGGAAAGTCTTTTCAAGAGAATCGTTTGCAGGGGGGGTAAATACAAATTGCGATCATATATGGCCTTGTGGTATGTTGACGAAAAATCTTTTCAACACAAGCCCTTGGGGCACCGCCCTGCTTAACGAGGAAACCGACTTTGAGACCACCACAGCAAAAGCCAAAAACAGACGCCACTGACACAGAGAGCCTATGAATCACAACGGAAACAATACTGAAGCCCGTCTATGGGACGCGGCGGATCAACTGCGGGCAAACTCCAAGCTGAAGTCTTCAGAATATTCCGTACCGGTGCTGGGTCTGGTCTTTCTGCGCTATGCAGACCACAAATTCCAGGCAGCGGCAAAAGAGCTGGAGGGCAAAGGCGGCGGGCGGCGTAAAACCGGCCCGGCCGATTATCAGGCCAAAGGCGTGCTCTATCTGCCCAAGGCTGCGCGTTTTTCGGCCCTGATCCAGATGCCTGAAGGGGCCAACATCGGCACGGCCATCAACAATGCCATGCGGGCCATTGAGGCCGAGAACCCCGATCTCAAGGACGTGCTGCCCAAGACCTACAACCGCTTTGAGAACACCCTGCTAAAAGAACTGCTCAAGACCATGAACTCCGTCCCCATGGACATTGAGGGGGACGCCTTTGGCAGGATTTACGAGTATTTTCTGGGGAACTTCGCCCGCGCCGAAGGCCAGAAGGGCGGCGAGTTTTTTACGCCCACCGCCATTGTCCGGCTCATCGTCGGCATCATCGAACCGTTCCACGGCCGCATCTATGACCCGGCCTGCGGCTCCGGCGGCATGTTTGTGCAGAGCGCCCGGTTTGTGGCCGAACACAAAAAGAACCCCGGCGCCGAACTGAGTGTTTACGGACAGGAAAAGGTGGCAGAAACCGTGCGCCTGGGCAAAATGAACCTGGCCGTGCACGGCCTTTCCGGCGATATCCGCGAAGGCAACGCCTATTATGAGGATCTGCACCGCGCCGTCAACAAATTTGACTTTGTCATGGCCAATCCGCCCTTTAACGTGGACCGGGTGGACAAGGACCGGCTCAAGGACGACCCCCGCTTTCCCTTTGGCCTGCCCCGCACGGATAACGCCAATTATCTCTGGATTCAAATATTTTACAGCGCCCTGAACAAAACCGGCCGGTCCGGATTTGTCATGGCCAACTCGGCCTCCGACGCCCGCGGCTCAGAACTGGACATCCGCCGGCAGCTCATCGAAGCCCAAGCCGTGGATGTGATGGTGGCCGTGGGCTCCAATTTTTTTTACACCGTGACCCTGCCCTGCACCCTCTGGTTTTTCGATAAGGGCAAGAGGAATGCCGTTCCTGGGAGCGCCGCACCCCAGTGCGGCATTTCCCGCGCGGACACCGTTCTTTTCATCGACGCCCGCCATCTTTACCGTCAGATCGACCGGGCTCACCGGGACTGGACCCCGGCCCAGATCGAGTTTCTGGCCAACATCGCCCGGCTCTACCGGGGCGAGCAGACCGAAAACCTTCACGACAGCGCCGACCTGCTGGCCGAGCACTTCGGCAAGAAGTCCAAATATGTTGATGTTCCCGGTCTGTGCAAGGTGGCCACCATTGCCGAGATCGAGGCCCAGGGCTGGAGCCTCAACCCCGGACGTTATGTGGGCGTGGCGGCAAGGACCGAAGATGATTTTGACTTCAAGGAACGGCTGGAGGAGATGAACGAAGAACTGGAAATCCTCAATGCCGAGGCCCGGGAGTTGGAAGAACGGATTGCCGAGAATGTGGCGAAGTTGCTGGAGGGGGAGTGATGGACCTTCATGAAGTGTGTGATCTGATTGTTGATTGTGAGCATAAGACCGCACCAACCCAAGCAGAAGGCTACCCCTCTATTAGAACCCCAAACATTGGTCGAGGATATTTTCTTTTGGACGGAGTGAATCGTGTTTCAGAAGAAACTTACCGGTCATGGACAAGACGAGCCGAACCAAAACCTGGCGACTTAATAATGGCCCGAGAGGCTCCGGTTGGGAATGTTGCTATGGTCCCTGCGGGTCTTCGCCCCTGCCTTGGACAAAGGACCTTGCTGATACGACCAATGAGGTCAAAGGTTTTCCCACGCTACCTCGCGTATTTGCTGATTGGCGACCAAATCCAGAATATTATCCATGCCATGACGAATGGAGTCACCGTACCTCATTTAAACATGAAGGATGTGAGGTCGCTTCCCCTACCACCGCTTCCCCCCCTTCCCACCCAGCGCAAAATCGCCGCCATACTTTCGGCCTATGACGACCTGATCGAGAACAACCTGAGGCGGATCAAGATTCTGGAGGAGATGGCGCAGAACCTCTACCGCGAGTGGTTCGTCAAGTTCCGCTTCCCCGGCTGGGAGAAAGCCCGCTTTGTGGATTCGCCGCTGGGGAAGATTCCGGAGGAGTGGGAGGTGACAACAATCAACAAAGTCACCTCATACATTAACCGTGGCGTAACTCCTAAATATGACGCCTCTGCATCGAGTCTTGTTGTAAATCAAAAATGTATTCGTGATCGCAAACTTAACTTGAGCCTTGCGAGACAGCATAAAAGTCGCGTGATGGATGACAAATACGTTGTGTTTGGCGATATTTTGATCAATTCCACTGGTGTTGGAACTTTAGGTCGTGTGGCCCAGGTGTATGAAGATTTGAACGATGTGACAGTTGATACGCATGTGTCGATTGTTCGCCCTTCAAACGGAGATGGCATTGATTTCTTGGGCCTCGCCTTGATTGATTTAGAGCCTCATTTTGAGTCGCTCGGAGCGGGTGCCACCGGTCAAACCGAGCTTCGTCGTGATAGGATTGGTGAAACCGAAATCGTTTTACCACCGGTTAAAATGCGGAAGCAGTTTTCAGAAAAGGTAACTTCGCTTCGAAAATTGGTCCTTAATCTGGCAGCTCGAAACGAAACCCTGCGCCGCACCCGCGACCTGCTTCTCCCCAAACTCATATCCGGCGAGGTGGATGTGTCGGAACTGGACATCGCTATTCCTGAGGAGGCTGCATGAAAGCCACTGAAGCAAAGTTTTTGGATTTTATAAAAAAGTCTCCGCAGTTTGTCATCCCCATCTACCAGCGGACCTACTCATGGACGGAGCGGGAGTGCCGGCAACTCTGGGACGATATCCTGCGAACCGGAAGTAACGATGATGTGTCAGCCCATTTTGTCGGCTCCATCGTATATATCGAAAAGGGGTTGTATCAGGTGATGAGCCAGTCGCCGCTGCTGGTCATTGACGGGCAGCAACGCCTGACCACAATGGCGCTGCTGATTGCCGCACTGGTCAAGGCGCTGGAGAGCCAGCCCGAGGAAGCGCGGGAACCCGTGGACGGGTTTTCCCCGCGCAAGCTGCGCAATTACTACCTTATCAACCCGGAAGAAGAAGACGCGCGGCATTACAAACTCATCCTCTCCCAGACCGACCGCGATTCGCTTATTGCCATTGTTTCAGAAAAAGAACAGCCCAAAGAATTTTCGCGGCGCGTCACGGAGAACTATGCCCTTTTTGCCTCCTGGATCAAGGGCTTTAAAGGTGATCTGGCCCCTCTGTGCAAAGGTATCGCCAAACTGATGGTGGTGGACATTGCGCTGAATCGGGACCAGGACAACCCGCAGTTGATCTTTGAGAGCATGAACTCCACCGGTCGGGAACTGACCCAGGCCGACCTGATCCGCAATTTCATCTTAATGGGGCTGGAGCCGGAACTTCAAACCCGTCTCTATGAGCACTACTGGCGGCCGATGGAACTGGATTTTGGGCAGGAGGCATACGGCACCCATTTTGATGGCTTCATGCGCCATTATTTGACGGTTAAAACCGGCGATATTCCAAAACTGGACGCCGTGTACGACGCCTTCAAGGCCCACGCCCGTTCCCCCAAGATGGCAGAGGCAGGAGTTGAGTCGCTGGTGTCCGACATTCGAATCTTTTCACACTATTTTTGCGCCATGGCACTGGGGGCCGAGCCTGATGGAGAGCTGAAGCGCGCCTTTCACGACCTGCGCGAGTTAAAAGTGGATGTCTCCTACCCTTTCCTGTTGGAGCTGTATCACGATTATGCCGAGGGGGTTTTATCAAAACAGGATTTTGTGACGGCGGTACGTTTGATAGAGGCGTATGTTTTTCGCCGGGCCATCTGCAATATCCCCACCAACTCGCTTAACAAGACTTTTGCAACCTTTACAAAAGCGCTGAAAAAAGATCGCTACCTGGAAAGCATTCAGGCCCATCTGCTGACGCTGCCCTCCTATCGACGCTTCCCGAATGACGATGAGTTCAAACGGGAGTTGCAGGTGCGTGATCTTTACAACTTCCGAAGCCGCAGCTACTGGTTGAGACGGCTGGAAAACCAGGGGCGTAAGGAACGTGTGGATGTGGCCGAATATACCATTGAGCATATTCTGCCGCAAAACGAGAACCTCTCCACAGCATGGAAGGAAGCGCTGGGATCCGAGTGGGAGCGTATCAGGGAAACATGGCTCCATACCCTGGGAAACTTGACCCTGACCGGTTATAACTCGGAATACAGCGACAAATCCTTTATCGAAAAACGTGATATGCAGGGCGGCTTTAAGGAAATCCCGCTCAAACTGAATCAGGGGCTGGGCCAGCTTGAGCAGTGGAATGAAGACACGATCAAGGACCGTGCCCAACGTCTGAGCGAAATTGCGGTGAGTGTCTGGTGCACTCCGCACCTGGCCGCTGATGTGCTGGATGCCTACCGGCCGAACGCGGAATCGGCCTCGGCCTATTCGATAGAGGATCACCCGCATCTGCACAATGGTGTGGGGCGAGAGCTCTTTGAGGCGTTTCGAAAAGAAGTGATGGCGCTCAATCCCGTAGTCAGCGAAGAATTTCTGAAACTTTATGTGGCCTATAAAGCCGAGACCAACTTTGTCGATGTGGTTCCGCAGGCAAAGCGGCTCCGGCTATCGCTGAATATGCCGTTTGCCGATATTACCGACCCGCGCGGCATATGCAAGGACGTTTCCGGCCTTGGCCGCTGGGGAAATGGCGATGTGGAAGTAGGGTTCAGCTCGATGGAAGAACTGCCTTATCTCATGGGGCTGGTTCGCCAGTCCTTCGAACGACAAATGGATAATGGAAACGTGCAATGACCCCTGCCGGATACACCGAAGACGCCCTGATCGAACAGCCGGCCATCGCCCTGTTTAAAGAACTGGGATGGGAAACGGTCAATGCCTATCACGAGTTTGAACAGGGCGGGAGCACGCTGGGCCGGGAGACAAAAGGCGAGGTCATCCTTGCTCTCCGGCTGCGGAGTGCCCTGCTGCGCCTTAACCCGGACGCGCCGACCGAGGCCATTGACCAGACCATTGAAGACCTGACCCGGGACCGTTCGCGCATGAGCCCGGCGGCCGCCAACCGGGAGGTCTATCATCTGCTTAAACACGGCGTGCGCGTTCCCGTGCCCGACCCCGAAGGCGACGGTGAAACGGTAGAAGTGGTGCGAATCATCGACTGGGAGAACCCGGGCAAAAACGACTTTCTGCTCTGCTCGCAGTTCTGGGTGACCGGCGAGATGTATACCCGCCGGGCCGACCTGGTGGGTTTTGTCAACGGCCTGCCCTTGCTGTTTATCGAACTTAAAGCAACACACCGCCGCCTGGAAACCGCCTTTACCGGCAACCTGAACGATTATAAAGATACCATTCCTCAGATGTTCTGGCCGAATGGCCTGGTCATACTTTCCAACGGCAGCCAGAGCCGGGTGGGCAGTATCACCGCCGGATGGGAACACTTTTCCGAGTGGAAGAAAATCGGCAGCGAGGATGAGGCGGGCAAAATCTCGCTGGAGACCATGCTGCGCGGCGTGTGCGAACCGGCCAGGCTGCTGGACCTGGTAGAGAACTTCACCCTGTTTCAGGAAGCGCCCGGCGGGCTGATCAAGCTGACGGCCAAGAATCATCAGTACCTTGGGGTCAACAACGCGCTGGCCGCCCTGACCGACATTCGGCAACGGGAAGGCAAACTGGGCGTGTTCTGGCATACCCAGGGCAGCGGCAAGAGCGTTTCCATGATCTTTTTTGCCCAGAAGGTGATGCGCAAGCAGCCGGGCAACTGGACCTTTGTGATTGTCACCGACCGCCAGGAACTGGACGGACAGATTTACAAAAATTTCGCTTCGGCCGGGGTTGTCACCGAAGGCCGCGCCCAGGCCGAAAGCAGCAAGCACCTGCGGCAGTTGCTGGGTGAGGATCACCGCTATATTTTTACCCTGATCCACAAATTCCGTGCGCCGGAGATGATCTCCACCCGCGACGACATCATCGTCATCACTGACGAAGCCCACCGCAGCCAGTATGATACTCTGGCGCTGAACATGCGCACGGCTTTGCCGAACGCGGCTTTTCTGGCCTTTACCGGCACGCCGCTGATCGTAGGCGAGGAGAAGACGCGGCAGGTATTCGGTGATTACATCAGTGTTTATGATTTCCGTCAGTCGGTGATTGACGGCGCCACAGTGCCCCTCTATTACGAAAACCGCATTCCTGAACTGCAACTGGTCAACGACAACCTCAACGAGGAGATGGCGCGCCTGCTGGAAGAGGCGGAACTGGATGAGGCCCAGGAGAAAAAACTGGAACGGGAATTTTCCCGGGAGTACCACCTGATCACCCGCGATGACCGGCTGGAGGCTGTGGCCAAGGACATTGTCGCGCATTTCACCGGTCGGGGCTTTTCCGGCAAGGGTATGGTGATCTGCATTGACAAGGCCACGGCCATCCGCATGTACGATAAAGTGAAAAAACACTGGGCGGCAAAGATCGCCACCCTGGAGGCGGAAAAGGATACGGCGCCGATTGAAGCCCTGCCTGAAACCGAAGATCGCCTTGCCTGGATGAAAGAGACCGATATGGCAGTGGTGGTTTCGCAGGGGCAGAACGAAATCGCCGAAATGGCGAACAAGGGGCTGGACATCCGCCCGCACCGCAAGCGCGTGGTCGAAGAAGACCTGGATACCAAGTTCAAAAAACCGGACGATCCGTTCCGGCTGGTATTTGTCTGCGCCATGTGGATGACCGGCTTTGACGTGCCAAGCTGTTCCACCCTCTATCTTGACAAGCCCATGCGCAATCACACGCTGATGCAGACCATTGCCCGAGCCAACCGGGTCTATCCCGGCAAGGTCAGCGGCCTGATCGTGGATTATGCCGGGGTGTTCCGAAACCTTGAAAAGGCGCTGGCCATTTATGGCGCCGGCGAGGGCGGCGACAAGCCGATTGAAGATAAGGCCGCGCTGGTGGCGGCGCTGCGGCAGGTATTGGAAGAAACCGGGGCCTTGTGTCAGGAACAGGGGGTGGGTCTTGCGGCCATTCGATCTGCTGATGGGTTTGCCCGCGTGGGCCTGCTTGATGATGCCGTGGAGGCGCTGGTTGTTTCAGAAGAGATCAAGCGCCGTTATCTTGACCTGGCCAATGCCGTGCAGCGGCTGTATAAGGCTGTGCTGCCCGACCCGGCCGCGCATGCGTTTGTCGCCGAGGTGACGCCCGTCAAGGTGATTGCGGATAAAATCCGCGTTTTGGCACCGCCGGCCGACATCTCCCAGGTCATGCAACAGGTGGAGGAACTGCTTGACCGCTCCATTGCCACTGAGGGTTACGTCTTTCGCGAGATTGTTCCGCCTTTTGGCCACGAGCACCAGATTGACTTGAGTGATATTGACTTTGAAAAGCTGGCTGAGAAATTTAAGACCGGCCGCAAGCGCACCATCAATGAAAAGCTCAAAGGGGCTGTGGCGAGGAAACTCATGATCATGGTGCGGCTCAACCGCACTCGCATGGATTATCTGGAAAAGTTCCAGGCGATGATCGACGCCTACAACGCCGGCAGCCTCAATGCCGAGGCGTTCTTTGAACAACTGATGGCTTTTGCCGGGAGCCTGAATGAAGAAGAAAAACGCGGCGTAAGTGAACAATTAAATGAGGAAGAGCTGGTACTGTTTGACCTTTTAACCAAACCACGGATTGAAATGAGCGAGGCGGATCGCAACAAGGTGAAAGTCACTGCCCGGGAACTGCTGGCCACACTCAAAACTGGCAAACTGGTGCTGGACTGGCGCAAGCGGCAACAGGCGCGGGCTGAAGTCCGAGTCCCCATTGAAAAGGTGCTTGATAAGGGGCTGCCAAGGGCCTACACACCGGAACTGTTTGAGCAAAAAACAGCGGCTGTTTTCCAGCATGTCTATGAGGCTTACTGTGGTGCGGGACAAAGTATTTACGCGGCGGCATAAAAAACCATCCGAATAATGTGCTGCAACAGGTTGTTGATCCGCCTACTCTGTAAAAATAATAATCCGGCATTAGCAACAGGAGAAAATTTATGTCCCCGGAAGCTCAAGCGGCATTTGCGGAATGTGGCGCCTTTTACCGTGATACGGTGCTGCCCACGACGATTTTATCGCTTTATAAGACAGGCACACTGTTCCGCGAGTTGACATTTTGCGACGCAACTTACAAATTCGGTGGATTTGCTGCAGCAGATCGTTATCTCATCATTTCCGCCAACGCTCACTGCATTGACGAACTCTCTGAGCATCCTGAATGGGGTTTATGTGTTTGGCAAACAGGTAGCATCTTCAAAGTTATTGGGCACCACCAGAGCGATCGCCATTCACAAATTACTCTACTTGAAGTTCCCGAGGAGTTTCTCGATGAGTTTTTAACGCCGGATCTATCCGAGATGGAACAGTACTTTTCAAGAGGGGCTGAAGAGCAGTTCCAGGCAGCCTTGCAAACAGAGGCGTTGGAAGAGCATCAAACCCGGCTGTGGTTAGATCGCTTAATATTCCCGGTCGGGGTAGATGACGATGGGCACTTCTTCGAGTGTTGGCATCATAGCAACTAACCATTCACTGGTGCGGACACAAAAAGCCAGGTGACATTGTGCAACCGTTCTCCGCAATAAAATGCTTGACACCTGTTGCTTTAAAGCTACAATACAACCATGGATGATTCCAGAATAGAACTCCGCGAATATTTAACCGAAGACGGAGACAACCCCTTCCATAAATGGCTTAATTCACTGAAAGACCGATTCGCACGTGCGCGAATTCGCGTTCGATTGAATCGTGTAAGGCTTGGAAACTTTGGTGATTGCAAACCTGTTGGAAAAGGTGTGAATGAGTTACGGGTGGATTATGGCCCAGGATATCGGGTTTATTATGGGAAATCGGAGATGACCATCGTGATTTTACTGTGCGGAGGTTCTAAAAAATCTCAGTCAAAAGATATTCAGTTGGCACAAGCATATTGGGCTGATTTCCAAAGGAGAACGAAATGAAAAAAGTAACAGAGAAATACGAAAATAATCTCAAAGCAGATCTTCTCGATCCTGTTGAGGCCGCAGAATATTTAAATGCCGCACTGGCGGATGGTTCCCATGAGGTGTTCTTAATGGCCTTAAAAGACGTTGCAAATGCAAAGGGTATTTCTGAAATTGCACGAGAAACAAAACTCAACCGTGAAAATCTTTATCGAATTCTTTCAACACAAGGCAATCCAAAATTTAAAAGCCTAAGTTCTGTGCTTCATAGTGTCGGCTTGAAACTGTCTGTTGAAGTAGAAAATCGAGCTTAAAAACTATTCTGCAAACATATCAACTTGGCCGTCCCCCTGAACTTGGCGGCTGATCTTAGGCGTTTGCCTTAAAAAACCCGGGGCGATCCGACTGAATATAACTTTCTGTTGATCAGGCAATCCCATGACCCGACCCATTTATCTTGATTACAACGGCACCACGCCCCTTGATCCGGAAGTGCTTGAGGCCATGCGGCCCTTCTGGGAAACGGAATTCGGCAACCCGTCCAGTGCCCACTGGTACGGTATTCGGCCCAGGCAGGCCGTGGAAGCGGCCCGGCGCCAGGTGGCGGGTTTGCTCGGCTGCCTTGCCGAAGAGGTCCTTTTCACCTCCGGCGGTACGGAATCCAACAACCACGCCATACTGGGCATGGCCCGGGCCCTGAGGCATAAGGGCCGCCACATTGTCACCAGCACCATTGAGCACCCGGCGGTGCTGGAGGTGTGCCAATACCTGGAAAAAGAAGGCTTTGAAACCACGCGAGTTGCGGTGAATGAGTTGGGCATGGTGGACCCGGCAGCCGCGGAACAGGCCATTCGGCCTGACACCATTCTGGTGACCATCATGCATGCCAACAACGAAGTGGGCACGGTGCAGCCCATTGCCGAAATTTCCGAACGGGTAAGAGCACGCGGCATTACCATGCACACGGACGCGGCCCAGTCCCTGGGCAAAATCCCGGTGAATGTTTCAACCCTGGGCGTGGACCTGCTGTCTGTTGCCGGGCACAAGATTTACGCGCCCAAGGGCATCGGCGCCCTTTATATAAAAAAAGGGCTGGCCCTGGAAAAGTTCTGCCACGGCGCTGGCCAGGAAACCGGCCGGCGGGCCGGAACCGAAAACGTGACCGGCATTGTCGGTCTGGGCAAAGCCTGTGAAATTGCGACCAGGGATCTGGAAGTGAACCGGGTACACATGAAGGATATGCGCGACCGGCTGCACAGCGGGATCAGCGAGCGGGTGGCGGATATGCGGTTAAACGGCCACCCTGAAAACCGGCTGCCCAACACGTTAAGCATGGCCTTTAAAGAGCTGGAAGCAAACCGCCTGCTGGAGGAGATCTGTCTGGAGGTGGCGGCCTCGGCCGGGGCCGCCTGTCACAGCGACACGGTCACCCTTTCCCATGTGCTGGAGGCCATGGGCGTGCCTGTGGAATGGGCCAAGGGCACCCTGCGGTTTTCAACGGGCCGCATGACCACTGCCGAAGAGATCGACCGGACCGTGGAGGTGGTGGCCGAAGCGGTGGCCCGGCTGCGTAAATCATAACGAAACCATCACAAAAGGAGAACATCATGAAACTGCCGGAGTATATAACCGTTGATGAGGTAAAACGGGTCTGCAATGAAATCGGTTTGCGGGACTGGTCCGAAATCACTGACCCGTCTGTTTCGGAGGCGGAAGCGTCCACGATCCTTAAGATAGTGAATGTCCAGGGAATGGATATCCCTCTGGAGGCCTTTCGAAAGGGGCTGGAGGTGGAGCTTGAACATGGGACAAGGTTTGAGGATGCGAATGTAACGAACAATCACCCGGTTTTGACGGGAAAAATCGTGCTCGCGCATCTCAAAGAGACCATGGATTATTATGAAAGAATCGAGGTCGCGGAAATAGAAGGCGATTTATTAAAAGCGGTGTTGTCGAAAAATATCGACAAAATCGGCTCGAAATACAAAAAGCTCATAGAGGCTCAGAAAGCACTGAATCAATCGGTTGCCGAACAATTAAAAAGAGGCGACTAGCCCCGGCGTGACAACCGCATAAAAAAGCGCGCGACAATTGCCGGCATCGGGAAAGGATCAGGGTCATGCATCAACGCCCCTCATTAAAACCGGATTGGATCAAGCACCTGGAAGATCGTATCGCGGGGCGGGTGCCCTACCCGCCCGCGCTCCTTTCTTCAGTCAAGCTGTTCATTATTACGCCGGCTTTGTACCTTTCTTTTAAACAGGTCGGCTGGTTCCCCAACGCTTCGGCATGGGTGTTTTTCCTGTTTCTGTGTTTCTGGGCGCTGGATTACCTGGCTGCAAGCGTTACGCGGGCCCGCTGCCCGGATTCGGCATTTGACCGTATTTACAACCGTATTACCGACTACCCCCTGTTGTTCATGGTGGCCCTGGCTTGCATGGGGATTGTGCCCTCCGCCTTGATCATCGCCAAGTTATCACTGGACTGCATCCTGCTGGTTCAGTTCTTTCTTAATCCGCATTCCACGGAAAACTGGATCCGTTCGACCATTTCTTATACGGTTCTGGTGTCCCTGCTGTTTCTCAGCCAGGGATGGGCGGGCGGCTATATAAACGCGGAATTCGTCAACGCGCTGCTGCTGGTCAACATCGCCTTCGCCGCCATCATCGGGTTGTACAACGTCCGGATGTTCCAGCTGCGGTTTGTTGCGGATGTGCTGTCCGGGGCCAACCTGCTGTGCGGCCTGTTCAGCATGTATTTCGCGTATTACGGCAGGATTGAAATCAGCCTGCTGTTCCTGCTGATGGGGGAGCTGTTTGACGGGTTTGACGGCGCCGCGGCCCGGAAATTCGGCGGCACACGCTGGGGTGTCTATTCGGACGACATTGCCGACGGCGTGAACTACGGGATTGCCCCGGGGGTTGCCCTGTTTTTCATCATCGGGGGATGGGAGGGGTTTGTCACCGGTTTTATTTACGGGTTTTTCACGATTTCGCGGCTTGTCTATTTCACACTCAACAAGGAAGCGGCGGACCCGGACTTCTTTTCCGGTGTTCCCAGCCCCATCGGCGGACTGATCGTCATCTGTTCGTTGATCCTTTTTCAATCAGCACCTGTCCTGCTCGGCCTGTCCGTGGGTATCGCATGCGTACAGATGGTATCGTTTGATGCTTATTACCGCCATGTTGGCCGGGCCTTCTTCAGCGGTCAGAAACAATATATTCTTGGGCTTCCGCTCTATGCCATGGCCCTGATTCTGGGGGCCTTTGTATGGGGAATCCGTGTTTCCGTCGCCCTCCTGCTGGTGATCGCCCTGGCTTACGGATTTGCCCCATCGTACAGACGGATAAAACAGGTCATGACCAAAAGTGCCGCATCGGAATAAGGGACGCCCGGACCTTGAACGATATAAACAAAGCCGACAGCCAGGACCCCCTGCGGGTAATCGTGCTTTACTCCGCCGGTCACCTCGGCAGCACGATGATTTTAAACCGCCTCTTAACCATGCCGGCCTATGATGTTGTGGGCGTCATCAAGGCCCAGCCCATTGCCTTTTCGTTTACCGGTATCAGAAAAATCAGAAAACACCTGAAAAAAGTGGGCTGGCGTTTTGCGTGGCGGCGGTGAGGTATAAAATCCTTTGATCAATTACCTTTGACACCTCCCCGGTCAATATATATTATGCCTCAAATATTCTATATTCTTTATAAGAACAGGGGTCGGCGTCCAAATCGTGTGCAAAAAAAACGAAGGGTCTTAACTAAAACAGGAGCGGCTATCAGCCCGGAAATTTCGGCAATACGTTAAGGATATCATCCATGTTCAGCATCTTTCCTAAAGACGATCACGACCAGACTTTAAGAATCAAACGCTTTCTCATGGCCTTTGGCGCATATGTTATATGGAGCGCTATCTGCTACGTTGGTTATTTTTTAGGATTAACCAAGGTGCCGTTGTACATCCTGTCTGCCGGTGTTGCAGGCAGCTTTATCGTAAATATTCTATTATATTTAATCTTCAGAACCGGATTAAATAAAAAGTTCCAAGACAAGAGCCTGACCCTTATCCAGATGGTGATAGCCACCTTCTGGATCATGGTGGTTGTGTATTACGCCTATGAGGCCAGAAGCGCGGTCCTTCTTGTTTATATGGTTGTGCTTGTGTTCGGACTTTTCAGGTTGAGAATCCGGCAATTTCTTTTTCTGTCGATTTTTGCCCTGGTTAATTTTTCCGCGGTTATTTTTGTACTTTATAAATTACAGCCCGGATACATCAATGTTAGAGTGGACATATTCAACATTGTGGTCCTGGCGTTTATTCTTCCATGGTTTTCCGTGGTCGGCGGATACATCACCAACCTCAGGGCCAGCATTTCCAGGGCCTTTACAACCATTGAGCTGCTGACGAACAACATCGAAGATATCGTTTTCGTTGTGGATTTGGATCTGAATTATACCTATGTCAGTCCTTCTGTTAAAATTCTGAGGGGATACGAACCGGAAGCGGTGATGAAACAGGCGCTGTCCGATTCCTTTGCCCCTTCCTCCCTGGATTTGGCCATGAGGACGCTATCCGAAGCCGTGGCGCTGGGAAAATCAGGCGGTACAGAATACAACAAATCCCGGACGCTCCAGTTGGAAATCAAGAAAAAAGACGGGACTACCGTGTGGACGGAAACAAAATTTTCCTTTGTCCGGGATAAAAACAAACAAACGGTTGGTATTCTGGGGGTAAGCCGGGATATTACCGAACGCAGGCTCGCCGAAGAAAAGATTCGATACCTGGCCACGCACGACAACCTGACGGAACTCCCCAACCGCACCCTGTTCGGTCAGATGTTAGGTCGGGCAATCAAGTTTGCTCAGCGTTATCAGCGGCAGTTTGCCGTTTTATTCATCGATCTGGACCGATTCAAGATTATTAATGATACCATGGGGCACGATGCCGGTGACCAGCTGTTGAAAGAGATCGCCAGCAGGTTTAGACAATCGCTGCGGGCAGTTGATGTTGTTGGTCGGCTAAACGAAAAAGACAGTGTTGTCGGCCGTCTGGGGGGAGACGAATTTGTTGTACTGATCGAGGAAGTGACGAACCTGAGCCAGGTGGCAACCGTCGCCCAAAAAATACTGAACACCGCCATTAAACCGATGGTTCTTCTGGGGGAAGAGTGTCGGGTAACAGCCAGCATCGGCATCAGCGTATACCCGGATGATGGAGAGGACGAACGCACCCTGATGAAAAAAGCGGACATGGCCATGTACTTTGCCAAAGAAGAAGGCAAGAATAACTTCCAGTTTTATTCTCAAAACACACATTCACCGGCATTTGAACGTTTTTTCGTCGAAGCGGAATTGCGTCATGCGCTGGAGCGCAATGAACTGTATTTAGACTATCAGGCCAAATTGGATTTCAAAACCGGCGCCATCACGGGTTCTGAAGCCCTGCTGCGCTGGCGGAACCCCGGACTGGGTTTAGTGGCACCAACGCAATTCCTTCCGGTAGCCGAAGAAACCGGATTGATCGTACCCATCGGCAGATGGGTAATGAAGACCGCCTGCGCCCAGAATGTCGCCTGGCAGCGTCAGGGGCTGCCACCGGTCACCGTGGCAGTCAACTTATCGCTTCGTCAACTCATGGACGATAAACTCATAGAAGATATCAGGACCGCGTTGGAAGCTTCCGGCATGGCGCCCAACCTTCTGGAGCTGGAAATCACTGAGAGCATTGTAATGCATAAGCCCGCGCCCCTGATTGAATTGCTGGCCAGGATAAAAAGCCTGGGTGTACGGATTGCGCTTGACGATTTCGGCACCGGCTACTCTTCCCTCGCCCAGATAAAACACCTTCCAGTCGACACCCTCAAAGTGGACCGATCGTTCATTCGCAACCTTCAGCAAAACCCGGACGACAGAGAGATTATCGAAGCGGTCATCGCCATGGGCAGGGCGCTGAGTCTTAATGTTATTGCCGAAGGCGTGGAGACGCTGGCTCAGGACACCTATCTGCGAGAACATATCTGCGATGAGATGCAGGGGTTTTATTTCAGTAAGCCGGTTGCGCCTGATCAGTTTGCCGATCTGTTGAGTAAGCATACGACACCATCGTCAACATGATCAATACCGGCCTGCGGGCCGTCAGAAAACCCTGGGCGCGCTTGATGCACAAAATATATGAGGTCGATCCGCTATTGTGCCCAGATGCCAGGGGACAATGCAGCTATCTGGCCCGCCAGGCGTTCCAGGCATTTCGAACAAGGTTGGGGGCCAGACCTACCAGCAGCGAGGCCCAGCCGGCCGGCGGTTTTTTATAGTCCGGCACTTCGGCCATTTTAACGGCCTTTTTCCTGTCGCAGGCCAGGGCGCACAGCCCGCACCCCACGCACCGCTGAACCTGATGAACAAGGGTTTTTCCTTTCACATCCACGGTGATGGCGCCCATGGGGCAGGCCCTGGCGCACTTGCCGCAGTGATCACAGGCAGCAACGTCAAATTCCGGAATAAAATGGGCCGGCGCAATCATGCCCGGCATGTTGAACTCACTGACCGTGCGCATCATGTGGCAGCAGCAGCCGCAGCAGGAACAGGAGCAGGCCGGGCCTTTCCCGGAATCCTCGTTGAACATCCAGCTCACCAGGCCGCTGGCCTCGGCCTTTGCCTTGATATCGAGAAGCTCCTGCTTTTCCACCTGCCGCATCATGCCGGCGTTGATCACGACACGAGCCGCGTTGCCGAACACCGAACAGTTCTCCATGGGCCGGCCGCACTCCCGGTCCACCATCTTTTCCGTCAGCCGGCACTGGCACAGGCCCACGGCAAAAATATCATACCGGTCCAGCACCGCCTCCAGCCGGTCCGAAGGCCAGGCCACGGGCAGGGCGCTCAAAGTCCGCATCACGGGCAGATAGCGCACCGCCGGGCTGGGGAACTTTAAAAAATCGGTCAAAAACCCGGTCTCCCACAGCGCCTCGAAAAGCACGGCAAACTGTTTGTGCCAGTCGGTCAGCGTGTCCGTGGCGGGTCGCATCAGGGCCATTTCAAAGGTGCCGGGTAAGATGGGCAAAATGTCATACAGCTTTTTGTCTTCCGGACCGTGGGCCACGATCAGTCGCTTTTCCACGGCCAGCTGGTTTAAAACGGCACGCACCTCGGATTCGGGCCGGTTCTCTTTTTTGGCCACCTTTTCCGCGGTCCTGCCAAAGGGATAAGGCTTGAGATGGCGCACCAGCCGGGCCTCATCCTCGGTGAACATATGCTGGACCAGGGCGACCAGCTCATCGCATACCGGCGGGCCGATGACCAGGGGACTGCTGTAATGTTTTGCCACGTCCAGATAGGCCCTGGGCGTGGACGGGTAAGCGCCGACGTTCCTGTACACCACTGTTTTGGGTTTCGGTTCGCAGGGGCCGATGATACCGGCATTAACTCGAATAAAACGGTTGGAAAACTTCGGTATTTTCTCCACGTCTTCCGTATTTTTCAAAATTTTGCCGTTTGGGGACATTAACTTTCTCCCTGTGTATGGATAATTTGTCCAGTGTGCCCTGTTCAGGGGCGGCTGTCAAACTGGGGGAACTCGTAAAAAGTCTATTTGGGATGGCAAAGTAAAAAGTTCAAGATCAAGGCGTCACAAAGCCCGAAGAATGAGGCGTACTTGGCGTACGCCGCAGTGATGAGGGGTGCAGCACAACGCAGATATTGGACTTTTTACGAAGCCATCAAACTTGACAGTCGCCCTGCCCGACCGCTATAGTCCCGGCATGTCAACACGCAAAGGAGATTTCATGTCTTACAAGACCATTCTGCTGGATATTAACGATAGTGTCGCCACCATCACCTTAAACCGTCCCGAGGCCATGAACGCATGGAACCCGGCCATGTCCCGGGACCTGGGCCATGCCCTGGCGGCCCTGGACAAGGACGATACCGTGCGGGCCGTGGTGATCACCGGCGCGGGACGGGCTTTCTGCGCCGGCGCCGACCTTTCCGGCGCGGCCGAGGCCTTTGACGCGGAAAACAGGGAAGACGTAAGGGCTGCCCTGGCCTTTCCCGCGGTCATGCCCTACCAGATTCGAAAACCGGTGCTGGCCGCCATCAATGGCCATGCCATCGGCGTGGGCATCACCTTTTCCATGACCTGTGACATTCGCATCGTGGCCGAGGATGCCAAGATCCAGTTTGCCTTTGTGCGGCGGGGCCTGACCCCGGAGCTGGCCTCCCACGTGATCGTGCCCCGCATCGCGGGCCTCTCCGTGGCCGCGGACCTGATGCTCTCCGGCCGCATAATCAACGGCAGGGAGATGGCCCGGCTGGGGCTGGCGTCAGAGGCCCTGCCGGCCGCGGACGTGCTGCCGGCCACCCTGGAGCGGGCCAGAGACTATAAAAACGCGGCCCCGGTGTCGGTGGCCATTACCAAGCACCTGCTGTGGCAGGGCCTCACCGCCTCCATTCCGGAAATGGATGACTCTGAATTTACCCTGTTCCAGTGGGTCTGCTGCCAGCCCGATGCCGCGGAAGGGGTGATCTCCTTTCTGGAAAAACGGGCGCCGGACTGGAAGATGTCGGCCAGTAAAGACCTGCCCGACCTGCTGGGCGATCCCCTGCCCTGAACGCATGAAAAACTGACAACCGGAGGATTTATCAATGCAAAAAACCTTTTTGCGGGCCGGTTTTGTTTTATCGCTTGCCTGGGTGCTTCTTTGTTTTGCCACCGCCCATGCCACTCCGGTCATTATTGATCACAACTGCACCGACATCACCGCCATACCGGAATCCGCCATCAACCAGGCAAAAAGCACGCTGCACATCGCCTACGGCCACACCTCCCACGGCAGCCAGCTGACCAGCGGTATGACCGGGCTGGTTGCTTTTGCCAACACCGGCGGTCTCGGGCTGACACTGCCGGACAATGTCTTTGCGTGGAACAACGGCGGCGCCGGCGGCGCACTGGACCTGCACGACTACGCAATGGGTGGGGATGTGGGCTACCATCCCGACTGGGTAGACAACACCCGGGCCTACCTTGACAATCCCGGCAATGCTGACGTTAATGTCATTATCTGGTCGTGGTGCGGCCAGGTGGACGATAAATACAGGGCCGGCACTCTGAACAGCGAGTACCTGGCGCCCATGGCCGCACTGGAGGCCGCATACCCGGATGTAAATTTTGTCTACATGACCGGACACGTTGATATCTGGGACGATGCCGACAACAAGGCCGCCAACCGGATGATCCGGGACTTCTGCATGGACAACGATAAAATCCTCTATGACTTTGCCGATATCGAGCGGTACAACCCGGACGGCACCTATTTCGAGTATGTTCACGACAATTGTGACTATTACGATACCGCTCCCGACGGAACCCGTCAGGGCAACTGGGCCATCGAGTGGCAGAACACGCATACGGAAGGTATGGACTGGTATGACTGCAGTTCAGCGCACAGCCAGGCCCTGAACGCCAATCAGAAAGCCTACGCGGCATGGTGGCTGTGGGCCGCACTGGCAGGATGGGACCCGGACCCGCCGGCGGATGACGACGATGATGATACGGCCGATGATGATGCGGGAGACGATGACAATACCGATACGGATACGGTTCCCGATACGGACGATGACGGCAAGGACAGTCCTCTGCCCCCTGCCGGCGGTTCAGGCGGCGGTTGTTTTATCGGTACGCTTTGCTGGACATTCGCGGATACGGTAGGGGCTAACCCTGTGTTTGCCCCTTGATGGGCAAGCACAGTGGGCTGCCCCTGTAATATTTTGTCCCGCGCCTTGCATCCGGGGCCAAATCAACTCGTGACATATCCGAGTTCGCTCCTTCAAACCTCATGGATTGGAAAAAAGTGGTGACGCACACGGCTTGATATGCCAAACCCCGTTCACCACAATACCCACAAGACCGTTTTGTCGGTTCTCCGCCCTTGCAAAAGCCCCTTTTCTCCCGATTTTTATCTATTTTTTATGTTAAAAATCAAAATTTTATAAAAATCATTTGAAAATCGGAAAAAAAATGCTTGACATCATGCTCAAGGATCATTAAATCTGTTCACATGCTTCCTACTATTTTGGTAGGATAATACCATACCTTGAAAGTAGCAGTATTACCAAACCGATTTGGGGGGATACAACCTGATGCACTTCGTGCAGCATCCACTCAAAACCCGCCGATGCCGATGCAGGGCCGCGCATGAACGCGCCGGCCGGCTTTTTGTTGTCCGTCAAGCAATAACAAGTGTCCATCCATTTAACATGGATGACACCATGTGGTGTTTCCAATCCAGAAATGAGAATTTTTTCGCAAGGTCAAGGGATCGTTTATGAAAAAGGTGCTTTTATCGATCGGTATTTTCATCACCCTGGTGTTGGCCATCAACATCACACTCCATGCCCGGGACACGCTCGCCTCCGCCGGAGGCGATTCGGCACAACGGCCCGACCTGCTGATGATCGACAGCATGAAGGTGTTCGGCCCCATTAAAAGAAGACCGGTGCCCTTTGCCCACGACGCTCACCAGAAGGCCGTGACCCAGAAGGGCCAGGACTGTTCGGTCTGCCACGAGGCAAAACCCGAATCAACGAACAATGAACTGGTCTACCTGTTCAAGCGGCTGGAAAACAGCGATGCCGACACCGTGCGCAACATCTACCACGGCCAGTGCATCGACTGCCATGAGCAGACCCTGGCCAGAGGAGACAAGAGCGGCCCGGTTTCCTGCAACGCCTGCCACACGAAAGACCCGAAATACACCCCCGGCCAGGCCCCCATGGGGTTTGACCATTCGCTTCACTACCGGCATGCCAAGGCCCGGGACAACAAGTGCGAACAGTGCCACCACGAGTACAACAAGGAAACCGAGAAGCTCGTATACGTCAAGGGCAAAGAGGGGTCCTGCCGTTACTGTCACGGCGACGTGAAGGTGGAAAACCGCATTCCCATGCAGGCCGCGGCCCATCAGGCGTGTATCACCTGCCACCAGGCTGAAAAGACGAAAAAGAAGAACAGCGGCCCCATCGACTGTGGCGGGTGCCATGATCCCGAGCAGCAGGCCCTGATCGCCAAGGTGGAGAATATCCCCCGTTATGAACGGGGCCAGCCGGACGCGGCCCTGATCCTGCCCTTTTCGCCGGACAAGCCGGTTGACGACAAGAACCTCATGCAGCCGGTGGCCTTCAACCACCTGGCCCACGAGTCGGCCAACGACACCTGCCGGGTCTGCCACCACGCGGAGATGACCGCCTGTGTCACCTGCCACACGATGAAAGGCGACCCGGAAAAGGGCGATGATGTCAATCTCATGCTCGCCATGCACAAGGAAGACGCCGATCAGAGCTGTATCGGCTGCCACAAGACCCTGGCAGAAGAAACGGCCTGCATCGGCTGCCATGCCGCCATGCCCCGGACGGCCAAAAAAGATGAGGCCGAATGCGCCGCCTGCCACACCGCACCACCGGATGCCGGCATGGACCTGGCAAAGATGGATGCCAAGGCAAGACGCGCCATGGCCGAGGCCATGCTCAAGGCAAGGCCTGACAATATAAAGAAGGTGGCCACAGAAGACATTCCGGAAACCGTCACCATTGACACCATGGCCACGGTGCCGGCCATGACGGACCCGGACCTGGCACTCGACCAGTACAAAGAGGCCAAGCTGCCGCACCGCAAAATCTATGCGGCACTGAAAAAGGGCGTGACCGACAACAACCTGGCCGCATTTTTCCACGGCAACGAGACCACCCTGTGTCAGGGATGCCACCACAACAGCCCGGCCGGCACCAAACCGCCGAAATGCGCCAGCTGCCACAGCCGGCCGGATCGTGCCGCCAGCCCGCTGATGCCCGGCCTGAGGGGCGCCTATCACCAGCAGTGCATCGGGTGTCACCAGGTAATGAATATTGAAAAGGTCGGTTGCACCGACTGTCATGCAAAAAAGTAACACCATTTGAGGGAATGCATATGTCTGTGTCACGAAGAAAGTTTCTGGCCTGGATGGGAACCGCCGGCGTCGGCCTGACCGGCGTTGGGCAGGCGGTCGCCGCCGGTCCCAAGGAGTTCAAGGGATACGCGAATTCGGTGGGTGTTCTTTTTGACGCCACCCGGTGCGTGGGGTGCCGGTCCTGCGAAGCGGCCTGCAACAAGGTCAACCAGTTACCGGCCCCGGAAAAACCGTTTGACGACCTGTCCGTACTTGACGAAAAACGCCGCACCGATGCGGAATCGTTTACCGTGGTCAATCGTTACACCCCGCCGGGGGCCGCCAGGCCCGTGTTCCGAAAGATTCAGTGCAACCACTGCCTGGAACCGGCCTGCGCATCGGCCTGTTTTGTCAAGGCCTTCAAAAAGACTCCCCAGGGGCCGGTCACTTACGACGCTTCAGTCTGCGTGGGATGCCGCTATTGCATGATCGCCTGTCCCTTTGAAATCCCGTGTTACGAATATGATAAAGTCCTTACGCCCCGGGTCACCAAGTGTACCCTGTGCGCGCCCCGGCTCAAACAGGGGCTGCTGCCCGGCTGCGTGTCGGCCTGCCCCATGGAGGCCCTTACCTTCGGCAAGCGGGAAGACCTGTTGAAAATCGCCCACGAACGCATTCGCGCCTATCCCGGGCGATACGTAGACCATGTCTACGGCGAGCGTGAGATGGGCGGCACCAGCTGGCTCCACCTGTCCGGGGTTCCCTTTGGCCAGATCGGCATGCGCGAGGACCTGGGCACCACGCCGGCGCCCCAGCTCACCAAGGGCGCCCTGTCCGTGGTTCCCATGGTGACCGGTCTGTGGCCGGTACTGCTGGTGGGCATCTATGCCATCACCCAGCGCAAGAACAAGATCGCCCGGGAGGAACAGGCCGAGGCGGTGGCCACTGCCGTGGCCCAAACCCAGGCCGAGGCCGAGGCCAAGCTGGCCAAGGCCAGGGAAGCCGCTGAAAAACAGAAACAGACCGCCATTGACCAGGCCGTGAAAAAGGCCCTGGAAGAAGCGGCGGCAGAAGAAAAAAGTCAAGATACGGAGGAGTCCTGATGTCACACGATATTTCGGCTGCGCGCGGCCGGTTGCTCACCCCGTTCAACATGATTTCCGGCATCATTCTGCTGATCGGCGTGGTTCTGACCATCGTCCGGTTTACCGGCGGGTTGAGCGCCATGACCAATCTTTCCCACAACAACCCGTGGGGCATCTGGATCGGCTTTGACCTGCTGGTGGGTGTGGCCCTGGCCGCCGGCGGCTATGTCACCTCCGCCGCCGTCTATGTCTTCGGTATGAAGAAATACCATTCCGCGGTGCGGCCGGCGGTACTCACCGGTTTTCTGGGATACGCCCTGGTGGTGGTGGCTCTGCACTACGACGTGGGCCGGCCCTGGCGCCTGCCCTACCCTTTTGCCATCTCACCGGGCACCACGTCGCTGCTCTTCGAGGTGGGCGCCTGTGTGGCCCTTTACCTCACCGTCCTGTTTCTGGAGTTCTCCCCGGCGGCCCTGGAGTGGCTGGGCCTTCGCCGTGCCCGCAACCTGGCGG
Organism: Desulfosudis oleivorans Hxd3; assembly: GCF_000018405.1. NCBI lineage: Bacteria > Pseudomonadati > Thermodesulfobacteriota > Desulfobacteria > Desulfobacterales > Desulfosudaceae > Desulfosudis > Desulfosudis oleivorans. Next base: position 2,729,927 of record NC_009943.1, read on the forward strand.
TCAAGCTCACCATGCTGCTGACCATCTTCGGCGTGGTGCTTTCCACCCTTCACCAGTCCTCCCTGGGGGCACTGTTTCTGATCGCGCCGTCCAAGCTCCACCCCCTGTGGTACACGCCCTACCTGCCCACCTACTTTTTCATATCCAGTATTATTGCCGGCCTTTCCATGGTGATTTTTGAAAGTTCGCTGTCCCACCGGTATCTTCATCACAAGATGGACGAAACCCACCTGAAAGAGGCCGACGGCGTGGTGCTGGGCTTCGGCAGGGCAGCCTCCCTGGTGTTGTTCGGTTATTTTATCATCAAAGTCATCGGGGTGGCCAGCGGCGATCTCTGGCACTACCTGGCCACCGGTTACGGGGCATGGTTCCTGGTGGAGATGCTGGGCTTTGTGGCCCTGCCCTCTCTTTTGTACGCCATCGGCGCGCGTGAGAAAAACATCCGCCTGATCCGGTGGACCTCGGTTTTGGCCGTACTGGGGATTATCCTGAACCGTTTCAATGTCAGCCTGATCGCCTTTAACTGGCACCTGCCGGCGGACCAGCGGTACTTCCCCTCCTTGAGCGAGATCGGGGTATCTCTCTTTCTCGTGACCCTGGGTGTGCTGGCCTACCGGTTCATCGCCAGCCACATGCCGATTCTGTACGAACACCCGGAATATGCCGAACACGAGGCGCCGGAAGCCCAGAAGGCGACGGGGCACCACCATTAAAAACGAAACCGGCGGCAAAACGCCGTTAAAACAGAGGAAAGCATATGGAAGGCACGATTCACACCCTGCATGAGTTCATGCTGAAAACCGAGAGCATCACCTACATTCTTATTGTTTTCGGACTGATCGGCATCACCCTGTTCTGGCGGTTTTTAACGGAACGGGACGACGGGGAGTAACGCAACCGTTGTCAAACGCGGCGTCGATATTGGCACGCAACCTCATTCAAGGAGTATATGGTAATGTACGATTTTGTCACAGGCCCCCTGCTCTGGCTCACCTTCATCATCTTTGTCGTCGGCCTTCTTGTCCGGCTGGTGGTCTATATCCGCGGACTTGACTGGAAGGCGGACCGCGTCACCTACCGGGTCAACACGTCATACGGGATAAAGGGGGCGCTGCGCTCGATCATTTCCTGGCTGATCCCCTACAAAACCTTTGGCTGGCGGACCAACCCGGTGATGACGGTTCTTTTTTTCATCATGCATGTCGGCCTGCTGGTGACGCCGGTCTTTCTGAAGGCCCACAATTACATGCTGTACGATGCGTTCGGTTTCTCCCTGCCCACCATTCCGGACGGGGTGGCCGATCTCCTGACCATCGGCGTGATAACGGCTGTGGCCTTTATCCTGCTGCGCCGGCTTGCGCTGCCCGAGGTCCGCATTCTCACCGACTGGAAAGACATCGTGCTGCTGGGGATCACGGCGGCTCCCTTTGTCACCGGTTTTCTGGCCTACCACGAGGCGGGCAACTACGATTTCTGGATCATCGCCCATATATTAAGCGGCGAGATCATGCTGATAGCCGTTCCCTTTACCAAGCTTTCCCACTTCCTGCTCTTTTTCCTGTCCCGGGCACAGCTTGGCATGGATTTCGGCATTAAGCGCGGCGGAATGAAAGGCAAAGGGTTCGCCTGGTAGGCGCTTCCCTGGACACGAAACAGAGCAACTGTTTGAGCAATAAGGATAGACGATTATGCCTGAAGGAACACTGTGCAACCGCAAAATGGTCAACGAGAAGGAGTTTCTCTCCGCGCTCCTGGCGGACAAGCAGGGCAAGCAGTACTACGCGGAACTGAACGAACTGGATGTGGACCACAAGAAGCTGGTCGATACCCTGTCCAAGACCCTTAAATCCCGCACGAAAACATGGCTTGAAATCTGCGCCCACTGCGGTATGTGCGCCGACAGCTGTTTTTTCTACCTGGCCAACAAAAAGGATCCGGAGCAGGTCCCCTCCTACAAGATTCAGTCCACCCTGGGCCGGCTGGTCAAGGCCCCTCACAAGGCGGACAACGCCTTCATGCAGTACTGCATGGACACGGCCTGGGGCAAATGCACCTGTTGCAACCGGTGCGGCTCTTACTGCCCCTTCGGCATCGACATGGGGGTCATGTTCAGCTACCTGCGGGGCCTGCTCTTCTCTCAGGGCTTTGTTCCCTGGGAACTCAAGATCGGTTCCGGCATGCACCGCATCTACCAGGCACAGATGGATGTCACGTCCGAAGACTGGGTCGAAACCTGCGAATGGATGGCCGAAGAGAGCGAGGAAGAGTACCCGGGCCTGGAAATCCCCATCGACAAGGAGGGGGCCGACATCATGTACACGGTCAACGCCCGGGAGCCCAAGCACTACCCCCAGGACATCGCCGAGGCGGCCATGCTCTTTCACATTGCCGGTGAAAACTGGACCGTGCCCAGCCGAGGATGGGAAGAGACCAGCCTGGCCATGTTCGCCGGCGACTGGGAGGCCTGCAAGATGCAGGTGGAGTCGGTGTACGCGGCCATGGACCGGCTCAAGCCCAAGCGCATGGTGGTCACCGAGTGCGGCCATGCCTATCGGGCCACGGTAATTGAAGGTCCCTACTGGGCCGGCCTTGCCTCGGGCAAGACCCCGGTGGAAAGCCTTCACTACGTGGAGTGGGTGGCCGAGGCCCTGCGTACCGGCAAACTCAAGATCGACCCGGCCAAAAAAATCAAGGAACCGGTAACCTACCAGGACTCCTGCAACTATATCCGAAACGCGGGCCTGCGCGATATCCCCAGAGAGATCATGAGCTACATCGCCGAGGATTTCCGGGAGATGAAGCCCTGCAAGGAGCACAACTTCTGCTGCGGCGGCGGCGGTGGCATGAACGGCCTGGGCCGCTACCGGGAGCAGCGCAATATCGGCCTGAAGGTCAAGCGGGATCAGATTCTGGCCACCGGCGCCAAGCTGGTGATCTCGCCGTGCCACAACTGCTGGGACGCCATCCGGGATATGGAAGAGGTCTACCGGATCGGCATCCGCTGGAGTTTTTTAAAGCCACTGCTGCTGGACATGGTGATCGTGCCGGAGCACCTGCGGGCCGAGGAGTAATGCAGGACAGCCTTCGGACCGGAAGGCGGCAGACCGGCAGTGCAACACAGAAAACGGTTTGATACAGGGGTGACATTCATGTTTAAAAAAATCTTGTTTGCGACAACCGCTTCCCCGGCATGCGACCACGCGGCCCGGGTAGCCTTTGACATGGCCGGCCGGTACCCGTCGGACCTGACCGTGCTGCATGTGCTGGGCGTTCCCTCCAGGGGATTCGGCCAGTATGTGACGGATGTGCGGACCGGTGAGCAGCTGGTGCCCGACGAGGACTATATCGCATGGGTGAAGGAGGAGATGAAAACCACCTATGCCGAACAGCTGAAACAGTGTCCTGAATGCACCATGGAAGCGGTGGCCGGCATTCCCCATACCGAGATTCTGCGGTTTGCCCGTAAAACCGACGCCGATCTGCTCATTCTGGGGGGCCACACAAAAGACCGGGAAAACGAGGGCTACACATACCGAAACATGGCCGGCAGCACGTTGCAGTCCGTGGCCCGCAGCGCCCGGTGCCCGGTACTGGTGGTCTCCCGGCCGGCGGCCTCCTTCTGGGGCGGATTCTCCAACATCGTTCTGGGCACCGATTTTTCAAAGGCGGCGGAACACGCCTTCCGTTTCGCCCTGTCGGCGGCCAGACAGCTTGACTGCCGGCTTCACCTCTTTCACGCCCTGGACATCAGCGGCATGCATGCCGGCAAGGTGCTGGAACAGGATGAGATTGAAGACCGACTCCGCGACAGCCTGAACACCATCCGGCGCAAGTACGTATCCCAGATGAAAGACTTTAAAAACTATGAAATCGACGCGTGGGAAGGCGTTCCCTACGTGGAAATTGTCAAGTACGCCCGTGAAAAATTCGCCGACCTGATCGTGATGGCCCATCACACCGGCTCACGGGACGCGGAAAACAGCGCACTGGGCAGCACCATGGAGCAGGTTGTGCTGCGCGCCACCTGCCCGGTAATCAGTGTCAACCACCCGGACAAGGTGTCACAGGACGCATAGGCAGTAAAAATCTTGAAAAGAGAGGTGTCACATGGCGAAAAAAATTCTGATCGTCGACGATGATCCCAACATCACCAGTTACCTGACCGAGTTTTTTGCAGACAATGGTTATGCCACCTGTGCGGCCTCGGACGGCCGGGAGGCCCTGGATGTGGCCAAAAAGGAAAAACCCGATCTGATCACCCTGGACCTGGAAATGCCCGATGAATGGGGGCCCCGTTTCTACCGCAGGATGTCCCAGGACCCGGAGATCAAGAACACGCCGGTCATTGTGATCAGCGGCCTGTCCGGCAATCAGTATGCCATTCAAAAGGCCGTGGCCAGTATCAGCAAACCCTTTGACCGGGATGAACTGATCAAAATCGTCAGGGACGCCATTGGTGATGCAAAATGACGCAGCATCCGGGTCTGTTGCCGCGGTTGATATAAACGGCACCATCGGCGGCATCGTGGGTTCGCTGGTACTGGCCGAGCCCGAGGCCGACCTGCGGGACGCCCTTGAGATACACCTCACCCGACTGGGCCTGCATGTACACAAGGCGGGCAACGGGCAGGCGGCCCTGAACCTTCTCAAGGAGCAAGGACCCTCTTTTCTGCTGGCCAACGCCAGGCTGCCGGACATGAGCGGCATCGACCTGCTTCGCCTGAGCCAGGCGGTCTCCCCGAACACCGCCGTGATCATCATGGGAGACCCCGCGGACCGGAAATCCGCCCTGGCCGCCCTTCGGCTCAAGGCCACCGACTATATTCACATTCCGGTGGAAAGCGAGCACCTGGAAGTGGCCCTGACGCGGGCCGCTCACTGGCGGACCACGCGCGTCAAGATTCAGCACTACGTGGAGCAGCTGGAGGCCCTGCACCAGACCAAGGTGCTCTTTCAACAGCTGTTTGATGAAGTCCCCTGTTATATCTCGATTCAGGACAAGCATTTTCGTCTCACCGGCGCCAACCGACGTTTCAAGGAGGATTTCGGCGACACCATCGGTTCCATCTGCTACGAGGTCTATAAACACCGCAGCGAGCCGTGCCGGGACTGCCCGGTGATGGGCACCTTTGAGGACGGCCAGCCCCGGCAGACCGAAGAGGTGGTCACCAGCAAATCCGGCGAAAAGATCAATGTGCTGACCTGGACCGCGCCCATTCATGACGCCGCGGGCCAGATCACCCAGGTGATGGAGATGGCCACCGACATCACCCAGATTCGCAAACTGCAGAGCCGGCTGACATCCATCGGCCTGCTGATGAGCTCAATCTCCCACAGCATCAAGGGGCTTCTCACAGCCCTGGACGGCGCCATCTACCGGCTGGATTCAGGCCTTGAAAAGCAGGACATGGACAGGGTGCGCGACGGCGCCGACCGGGTCAAGGAGATGGTGGCCCAGATTCGCAAGATGGTGCTCAATGTGCTTTACTACACCAAGGAGCGCCAGCTGAACTGGGCACGCATCAATGTACGGGACTTTACCCGGGACGTGGTCTCCATCATCGGGCCCAAGGCGGAGGCCGCCGGCGTGACCTTTACGCACAACCTGAGCAGCGGCCTGGGGGCCTTTGAGGTGGACCCCGGCGCCCTGCGCTCGGCCCTGATCAACATTCTTGAAAACTGCATCGACGCCTGTGTGGATGACAAAAGCGGCAACGACAGGAAGCATGAGGTGACCCTGAAGGTGACGGACCGGGACGACCATGTCGTGTATGAAATCCAGGATAACGGCGTGGGCATGGACCAGGAGACCCGGGAAAAGATGTTTACCCTCTTTTTCTCCTCCAAGGGAAGCCGGGGCACCGGCCTGGGCATGTTCGTGGCCGACCAGATCATCGGCCAGCACGGCGGCAGCATTGATGTGGACTCGGAACCCGGCAGCGGGTCGACCTTTACGGTGCGCCTGCCCAGGATCCTGCCCCAGGAGATTCGCCAGCCGGCCGATGCGGATACCGGCGAACCGGACCATGCCTCCCATACAGAATAGAACAAAAAATAAAACAAGTGTCCATCCATCGGCTATGGGGACACGAAAAAGGTTTTCAATCCAGAAATGAGAATTTTTTCGTAAGGTCAAGGAAAACAAGGGTTGACGCGGAGGCGTACTGCTGTACGCCGCACAAGGAAGCCCGCAGTTTGACGCAGAGATTGCGGAAAAAGGCCATTTATGGATGAAAACAAAACAAGCTGTTGACAGGATTCATTGCCGTACTGATCACAAAATCGTTTTTTGTGTAAAGCGTGTTTGCTTCCAACTTGCCTTGACAAACGTGCCATAAGCGACTAATGGTCATCCTTTGCCTGACGTGACAACAGAATCAAAAAACAGCAGCAAGAAGATCATTATGCGACTGACCACCAAGAGCCGCTACGGCACCCGTTTGATCCTGGATCTGGCCCTTTATGGAAAAGAGGAACCGGTCCGGCTCTCCGAAGTCTCTAAAAGACAGGGGATCTCCCTGAAGTACCTTGAAAAGCTGATCCGCCGCATGCGCAGGGCCGGCCTGGTGGAGAGCAGCCGGGGCCCCTATGGTGGCTACAAGCTGGCAAAGGCCCCGGAGGATATCTCCGTGGGCGACATCGTCCGGGTCATGGAGGGCGGCACATCCATCACCGACTGTTCTGAACGGGAGAGTGTCTGCGGCGTGTGCAACCGGGCCGGAGAGTGCCTCTCCCGCCACATCTGGGTGGAGACCAGCAAGGCCATGTTCAACGCCCTGGACGAATTTCGCATCGGCGATCTGATTGAAAACTCCACTACGATCCTGAAAAGCAGCAAAGACAGCCCAACACCGTCACCGCCCGTCTGAAACGATTCGTCCAAAGCCCTGACACCCATGACCCTCTCCGTCCAAGGAGCCGCCATGAACCTTTGCCAATTCCGATACAGCGACGATAACCTGGGATACCTGATTGCCGGCACGCGCCACGCCATTGCCATTGACGGCGGCGCTGTTCAGGAGATGCTGGCCTTTCTTGACACCCACGGGCTCACACTTACCGCTGTCACCAATACCCACACCCATCCGGACCACACCTCGGGCAACAGCGCCCTGGTCCAGGCCACCGGCGCGGCCCTGGTGGAGATTCCCCAACTGCTTCAGACGGGCCGCCTGGAGCTGGAAGGCGCCACCATTGAGGTGCACCACACCCCCGGCCATTCAGCAGATTCCGTGGTGTTTCATTTTGATGATGTGCTGATCGCCGGCGACACCCTTTTTATCGGCAAGCCGGGCCGGTGTTTTACCGGAGATCCGGCATCATTTTTAAAAACCATTCAATGGATCCTTACCCTGCCGGACAACACCCGCGTTTATCCGGGCCACGATTATGTTCACGAATACGTGTCCGACCTTGCGGCCATCGAACCGAACAATCCTGAAATTGCCCGGTGCCTGGCCGCTTACGACCCCGGTCACGTGGTCTCCTTTCTGGCCCGTGAACGCAGGCTCAATCCCGCCCTTCGACTCAACGACCCTGTTGTCATCGACCTGCTCAAAGCCAGGGGCCTTGCTCATGCCACCGAGCAGGAGCGATGGATCTCGGTTCTCTCACTGATTCACAAATAACGATTTGTGTTGTTTTAACGATCCGTGTTTGAAAAAATGGGGCTCCGGGTTACCATCGGCCACACAGCGATTTTCTTTCTTTTAGAAACGACTGAAAGGAGAGACGGCAGATGAAGTGGAGACAGTTTTTCACCCCTGTTAAATCCATGGACACCGACCAGGCCCGGCAACTGATTGCCGACACGCACCGGAATGACATATCGATCATTGATGTGCGCCAGCCCGGTGAGTATGAAAAGGGCCATATTCCCGGGGCCCGGCTGATACCCATGGGAGAGCTGGACACCCGTCTTTCCGAAATTGACAGGAACAAACCCGCCCTGGTCTACTGCGCCGTCGGGGGCCGCAGCCGGGTGGCGGCCCAGATGATGGCCGGAAAAGGATTTTTCAATGTCATCAACATGGCCGGCGGTTTCAAGGCATGGAACGGTGAGGCGGCCGTGGGCCCCCAGTCCCTGGGGCTGGAACTTTTCTCCGGCAGCGAGCCCATCGACCAGGTGCTGGCCGTGGCCTATTCCATTGAGGACGGCCTGCGGGACTTCTACCTTTCAATGGGCCGGCAGGTCAAAAACATCCAGGCCGCCTCCCTGTTTGAAAAACTGGCCGCCATCGAGGTCAAGCACCAGGATCTTATCTACCGGGCCTACACGGCCATCACCGACTCGCCGGTGTCCAGGGAACGGTTTGTCACCGAACGGGTGGGAAATGCGATTGAAGGCGGCATGAGCACCGAGGATTATATGGCCATGTTTTCCCCGGACATGGAGTCGGCCACGGATATCATCAGCCTGGCCATCTCCATCGAGGCCCAGGCCCTGGACCTCTATTTCCGGGCATCGGAAAAGGTCGACGCTACTGAAGGCAAAAAGGCGCTGGCCAGGCTGGCCGATGAAGAGCGCAGTCACATCAACGAACTGGGCAAACTGATGGACACGATACAGGAGAAATAAATGGGCAACCTGGTACTTGCCGGCGGTGGTCATGCCCACATGGTGGCCTTAAGCCGGATTGGCGAACTGGTAAACCGGGGCCACCGCGTCACCGTGATCGGCCCTTCCCCCCACCACTACTACTCTGGCATGGGCCCGGGTATGCTGGGCGGCACCTATTCGCCTGAGGATATCCGGTTCGACACCCGTGGGGTGACTGAAAAAAACGGCGGTACCTTTATGTGTGACCGGGTCGAACGCATCGACCCGGACCGGCGTAGCGTTCACCTGGCCTCCGGGGATAAAGTGTCTTACGACGTGCTCTCCTGCAACCTGGGCAGCCATGTGCCCCGAAGTCTGGTTGCCGAAGACAGCGGCGGCATCTACACGGTAAAGCCCATTGAAAAACTCCTGGAGGCCCGACAGCGCGTCCTGGAAATCATCTCCCGGAAAAAGGCGGCCATTGTCGTGGCCGGCGGCGGGCCGGCGGCGGCGGAAGTGGTGGGCAACATTCATTACCTGGCCGCCGGTTCAGGCCAGCAAATGCCCACCATTCACATGTGCGCGGGCACGGCATTCATGGCCCGTTTCCCTGAAAAGGTGCGCCGCCGGGTGCGCCGGTCCCTGGCCGGCCGGGGCATTGTGATCGATGAAACCGCCTTTGTCCAAACGGTTCAAACCGGTGCCGTCATCCTGGAATCGGGCAGGACCATCGAGGCAGACCTGGTTTTTCTGGCCCTGGGGGTTATTCCGTCACCGGTGTTTGAAACATCCGGCCTGTCCGTGGGCCCGGACAGGGGACTGCGGGTCAACGCCTTTCTCCAGTCCCCGGACCATCCGGAGATTTTCGGCGGCGGCGACTGTATCTATTTCGAACCACATCCCCTGGACAAGGTGGGGGTCTACGCGGTGCGCCAGAACCCGGTACTCTACGCCAATCTGCTGGCATCGCTGGAGGGCAAACCGCTTTTGCCCTTTGATCCGGGCGGCGACTACCTGCTGATTTTCAACCTGGGCCACCGCACCGGTGTGCTGAAAAAGCGGGGCCTGATCATGGAAGGGCGGCTCCCCTTTCTTCTGAAGGACTATATTGACAGGCGATTCATGACAAAATTCCAACGACTGGAGGAATAGCATGCAGCCGTTATACGAAACCGCCATGGAACTAACCGGGAAACTGAAGGCGGCACGCCTTCAGGCGGCCACGCTTTCCAAAAACCTGACGGAAACCGAATACCGCCTGAAGGTCAAAAAGGCCGGAATCGAAAGGGCGCTGATCAAGCAGGTCAAAAACGAAAAGCTGCTGGGCAATACCCTTGAAGACCGCACCCGAATATTCACGCTGGCCCTGGACGCCGACACCGACTACCAGGACCTGCTCCGGCGGCATACCGACCTGACCATGGAACTGGAACAGGCCAAAATCGAGGCTTCGTTCATGCGGGACCGGCTGACCGTCACACTGGCGGCCATGAAAGCCGGTGAAGCGACAGAGTAAAAAAAGTTTAAAACCGCCGGCCCGCCTGCTTCGCATTTGACAACGTGGCGGGGGTGCACTATGGTCCGTTCTGACAGACACCCCGTTACCGGCGGCACTGCAACCAGACCGGAGAACGCACATGCCCTATTCAGATATCCAGGACGCGGACAAGTATATCAAGGCACTGGCCCAGATCAGCCGGGCCATCACCTCTGAGCAGTACCTGGAGGACATTCTCAAACTCATCGTCATGGTCACGGCAAAAGTCACGGGCGTTGAGATCTGCTCTCTGTGGATTATTGAGGAGGAAGAGGGGGAGAAAGTGATCCGGCTCAAGGCCACCCAGGCCATTGACCAGGTCTACCTTAAAAACCGCAGCCTGCGCATGAACGAGGGGGTGGTGGGATACGTGGCCACCCACAGGGTTCCCATCATCATTCCCAATGTCCTGCAGGAGCCCCGTTTCAAGGAAAAGGAGATGGCCCGGCAGCTGGGCCTGGTCTCCATGGTGGGCATCCCCATGCAGGTCCGCGACGAAGAGGTGACCGGCGTGCTCAACTGCTTCACCGCCGCGCCCCATGATTTTCCCGAAACCGAGGTCAACCTGATCACCGCCGTGGCCAACCAGGCGGCCGTTGCCATCCACAACACCAAGCTGATGGTGGATGCCCAGATTATCCGCGAGGAGCTGGAGAGCCGGAAGCTGATCGAGCGGGCCAAGGAGGTGATTGTGCGCAGGGGAAAAATGAACATGGAGGAGGCTTACCGCTGGATTCGCAAGCGCAGCATGGACACCCGCAAATCCATGCGGGACGTGGCCGAGGCCGTGCTGCTCTCCGAGGAGTTATAAAGACGTCTAAGGCGTGATGGACTCGTAAAAAGTCAAAATCCAGACGGCTTCGTAAAAAGTTCAAGTTCAAGGCGCGCAAATTCCGAGGAATGAGGCGTACTTAGCGTACGCCGCAGTGACGAGGAATGCAGCGCAACGCAGAAATTGGGCTTTTTACGAAGCCGTCAAGGTGTGGCGGTGATCCACAGCAGCCGCGCCGGCAACTTGCCCCGGTTCTCCCACTGGCTCGGCACCTCCGCCGCCAGGTAAACCAGGTCCCCTGTCTGAAGGGGCTGGGCCCCATGGCCAAGGGTCATGTGCAGTTCCCCCTCCATGAGAAACCCCGTCTCCTCTCCCTTTAATGAGAAAAAATGGCCGTCCAGCACCGCGCCCGGCTGAATTTCTATAATATAAGGAACACACTGCGCCTCCATGTCTTCGGGCATCAGCCGCCGGCACGATATCAGGCGCCGGGCCATGCCCGGCACCGGCGACGGCATGGCCTCGAATTCCGAAAACACCACCCGCGGCGCGGATCCGGCACCGGTCTGGAAAAAATAGCCCACATCCACCGACAGAATCTCCGACATCTTGATCAGCGCGGGCACGGAGGGAAAAATCTGGTTGTTTTCCACCTGGGAGATGGTGCTGGGCGTCACACCGATTCCCCTGGCAAGCGCTACCTGGGACATGCCTTTTTTAGTGCGAAGCTCCTTGATCCGCAGGCCCAGGTCCAGTGAGCCGCTGCGCATCTTTCCGGGGTCCAGGGTGACAGAAAGCCCCCTGTTCCAGTAGACCGTGGGCTGGTTGAGAATGTCAATGGCCCTCTTTTCCGCTTTGAGCACCGACAGGTAGGTCTTGCCCCGCTTCAGGGAAAGGTCCACGGCCACCTGGGTCACCTGGTTGAGCAGGGCCTTGAGCCGCCGGGAGTGCACCTCCTTTTCCACGATCCAGTAAGCAATGGTGTTGAGCTCATAGAGCCGGGGACAGGCATGGGCATAAAACTTCATCACGCTCTCTTCCCCGCCCCACATTTCCTGCATACCGGTGAGACTCTCAAAGACAAACCGGACATCCCCCCGCATGGCGCCGTGAAGGTCGTAAAAGGCGCCGGCCACCACTTCAGGCTGCTGGGGCTGGTCCACACAGACAATGCGGCATCCGGTGCTGCTGCGCTTCCGGCGGTAAAATTCCAGAAACACGCTGGAGGCTTCTCCTTTGCCGTAGGTAAAACAGTCCAGAATGGTGAGATAGCGACTGTTGGCAAGGGCGCCGAACCGTTCCAGCAAATTTTTGGGGCTTCGGTCAAAACTTACATAAATGAGAGATTTTTTCGCCTCAATGGAGGCCTTTAACAGATTTAGGCAAAACACGCCGGCCAGCATGCCGGCATCGTCATACCACACCACGTTGTCGCCGATAAATACCCCCCCCTCCAAAAGCCGGTCCAGGTCGGGGATGCCGGATGTCACGGAAGCTTGTGTCATGTGCGTCATGTCCCTGAAAAGTGTTGAATCCTGAGGTCCGGCCGTGTCATCCATGGGCCGAACCTTTGCCGCTGTTTATCATAGCAGAGAGCCGGCCTGAAAAACCAGTGTAAAACCACGTGCCGGCAAAAACAGAAAAACTTTTTTCTTGACAACGCCTGTAAGCTGATCTTATAGTGACAGTTGCTTTGTTAAGCATGGCTTAACGGGCATGGCACAACGGCGTGCCTTTATTATACCAAGGAAACGACAAAGACGTCTTTCTTCCTGAATTCGGAAGAGGCGTCTTTTTTTTTGTATCAACACTATGCATTTTAGGAGGCACACATGAGATTTGCAAAAAGCAACGATGTTCTTGGAACCGCCAACCGTGGCAACCCGGCCGAATCCGGCCTCTGTACCCTCTGCCGGGCCGACTGCCAGGGCAAATGTGAAACATGGCTCTCCAGCCTGGTGGGCCGCAAGCTGCTCTATCCCCGGGACTTCGGCGTGGTCACCGCCGGCGGCAACAACACCACCCATGTGGGCGTTTCCTATAACTCCCTGCGTATTCAGGGATACGCCTACGGCGCCCACGGCCTTTCCAAGGGCCTGACCAACGACCCGGACGACTGCATCTTCCCCAACGTGAGCATTGAGTCGGAATTCGGCAAGGCCGTTAAAACAAAAGTGCGCATGCCCCTGATGACCGGCGCCCTGGGCTCCACCTTCGTGGCGGCCCGTTACTGGGACTCCTTTGCCATTGGCGGCGCCCTGTGCGGCATTCCGGTGGTCATCGGTGAAAACGTGGTGGGCGTGGACCTGCAGTCTGAAATCGGCAAGGGCAAGGCGAAAAAAGGAAAAATCAAAAAAGCGCCGGAACTGGAGCGCCGCATCGACGGCTACCTGCGTTACAAAGACAAGTCCTACGGCGCCATTATTGTTCAGCTTAACGTGGAAGACACCCGCAACGGCGTGGCCGAGTTCGTGGCCGACAAATACGGCGACCAGTGCATCATCGAGCTCAAATGGGGCCAGGGCGCCAAGGACATCGGCGGCGAGATCCAGGTAACCAGCCTGGAATACGCCCTTTTCCTCAAGGACCGCGGTTACGTGGTGGACCCGGATCCCACCATTCCGGAAGTGCAGAAGGCATTTAAAAACGGCGCCATTCGCTCCTTTGCCCGGCACAGCCGTCTGGGCGGCACCAACATGAGCAACGTGGACCAGGTGCGGGAAGACTTCATGAGCAGCGTGGACTACCTGCGCTCCATCGGGTTCAAGCGGGTGACCCTGAAAACCGGTTCTTACGGCATGCAGGAGCTGGCCATGGCCATCAAGTTCGCCACCGACGCAAAGCTTGACCTGCTCACCATTGACGGCTCCGGCGGCGGCACCGGCATGAGCCCGTGGAACATGATGCAAAGCTGGGGCGTCCCCTCCATCAACCTTCACGCCAAGGCCCACGAATACGCCGCCATGCTGGCGGCCCGGGGTGCCGACGTGGTGGACCTCTCCTTTGCCGGCGGCTTTGCCCTGGAAGACCACATCTTCAAGGCCGTCGCCCTGGGCGCTCCCTACACCAAGCTGGTATGCATGGGCCGGGCCATCATGATCCCGGGGTTCCTGGGCGCCAACATCGAGGGTGCCCTTCATCCTGAAAAACGGGAAGCCATCTGGGGCAACTGGGACCAGCTGCCCAAGACCGTTTCTTCCATCGGCGACAAGGCCGAGGAGATATTTGCCGCCTACTTTGATGTGGAAAAACGGGTGGGCAAAAAGGAGATGAAAAACATTCCCTACGGCGCCATCGCCTTCTGCACCCTGGCCGACAAGCTCTCCTGCGGACTGCAGCAGCTGATGGCCGGCGCCAGACGATTCTCCCTGGATCAGATCCGCCGGGACGACCTGTTTGCCGGCAACCGGGAAACCGCCGCGGAAACCGGCATTCCCCATGTGTCCGATTACAACGACGAAATCGCCAGAAAGATTCTCAACGCATAACCCCGGGGGCGATCCCCAGACAACACCACAACAAAAGGCCTTCCTGGTTCAGGAAGGCCTTTTTGTTTGATGTCCCCAACGGCCACGGTGAGATCAACCATAATATTAAAGCAGTTACATTCTCCAGCCAGAAAAATAACCTTGACTTTAATCCCAGCGCCAACCTATAAAAAATACGGGGATATACAGAACCACACAATAACTTGTTATGCTGGCCCCCGAATTAAGGAAAAGCTCCAGTAATGCGTAAATTCAAAGAACAAAAAGAGTTAATTCAGTTTGCTCGAAACTTTATAGAAGATCGTCTAAACGCGCTATCAAAAGACACACAACATTGTTTGAAAGAACCCTATGCACCCTTTCCATCAATATTACTATGTTTCTCAACCATAGATATGCTTGGCGCTTTATATGCCGGTGATGCTTCAAAAAAAGCCAGAACTACCGAGCAATCAAAGCGCTATATGAAACGCTTTATGAGCTATACAAACGAACAATGTGAAATGCTAATGGAAATTTTCAGGCATAAAATTATACATCTTGCTCAACCCAAAGCTATAATTGAATATAAAGGCAAAAAAGTTACTTGGCGATATTGGCATGACAATAAGATATCCCATCTGAAATTGACCAAACTTAAAGAAAAAGTTGATATATCAGTATCATCAAACTGGGCATTAACAGCAGAATATGAATTTGCGATAAGTATAATTCATTTGGTACAAGATATAGAGAATTCAGTTTTTGACTCTGAGGGATATTTTCACTCTTTAAAAACATGTGTTGATATACAGGATAGTTTTGAAAAAGCTATATCCGAAATCTATGAATGAAAAATATCTGGTCTTAATAAGTGAGGATTAACAATGTTTGGACTATTCAAAAAAGATCCATCAAAACTGTTGAAACAAGATACTTCTGCTAAAAAATCCGGCAACATGGATGAGGCTATTTCCTTATTAAGAAAAGCCTATAAGGCTATAGCTAAGAGTGATATGAATTCTGGTGTGGATACATTTCTTAGACTCCCTTTATACCTGCAAGAGGCAAATAGAACAGAGGAAGCATGGAATGAGTTTGAAAATTTGTTAACAAAAGGATACCCAAATCAACAACCCAATAAATATCCTCAATTGCTTCCAATGGATCGTTCAACTATTTACGATAAAATGCGTTTATTTCTACAGAGGGAAGGCCGTAATGATGAAGCAGTTAAATATGGTCTTTTTTCACACCTATCTTGGGCTTCGGGCCTTTATTTGCAATCACGACGGGAGGAGTTTAAGGATTTTATTGATGCAGAAACGACTGATAACGTTGTAACGAAATTATTAAAGAAAGCAAAAAAGGCAAATTTGTCTGAAAAGGTATCCAGTTTAATAAAGCATGAGATCAAAAACGTACCAAAAATTAATTTCAAAGTCTTGGGCACTAAAGTAGATAGCGTATTAACCGAATAAAATAGCATAACAATCGCTTTCACAGCCGACCGGGCTAGCCAACGGCTACTTACAGACCTATATGGCAAGCGGTTTTATCGGGTGTTTAATACTTTATTGCTTCTTCGCGCCCGGCGAGTGAAGCGCACGTTCACCCACAGGTCCTTGACAGCTCACGCCCATGCCGGGCGTACACCACTCTGCTTCACTCTGACCGGTGTTCCGCTGCTGCGCCACTCCGGCAGATGACCAGCCTGTTGGCCCGGATATTTCACGAGTTGATCTGGCCGCGAACATGCTGTATCTTAAATGAAAACTTACAAATGTCGAAAAATTTCATGGACTGTTCGGTTAGCTGAGAAGAAAGGGGGATGCTCGTTTTTCTACGAGAGCTCAGAAAGAGCATATAGGAAGGGCTTTCTCATGGCCGACAGTGCCGCGTAAAATTGAGCGTGAATGTATGTTTCACCGTCATAAATTTGTTGAAAGTTCCCGTAAACACTGGAGTTCCGAGCCGGCATTTATTGCTTCCATGGCTGCCGCGGCGGTGGGGCTGGGCAACCTCTGGCGCTTTCCCTACATTATGGGCGAAAACGGTGGCGGCGTTTTTGTCGTCGCCTATCTGATTGCATTGCTGGTGGTCGTGATGCCTATCATGATCCTGGAAGTCGCCGCAGGACGACTTTCCAAGGGCAGTACGGTGGGAACCTATCGGGAGGTGGGCCCATTTGGCACGATCTACGGCTGGTTCGTGGTTCTGGTGACTGTTGCAATCACCAGCTATTACCTGGTGATCACGGGTTGGACTCTGGGTTATTCGGTGGACGCGATACGTGGTCAGGTGCGCGTCTTTGAAGAGTTCAGCAGTGGGTTCAACTCTCTCTGGTTCTTTATAGCCACCACCCTGCTGGCTGCGGTGGTGCTGGCGCGTGATGTGACTGCTATCGAGAAGCTGTCCAAACTCTTGATGCCGGCCCTGGTCGCAGTGGTGCTGTTTCTTGTGTATCGGGCCTCGCAGACATCCGGTTGGGAAGAGGCGAAAGATTTTTTCTTTCAGGTGGACTGGTCGCGGTTGTGGAGCGGCAAGCTCTGGGGGTTTGCTTTCGGCCAGGCGTTTTACACACTGGCCATCGGCCAGGGCTATCTGGTCACCTATGGCAGTTTCATTCCGCGGAAAACACATCTGCCCCGCGCCTGCCTGGCTGTAGCCGGGGTTGAAACCAGCATTGCGCTTCTGGCAGGGTGGATGATCTTTCCCTTTGTGTTCAGTTTCGGTATGGAGCCGGGACAGGGGTCGGCTCTTGCCTTCGAGACGTTACCGCGCGTATTTGCGCAGATGCCGGGCGGCGGCTGGCTGGCGGTCCTGTTTTTCGGGCTGTTCTTCGCCGCTGCCTTTACGTCTTCGCTTGCGGGTCTCAAAGTGGTGACTGCTGCGGTAGCCGAAGAGTTTCAGTTACGTAACACCACGGCGGTCACCGTCGTGACCGGCGTAATGCTTGTGCTGGGTACAGCCTCAGCGCTCAGCTTCACACCACTGGAGTGGCGCATCGCCGGCGAGCCGGTGTTGGATATGATAGATCGTGTCGCTGGCGGCGATGTAATCATCTTTTCCGGGCTGACGGGTGCGGCGCTGTTGTGCTGGTTTATTCCTCCGAAACGAATTCGCACTGTTCTGGGCACCGCAAATCGCTGGTGGGAGTGGCGAATCTATCTGGTTGGCCGATACCTGCCCGTGCTGGTGCTGCTGTGGGCGGTTCTTATCTTCGCTGTGAACCAGGCCCGTGGTACGGGCGGATAAGGGGTGGGGGTGCCAGCGCTTGACCGCCTCCCGTCAGGCAGCCGATTTGTCCTTGGACGGTAGTCAGGTTGAGGGCCGGCAGGGACCGCACCGGGCGCCTTCACCTGAGCTGCCGGGCCGTAGCCGAAAAGATCATGCAAACGCAGGCCGAATTTATCATGAAAAATCGAGTGGATCAGAAAACTATTTGCAACTTATGGGATAAGGCATTATTAATTAAGGTGGTTGTATCAAATCGTATATTGCATAGATAGAATTGGAGAATGTTCATGCACTTTATCATTCCATTGGAAAAAATGAGCATCGAAGATAAGCTGCAAGCGATCGAAGTAATTTGGGCCGACCTTGCCAGCACACCAGAGAATATCCCCTCCCCATCCTGGCACGCAGATGTATTACGCGCCCGGGAAAAACGCATCTCCGAAGGGGCATCCAGCTTTCTGGATATAACCGAAGCTAAGAAAGCCGTGAGGGATCTTCTTAAATGAGGGTTCAAGTACTTGATGAGGCAGCTGCCGATTTGGCAGACGGGTTTCGTTTCTATCAACGACAGGCCAACGGTCTTGGCGACTATTTCCTTGATTCATTGTGGTCTGATATTCAATCATTGAGAATCTCTGGGGGCATTCATGCCATCCACTACGGATATCATCGCCTCATTTCTAAGCGGTTCCCCTATGCAATGTACTACCGCATTGAGGATGGTGTTGCGCGCGTCCGAGCCGTACTCGACTGCCGCCGAGATCCAAAGTGGATATCGGACCGGCTCGAATAATAAATGAGCAATATTCAGATATCTTTCATCAATAAACTTCTAAAATACCCCGGAACAAAAAAGGCCTTCCCAAACGGGAAGGCCTTTTTGCGTTACAAACTATTATGACGGATACCGTGCCTCCGGTTAACGGATAAACAGCATCTCCTGATAGGTGGGAAGGGACCAGAGGTCGTCCGCGACCACGCCTTCGAGCTTATCCACCACCTGCCGGACGGTGGCCATGGCCGGCAGCACTTTCTTGCAGTACACCTTTGCCTCGGCAAGGTTGTCGCTCTTTTTGTGCCCGATAAGTGCTTCAAGGGCCTCAACACCGGCCTTTAATTCCTTTATAAGACCGGTGACCGTCTTGAGTACCGATGTCTCCCCGGTCATGTTCAGCCCTTTCATCTTGAGGCAGCTTTCGGCAAGCTCCGTCTGATACCGAACCGCGGCGGGATAAACAATTGTACGGGCCATTTCAATGGCTGTTTTCGCTTCGACCTCTATTTTGAGATTATACTGTTCCAGATACGTCTCATAGCGGCTTTTCATTTCCTTTTCCGAAAGAACGCCGTACTTACTGAAAAGCGCGATCACATCATCTTCAATGAGAACCGGCAGCGCTTCCGGGGTGGTCTTCATGTTGGGAAGCCCCCTTTTGGCCGCCTCTTTCTGCCAGGCATCCGTATAATTGTCACCGTTAAAAATAATGGCGCCGTGCTTGTCGATAATCTTTTTCAGGACCTTTTGAACCGCGGCGTTCAGCTTTGACGGATCGCCACCGGTTTCTTTTTCAAGTTCAGTTGCGATGTAATCAATAGACTCCGCGAATATGGTGTTCATCGCGACAATCGGCCCGGAAATGGACTGGTCCGAACCCACGGCCCGAAATTCGAAACGGTTGCCCGTGAACGCGAACGGGCTGGTTCTGTTGCGGTCCCCGGCATCCTTCGGGAGATCCGGCAGTGCGTCAACCCCGATTTTCATGGTACCGGGTTCTTTTGACGAGGTGGCGCCGCCTTTCTTGATCTGCTCGAAAACATCGGTGAGCTGATCGCCCAGGAAAATCGAAAGAATGGCCGGCGGCGCTTCATTGGCGCCGAGGCGGTGGTCGTTGGCGGCCGAGGCGACAACCGCTCTTAACACTTTTGCATATTTATGAACGCCCCTGATGATCGCGGCACAAAAGACGAGAAACTGCGCATTCTCATGGGGGGTCTTGCCCGGGTCAAGAAGGTTGCCCTGGCTTGCGTTCCCAAATGAATAGTTGCAGTGCTTGCCCGAACCGTTAACCCCGGCAAAGGGTTTCTCATGAAGCAGGCACTCCATGCCGTGTTTTTTGGCGATTTTCTTGAGCATCACCATGATGAGTTGCTGATGGTCTGTTGCCAGGTTCGCCGTTTCAAATACCGGGGCGACCTCGTACTGTCCGGGAGCGACTTCATTGTGTCTTGTCTTGACGGGGATTCCCAGCTTATAGAGCTCCCGTTCCACCTCAAACATAAAGGCCAGCACACGATCCTGAATAGCCCCGAAGTAATGATCATCAAACTGCTGCCCCTTGGGAGAAGGCGCCCCGAAAAGCGTCCTGCCCGTTGCCTGAATATCCGGCCGTGCGGAATGAAAATGTTTATCAATCAAAAAATACTCCTGCTCCGGCCCGCATGTCGCGGAGACGATCTTGTCTGAATGGTCCCCGAACAGCCTTAAAATCCTCTGGGCCTGCTTGTTCAAGGCCTGCATGGACCGCAGGATGGGCGTCTTTTTGTCCAGGGCCTCGCCGGTCCACGACACAAACGCCGTTGGGATGCAGAGGGTCGCGCCGTTGGGGCTTTCCATGATGTAAGCGGGGCTTGTTACATCCCAGGCGGTATATCCCCTTGCTTCAAATGTCTGGCGAAGCCCGCCGCTGGGAAAGCTTGACGCGTCCGGTTCGCCCTGGATCAGGGTTTTTCCT
This sequence comes from Desulfosudis oleivorans Hxd3, assembly GCF_000018405.1. NCBI lineage: Bacteria > Pseudomonadati > Thermodesulfobacteriota > Desulfobacteria > Desulfobacterales > Desulfosudaceae > Desulfosudis > Desulfosudis oleivorans. The sequence continues at coordinate 2,750,214 of NC_009943.1, forward strand.
GAAAATTCGGCTATCGCGTTTCCGGCCAGGTCCGGCGCCAGAAAGCTGTCGTGTTTTTCGGCCGTGGCCCCTGTAAGGGGGAAAAAAACATGGGCGTAATGGCTGGCCCCTTTCTGAATGGCCCAGTCTTTCATGGCGTTTGCCACAACATCCGCAATGGAGGCGTCCATCAGGCAAAAATTTTCAACGGTCCTGGCCAATGATTTATAGATATCCTTGGGCAGCCGCTTCTTCATGACAGCCATGCTGAACACGTTCTCGCCAAACAGATCAATGGAATTTTTTTCTTTATAATCCAATGTGGCCCTGGGCGCGCCGTTTCCGTTGATTGCCGCTAACAGCTTTGATCGTCCGCTCATTGCTTTCTCCTGAGAATTTTAGTTTCCCGTTAAAATGTGGTTGATAATAAAAACCACGAACCTTGCTCTTGTATTCAGCAACTGTCATGCCAATGCGCTAAAAAAGACTATATATACTTGAAACGTCAATATTTTTCCCTTTTCCCCATTAAAATGGAAAACCACAGTACTTACAAATTTGCAGTCGTGTTTAATGAAAAAATACAAAATCGTAAGTTATCACGAAACGGGGGAATTGGCGGCCTGACAAAAAGCCGGCGCCAATACTGATTTGAAAATGTACCGGCGCTCACGGCTAAAAATTAAAGGTTGCGTTTTGCGCCGGGTAATTGATAGATATTTGTATAAGCTGCTGCTTTGCACGCTGCGCCCTGCCCCACACGGTCAATTTCCTGATATACACCCGCCCGGCAGGGGCCCGTGATAAACCCGAATAAAACCCATTGCAGGAGGAATGCATCATGATCTGTAAGACCGCGGACGATGTGAGAAAAATCGTCAAGGAAAAAAATGTCAGCTTTATCCAGTTCTGGTTCACCGACGTGCTGGGCGCGTTAAAAAGCTTTGCCATCACCCCGGATGAACTGGAAGAGGGGATTGAGGAGGGTATGGGGTTTGACGGTTCGTCCATCCAGGGATTCTGCCGGATTCATGAAAGCGACATGATCGCAAAGCCCGACCCCACCACCTTCCAGTTTGTTCCCTGGCGGGGCGAGGGAGACCGGCCCGTGGCCCGCATGTTCTGTGATATTCTTCAGCCGGACGGCACCCCCTACGAGGGCGACCCCCGTTATGTGCTCAAGCGGCTGCTCGGGCAGGTGGCGGAAAAGGGCTACACCTTTTACGTGGGCCCGGAACTGGAGTATTTTTATTTCAAGAACGACCAGGGGACCGGAATCCTCGACAAGGCCGGTTACTTTGACGCCCGGCCCATGGACATGGGCGGAGACCTGCGGCGGCAGACCATCTTCGCGCTTCAGGCCATGGGTATCCAGGTGGAGTACAGCCACCACGAAGTGGCCCCCAGCCAGCATGAGATCGACCTGCGCTACGCCGAGGCCCTGAATATGGCCGACATCACCATGACCTACCGCATGACGGTCAAGGAGATCGCCCATAGAAACGGGGTCTACGCCACCTTCATGCCCAAGCCCATATTCGGTGAAAACGGCAGCGGCATGCATGTCCACCAGTCCCTTTTCAAGGACGGGAAAAACGCATTTCACAGCAAGGATGCCAAATTCAACCTCTCTGACATCGCCAAGCACTATATCGCCGGCATTCTCAAGCATGCGCCGGAAATTGTTTCCATTACCAACCAGTGGGTCAACTCCTACAAACGGCTGGTTCCCGGTTATGAAGCCCCGGTCTACGTCTCCTGGGCCAACAGAAACCGGTCGGCCATGGTGCGGGTGCCCATGTACAAGCCGGGCAAAGAGGCGGCAACCCGCATGGAGTTCCGGGCACCCGACCCGTCATGCAACCCCTACCTGGCCTTTGCCGTGATGCTGGGCGCGGGCATGGAGGGCATCGAAAACAAGTACCCGCTGCCCGACCCCATTGAAGAGGACATCTTTGAAATGACGCCGGCGGAGCGGCACAACAAGGGCATTACCGAGCTGCCGGGCAACCTCTACTCGGCCATTCTGGAAACCGAAAAGAGCGGGCTGGTAAAAAAGGTGCTGGGAGAACATATCTTCAAGGAGTTTATCGACAATAAAAAAGTGGAGTGGGACCGTTACCGGACCCATGTCAGCACTTTTGAGCTGGAGAACTACCTGCCAAAGCTCTAGCCCGAATATTTCATGAAATTCTTCGGCGTGTATGCTGGATCGGGAAGGCTGTGAGGCCTTCTGCTGCATAATTATCCTGCGCCTTGCATCCGCGCCCGAATCAACTCGTGAAATAGCCGGATTGAAACGCCGCCGCGCGTATCGCGCCCGGTCCCGGCCAGAGAAAATACCAATCCGCCTGATGTTTGGCACAAAAATCGCATACAATCCATTAGGCTGTTTATGGCTGCTTAAAATTTACAGTGAAGTGTTGTTTTGCCTTAAATACGGGTGTGGTTTGTCTGGAATTTAACTGTAGTTGAACTTTCTTATTCAATATTTAGAATTACTAATAAATGCGGCGAAAAAACTCATTTTTTGGTAAAAGGCCGTTTGCTTTACGCGCCGCCACCGGACGCCCAGAAATATATTAATACAAAACAAAACAAATTGGTTATAGAAATAATGACATTTTTGAAACCCCGATTGCTCAAAAAATTCACATCTTGCCTGAGGTTTCAAAATCGTTATAATGCCACACGACAATTGACGCCATATGTCAATAGTAACCCGCTGAAGTCAGCGCACCGTACAAGAATATAGAAAGGCAGTCTTATGTGCCGCTTATTCGCAATCACCAGCGAAACCCCCATGACACCGATGGTGGCCCTGGAGGCCCTGGATGTCATGCGCGAAGGCCATGACGGATCCGGGGTGGGCATCTTTCTGCGGGACCTGGGCGGGCCCTTTGAAAAGATAAAGGACTCTCCCATTCTCTCGGGCATCTTCACCGACCAGGGCATCCGTCGCCTGGACCATTACATGATGGAGCACGGATTTCTCACCAAGCACAAGGTCACCATCAAGGTGCCCAAGGAACAGCCCCCGGGTGTTCCTAAAAGGGATATCTACCTGATCCGGGCCTATGAATACCCGGACAGCTGGGAAGGATGGAGCGAGGAAAAAATTTACGCCGAACTGACCCGCATCCGGCTGGAACTGGTTGAGATGGGGGCGGAAAAAGAAGACATGATCGTGTTCTCCTTCTGGCCGGACGTAATCATGTTAAAAGAGATCGGCGACCCGTTGACCGTGGCCCGGTATCTGCAGCTTGACCGGGAAGAACTCCAGGCACGGGTGATCATGGCCCAGGGCCGGCAGAACACTAACTATGCCATCAACCTGTATGCCTGCCACCCCTTTTTCCAGGGCGGATTTTCCACCATGACCAACGGCGAAAACACCGCCTTTGTGCCGATCCGGGAGTTTCTCATGTCCCGGAACATTCCCGGATACAGCGGGTTCGAGTCGGACTCCCAGGTGTTTGTTTTCATCCTGCACTACCTGTTCAAGCAGCTGGGGCTGGGCATCGACGCCTACAAACATATCATCACTCCGCTTCAGGACGATGTGCTGGCGGCCCACCCGGACCATGTGCTGCTCAAGCACCTGAAGCAGACCTGCCGCCGCCTGATCATCGACGGCCCCAACTGCGTGATCGGTTGCTTGCCAGACCATTCGCTCTTCATGGTGCAGGACAGAAAGAAGCTCCGGCCCGGCGTGGTGGGCGGCCGGCCCGGTATGTATGCCTTTTCATCGGAAATCTGCGGCCTGGACGCCGTGATTCCCAACCGGGACAAGTCAAAGGATTTTCAGCCCATGTACATGGACACCGTGGTGGTGGGTCCGGACCGCGGGGAGGTTGTCGTATGTCAGCAAACGGAAGCATTAGCCCTTCAACACTAAGCCTCAAGGACCTGCCCTGGCAGATCCTGTGGGACAAAGAAAAATGCACGCTCTGCGGCCGGTGCACGTCGGTATGCCCGGTGCGCACCCTTGAACTGGGCGTGTTCAGAAAACGGGTGGTCAAACCCAACATTCATATCAGCCACGCCTCTTCCAGCAGCTTCGAGGTGTATTACGGCATTCGGCAGCAGACCGCGCCCGCCAACGCCTGCGTGGGATGCGCCATGTGCACCCTGGTCTGCCCCAATGACGCCATTCTGCCGGTTCGCGGCGACGAGGCCGACAAGCTGATGTTCCACGTCAACCAGGGCGGCACGCCCCGGCAGCGGGGCGGACGCAGAAACGCGCCGGGCGGTATTTTAGACCGGATCAAGTTCATTCGTATCTCCATGCTCACCGACCCGGCCCTGGATGCCGGCCGTCACGAATTCGAGCTGCGGACCCTGCTGGGGCGGGTGCTACCGCCGGAGGAGAACCTTGCCCACCTGCGGGAAAACGGATGGATTCCCCCGGTGCGGGAGATCTATCCCCTGATCATCGGCGGCATGTCCTTTGGCGCCCTCTCCCCCAACATGTGGGAGGGGCTCCAGATGGGCGTGGCCTACCTCAACGAAGAGATAAACATGCCGGTACGCATGTGCACTGGTGAGGGCGGCTGCCCGCCCCGGCTCCTGCGCAGCCGTTTCCTGCAATATGTGATTTTGCAGATTGCCAGCGGCTACTTTGGATGGGACGAAATCGTCCACGCCATTCCGGAAATGAAGGTGGACCCCTGCGCCATTGAGATCAAGTACGGCCAGGGCGCCAAGCCGGGGGACGGGGGCCTGTTGATGTGGTATAAGGTCAATAAATTAATCGCCGCCATTCGGGGGGTTCCCGAGGGTATCAGCCTGCCCAGCCCGCCCACTCACCAGACCAAGTACTCCATTGAGGAGGCCGTGGCCAAGATGATCCAGTCCATGTACATGGCCTGGGGATTCCGCGTACCGGTCTATCCCAAGATATCGGCCACCTCCACGGCCCTGGCCGTGCTCAACAACCTGTCCCGCAATCCCTATGCCGCCGGGCTGGCCATTGACGGCGAAGACGGCGGCACCGGCGCGGCCTATAACGTATCCATGAACAGCATGGGCCACCCCATTGCCAGTAACATTCGGGACTGCTACCTCAACCTGGTCAAACTGGGCAAGCAGAATGAGATTCCCCTGCTGGCCGGCGGCGGGGTGGGCAAGTCCGGCAACCTGGCCGCCAATGCAGCGGCCCTGATCATGCTGGGCGCCAGCGGCGTGCAGGCGGGCAAATACGTGATGCAGGCCGCGGCCGGGTGCCTGGGGTCGGAGACAGACCGGTGCAACATCTGCAACATCGGCCAGTGTCCCAAAGGCATCACCTCCCAGGATCCGAGGCTTTACCGGCGGCTGGACCCCGAAGACGTTGCCCAGCGGATCGTGGACATGTTTTTAAGCTTTGATACGGAACTGAAAAAAATTGTCGCGCCCCTGGGCCGCTCCACGTCCCTGCCCATCGGCATGGCCGATGCCCTGGGCATCGACGATATCGCGGCCGCGGAACGGCTGCGGATCAAGTACGTGGTATAATTCAGGCCGGCATAAACAAACAGCCACCGGCTGCAAGCCGGTGGGTTTAAATCAAGCACCGGACGGTATGATCGATGAGTGACCGCTACTACAGGATATCAGGGAAAAACGAGGGCACCCGCTTAGAGTCCCGGGTGCTGGAGGAGTTGATCCAGCAGGCCGTGGAGCAGGGCCGCCGCCATATTGAGGTGGATGCCTTCGGCCAGCACGGCATCGGGGGCCGGCTCTGGAAGGCCGGCAGCGAGGCTGTGCATGTGCGAATCGTGAACCAGCCGGGCCAGCGGGTGGGGGCCATGGGATCGGCCAACACCCGGATCGAAATCATGGGCCCGGCCTCCGACGACGTGGGCTGGCTCAACGGCGGCGCCGAAATTCTCGTTCGTGGTCATGCCGGCAACGGCCTTGCCAATGCCATGGCCCAGGGCAAGATATACGTGGCCGGCAACATCGGGGCCCGGGGCATGACCATGACCAAGCACAACCCCCGGTTCGCGCCCCCCGAGGTGTGGGTCCTGGGGTCAGTGGGCGACTATTTTGGGGAATTCATGGCCGGCGGTATTGCCGTGGTCTGTGGCATTGATCCGCAGACACCGGACAACGTGCTGGGCTATCACCCCCTGGTAGGCATGGTGGGCGGCCAGGTGCTGTTCCGGGGTCCGAACAAGGGATACAGCACCGCCGACGCCAAGTCCGTGCCCATTCCCGACGACCTGTGGCAATGGTTTCTGGAAAACCTGAAAACCTTTTTAGACCGCGTCGCCCGGCCCGGACTCTTTGAACGGCTCTCCGAACGCAACGACTGGCAGTTGCTCACGGCCCGAACCCCACAGGAGCGGGGCCGCGTGGAAAAACGGTCCATGGCCTCCTTTCACAGCGATATCTGGGACCGGGAGCTGGGCGCCGGCGGCCTGATCGGCGACCTGACCGCCATTGACCGTTCCCCGATCCCCCTGGTGACCACAGGCGATCTGCGGCGGTTCGTGCCGGTGTGGGAAAACCGGGTGTACAAGGCCCCGTGCGAAGGGGCCTGCCCCACCGGTATACCGGTTCAGCAGCGGTGGGCCATGATTCGGGACGGCAGGGTGGACGAAGCCGTGGACATGGCCCTGATGTACACCCCGTTTCCGGCCACGGTGTGCGGCTATCTCTGTCCCAACATCTGCATGCAGGGGTGTACGCGCAACAATCAGGCCATGGTCCCCATTGATGTCACGCAACTGGGCAGGGCCTCCATCAATGCCAAAGCGCCGGTGCTGCCGGAAAAAAACGGAAAAAAAGTGGCGGTTATCGGCGGCGGACCGGCCGGCATCTCGGTTGCCTGGCAGCTGCTGCAAAACGGCCATGAGGCCGTTGTATATGACACATCCGACACCCTGGGCGGCAAGATTGCGGCGGTGATTCCAGAGACCCGTATTCCCCGCGAAGTGCTCTCCGCCGAGCTGGACCGGATTCGCAAGGTCATTCCCCACGTGCGCCTTGAAACGGCCCTGGACCGGAAAAAAACCGAACAGGTAAAAGCCGAATACGATGCCGTGGTGGTGGCCACCGGCGCGTGGAAGCCCCGGACCCTGCCGGTGCCGGGAAAGGAGCGCATGATAGCGGCCCTGGATTTTCTTGCCCGGGCAAAGTCCGGGGGCATTGTGCCCGGAAAACGGATCGTGATCATCGGCGCTGGCAACGTGGGGTGCGACGTGGCCACCGAGGCCCACCGCCTGGGTGCCGAGACCATCACCCTGATTGACGTGCAGAAGCCCGCCTCCTTCGGCAAGGAACGGGAGGAGGCCGAAGCGGCAGGCGCCCTGTTCCGCTGGCCCGCCTTTACTCAGGAAATCACGGACCGGGGTGTGGTGCTGGACAGCGGCGAACTCCTCCCCGCCGACACCGTGGTGATCTCCATCGGTGACGCGCCGGATACCTCTTTTCTGCCGGCATCCGTGGAAACCGAGCGGGGATTTGTCAAGGTCAACGATTTTTTTCAGACCTCGGATCCGGCCGTCTTTGCCGTGGGCGACATTGTCCGGCCCGGCCTGCTCACCGACGCCATCGGCGCCGGTCGCAAGGCCGCCGCAGCCATTACCGACCTGCTGTCTGGAGAGGAGCACCGGCCCGACATGCGGACCGTTATCGACAAAAAACGGGTAAGCCTGGAATATTTCGATCCCCGCCTGACCGGGTTTGACGGTATGGACCAGTGTGGGGCACAATGCGCTTCCTGCGGCAACTGCCGGGACTGCGGCATCTGTGTGACGGCCTGCCCGCAGTCCGCCATATCACGAGCAGAAAAACCAGACAGCGGCTTTGCCTACGAAGTGGATGAAACCCTGTGCATCGGCTGTGGATTCTGCGCCGGAGCCTGTCCCTGCGGCGTATGGGGACTTGTGCCCAACACCGAGCTGTCCGCCTGATTATCGACCCGATCTCTGTTTGCGGGACATACAAATAAGACTTGATCCGGACCGGGCAGGGACTGTTCCCCGTGCCCGGTTCCTGTTTTGATTTCAGGTTCTGTCGAGTCCGATACCGATTTCGATGCTCATGTCCCGAAAAACAGTTGCGTCTCCCAACCGCCTGGAAATCCACACGTGCCTTGCCTCTCTCCCTGTTTTCTGATATGACCGGACAATATCAACCCACAGGAGGAGAAGCGGCCATGATCCATCTTTTTGACAGGTTTCTCTGGCTGTTTGCAGGGGTATTGGGGACCCATATCGGACACTTTGTCTATCAGACCTATTATGCCGAAGACTTTTCCAGAGCCACTTTGTCCCAGTCCATCGCCATGGTTTTTGAAGATATATTGAAGGTCATTGTCCTTTTTCTGGACAAGGTCCTTCCCTTTCTGGTGGCCCACCAGAACGCCATTGTTATTGTCCTGGTCTTTTTGATCGTGATGCTGATTTTGCTGGTGGGACTGCGCATGGCCCTGAAGCTGAAAGGCAACCGGGAAATAGAAAGGAGAATAAAGGAAGCCGAGCTGATCATGGAAAGTGCGAAAAAGGATGCCGAGACAAGACTGGAAGAAAACAAGCAGCTCAAGGAGCGGCTCATTCAGGAGTTCAAGAAAAAAGAGATCACCCTCAACAACACTCTCAATGAAAAACTCGCCGAATACAAAACCCGCATAAAGAAACTGGAAACCGAGCGCATGGAGTTGAAGACCATTGCCGGGGAACTGATGCAGAAGGTCAAAAAGGGCAGGCCCGCCTGACACGCCTTGCCGCTGCCGGCAAATCCATGATCCCCGAGCCCGGACGGATGTCTGCGATATCCGCCCCCCCGTTTTCTCAGCCACAGCACCCTTTTTCAGCCCGGATATGTCACGGGCTGCTTTGGCCGCAGAAACATTGTAGGGGCACCCCCTGTAGTTGCCCATCAATGGGCGAACACAAGGTTCGCCCCTACTGTATATCCGCGAATGTCCCGCAACACAGTCCCGCCAATGGCGGGACCAGGACGACTCGTCCGAAGGGTAAAATATTGGAGGTTAGGCGGTTTCCGGTCCGAAGGGCCGAAGCTTTATGATCAGCTGCGGCAGCAGGGTCAGGGCCGCCATCAGGGCAATCAGCATGGCCAGACCGGTGAGCAGGCCAAAGAGAATCGTGGGGATGAAATTGGACAGGGCCAGAATGGAAAACCCGATGATGATGGTGATGGAGGTATAGTACATGGCATAGCCGATGGTATCGTGGGACCGCTCCATGGCGGTATAGTAACTGCCGGTTGCCGCAAACTCCTCCCGGAACCGGTGAATGTAATGAATGGTGTCATCCACGGCAATACCCACGCTGATGGAGGCAATGGTGATGGTCATCATGTCCAGCGGGAACCCCAGCCACCCCATCACTCCCAGCACCACGGCAATGGAGAGCAGGTTGGGAACAATGGCGATCACCGAGACCTTGAAGGAACGGAACAGCACCAGGAACATGCCCATCAGGGCGATCAGCACCAGTCCCAGGGTCAGTATCTGTGAGTCAAACAGGCTCTGGAGCATGTTGTTGTAGAGCACCAGCATACCGGTGAGCCGGGCCTGGCCCGGCGCAAATCCCAACTTTTCAGTCAGGTCATGATCGATCTTTTCCAGCAGCTGATTTCTGCGCAAAGATGGCGCGGTGTCGACAATGCGCACCATCAACCGGGCCTGGTTCTGTTCCACCGACACAAAGGGATCAATCAGCTGCTCTTTGTACTGGTCGGGCATTTCGTTGTAAATCAACGGCAGTTCAAAGCTGTCCAGGGGCCGGCCATTGTTCAGCCGCTGGGCCACCTTGAGCATGGTGCCCAGGGAGAGGACCTTGCCGGTGACCGGCAGGCTTTCCATGTAGTCATGAACCGCCATAATCCGCTGCATGCGGTGTGGCGTAAACCAGTACTGGGCCTCCTGGGTATCGGTTTCAAACTCTTCAAACATGTCAAACGTATCGGCGGCGGTATCCGCAGCCGCGCCTGTTCCTGCAGGAGTGTCATTCCCGTCCGCCGGGAAATCGATGATCACATCCAGGGGCGTGGTGCCGCCCAACTGCTGGTCGATCACCTTCATGCCCTGATATATCTCGGTTGAAGACTTGAAGTAATTAATAAAAGCGTTTTCCACGGTAAGCCGGGAGATGCCGACCACGCTGAGCGCCAGTGCCCCCAGGCTGACCAGGAGTATCAGGGTGCCGTGAAAACGGGTGAACCGGGCCGTGCCGACGGTGAGCAGGCGGCCTCCCGCAGAAACCGGGGGCGGCGGTGTTTTGGGCAACAGGGAGAGCGCCACCGGGAAAAACAGAAAGGTGATCAGCAGGGAGACCACCAGTCCGCCCACCATCATCCAGCCGAAGGTGATCACTGGCTTGATGTCGCACAGCACCAGGGAGGCGAATCCGGCCATGGTGGTGAGCGTGGTGTAGATACAGGGTCTGAGCTTGGACCGCACCGTTTCCATGACCAGCTCTTTCTGGTCGGCATCGGGCTGCTCAGTGAGCAGTTCCCGGTACCGGACGATCAGGTGAATGGCCACGGCCATGGTGATGATCAGCTGCAGAGAGATAAAATTGGAGGAGATCACCGTGACCTTCCAGCTGAAAAGCCCCAGCAGCCCCATCATGGCCACCACGGCAAACACGCAGCAGAGCATGGGCAGCACCACCCAGCGAATCCGGCGAAACACCAGGCCCAGAACCCCCACCAGCAGGCAGAAGACGCCGGCGCCGAAAATCTTTAAATCGTTTTTGATGAACTGAATCAGGTCGCTGGCGATCATGCTCACCCCACCCAGGAACAGATCGGCGTCCGCCTCGTGGGCCGCCATGATGGCCCGAATTTGGGCTATCAGCTCCCGGTTGTCCCGGGTATACGCCTTTCTGGCCTCCAGCACCGTTTTTTCCAGGCGGCGCAGGGTATCGTCCTCTTCCGGCGAAAGGCCTGCCTCCCGCTTTTTATTGCCCAGCCGGTCCCGTTCCATAACCAGGTCGATATAGTCCTGATCAACTTTCAGGTTGATCTGAATGCCGGTGGTCTTTAAATCCGGGCTCACCAGCATGCGCTGGTACAGGGGGCTGGTGGACAGCTCCTTTCTGGCCAGATCCAGGTCCACACCCGGCGACACAAGTGTGGGCAGGCTGCCGGCCAGCTCCTTGATGGCCACCGGTGGGCTTTCCAGCAGGGGCACATCCAGCAGGGTGACCACTGAAGCCACCGGCGCCAGGGCCGCCAGCCGGTCCCGCAGGGCCGCTATATCGGCCAGCACACCAGGAGACAACAGGTCGGCCCGCGGTGTGTAGGCGATAACCAGAAAATCCCCGATGCCGTAACGGTCCGTTATCTCACGGGCGTATTGAATGTCTTCATCGTGTTCGTTGACCAGGGTGTCGGCGGAGGCGTCGATCTGGAAATTCCTGGAAAAACAGGCCAGCACCGCGATACACAGCACAAAGCAGACCAGCATCCGCCAGGGGTGGCGCAGCAGAAAGGTGTAGAATCGATCGACCAGCGGCATCAGTCGGGGCATTATTCCGTAACCGGTTTTTTAAGTTCGGTAAACAGGTCTTCCACTGTTCCGTTTTTCAAAATGGCATTAAACTGGGCCATGTAACTCTTGATGAAGCTGACCCCCTCCACCTCCACGTCATAGACCTTCCAGGCATCATGAGCGGAATAGAACTTATACAGCACCACCACGGTCTTGTTCTCTGTCATGATGTTCATGGCCGCGTAAACCTTGTTGCCTTCAAGCACGGCCTGTTCATAGGTCACCTGCTGATCGGAGTAGAGGGCGGTCTTGTCAAGGTAGGAGCGTTTGAGCCGGTCGACAAAAAGGTCGACAAACTCGGCCTGCTGATCAGCGGAAAGTTTTGACCAGTGCTGCCGGCCCAGGGTCAGCTTAGCCATCAGGGGAAAATCGATGACCGGCTCGATGATAGACATGATCCGGTCCTGCTTTTCAGCCTGCGCCAGATCGGTGTTTTTCAGCACGACCAGAACAGCGTCCAGCCGGTCCTTCAGAAGGGCCTCCACCTGACGGGTCCTCTCATCTGTCTCCTGGGTCGCGGCCGGCAGAACCGATAAAACAGTAATGGCCATCACCAGGCCGAAAACCAACACTGAAAAAAAATGTCTCATGGTCTATTCCTCTATCTTTTTTCTCCGATACTGTTCATATCCATCCCGCATCAGAATATACAGGTCGACGGCATCTTTTGTAAGTGCCTCGTACTGGCCGAGTCGAAGGGATGTATCGTTGATGGTCCTTACTGCGGAAATCGCCAGGGACGTATCCGCATCCTCCAGGTAGGCCACGGGGTTTAAGAACCCATCGGCCACCCTGCCCACCGTATCCCGCACGTTGGACGGGCCGAACACGGGCAGCACCACGTGAAATCCGCCGCCCAGACCGTAACGTCCCAGGGTCTGGCCAAAATCCTCATCACACGGACCAACCCCCATCCACTGCTGGGCCGGGTCCCACAGGCCGCCGATGCCCAGGGTAGTGTTAATCAAAAACCGCGCGGTCTCCACGCCGGTACTGTGCACCTTGCCCTGCAGGGCATTGTTGGCAAACCGTACCGGGAACCCCAGGTTTTCAAACGCATTGCCGATGCCGCGCCGCACCGGCTTCGGCATCACCACCTTATATCCCCGGGCCATCGGTTTTAACACCCAGTAGTAGAGCCGGTCGTTTACCTGGGTCATCACCCGGTTATAACCGGACAGGGGATCAAACACGGGAGGCTGTTCCGGTGCATCAAACTCGTCAAACTCGTCAAAATCACCGAAATCATCATCGGTATCAACGGTTCCGGTGTCGACGGTATCTCCTGCCGCATCTTCTGATGGCAAAGGCGCTGGCGGCGTATCCACGCCATCCTCCCCGACGGGGCCGGTGTCCGGCTCCACGTCGATGTCGCAGCCCGGCGCAGCCGGACTTTCAAGATAAAAACCGGACGATTCAAGCTTGAGATCAACAGTATCAACCACTCCATAGCAAGGTGAAGCCAATACAAAAGCCATCACCGCCGATATCAGAACCGTCCATATAAATGCCTGTCCAGGTCCGCTATCGCCTTTTTTCATGAAGTTGTCCCTTCTGCCTGCCGATGGTAAAAAAGTCCTTATCTCTTACCACCGTTTACGAATAAAAAGCAAGTCTGAACCGCCTTTTTACCGGCCTTCACAAAGACGACAGCACCACGGGCCGGACAATCGATTGCCCTGTCCCTGTTCCCTTTTCTGATTTTTCTATTGACACCCTACCCGGTTTATGGATTAAAAGTAGAGTTTTCTGTATGGCTTTTCACATAGAATCGACTCCATACTGTTATGTTTATTAAAGGAGGCTTGTCTTAATGGATCCGGCCACACTGTTAACCCTGTTCAGTTTTGACCGCATCGCCGAACAAAACGGCTGGGCCATGGCGGCCCTGGGCATTACCATCGACATTTCCTGCCTGGCGCTTCTCTCATTTATTATTTCCCGGGTACCGGCCATGATCGCCTTTTCAGAACGGGTCGGAGGGGCTTTCAGGAAAAACAGCCTCCCCATTGTAGAGCAACCCGTCACCACGCCTCTGGCGGTTCCGGAGCATGATTTCTCCGTCGAAGGAGCCCGCCGGATCGCCGCCGTGTACAAGGACTGTGCCAGGCAGCTGGGGTCGTCTTTTCAACTGTCCGACCTCTACCGGGTATCCCGGGAAAAAGGGCTGCCCCACCCCCACCTGACCATTAAAACCCTTCGCGAGACCGGACTCCTGGTGACCGGGAGCGAGGGCCGCTTCACGTGGAACCTGTAACCCCATGACTGCCGAATAGGTGCGCCATGCTTGACCTGACCCTGAACTTTCTTCACAACACCGGCTTTTTCCTTGCTGATGAACGCTACGTGCTGATGCTGGCCATCGGTTGTCTTCTGGTTTACCTGGGGGCCGCCAAACGGTTCGAGCCCCTGCTGCTGATTCCCATCGGCCTGGGGGTGATCATCGGCAACATTCCCTTTTTCGAGGGGTTCGGCCTGGGCATCTACGAAGACAACAGCGTGCTGCACTATTTATACTTCGGAGTCACGTCCGGTGTCTATCCCTCCATTGTCTTTCTCGGCCTGGGCGCCATGACCGATTTTTCCTCCCTGCTGGCCATGCCCCGGCTCATGCTGCTGGGCGCGGCAGCCCAGGTGGGTGTGTTTTTCACCCTGCTCTCGGCCCTGGGCCTGGGTTTTCTGCCCAACGAGGCGGCCTCCATTGCCATTATCGGCGGTGCCGATGGTCCCACCTCCATCTTCCTGACAGCCAAGCTGGCCCCCCACCTGATCGGCCCCATTGCCATTGCGGCTTACTCATATATGGCCCTGATTCCGGTGATCCAGCCACCCATCATGCGGCTGCTCACATCCCGCAAAGAACGGCTGATCCGCATGCCCAACATGCGGGAGGTCTCCAAAAAAGAGCGAATGATCTTTCCGGTGGTGGGTATCATGCTCTGCTGCCTCACGGCGCCGGCGTCGATCCCCCTGCTGGGGCCCTTCTTTTTCGGCAACTTTTTAAAGGAGTGCGGCGAGGCCGAGCGACTGGCCCAGAGCGCCCGAACCGTTATCATGGACGCGGCCACCATTTTTCTCGGCATGACCGTGGGCGCCAGCACACAGGCCAACGTGTTTCTGACCCCCAAGTCCGTCGGCATCTTTGCCCTGGGCGCCGTCGCCTTTTCCGTGGCCACAGCCTCGGGCATTATCTTTGCCAAACTCATGAACCTCCTTCTAAAACAGAAAATCAATCCCCTGCTGGGGGCCGCGGGCGTGTCGGCCGTTCCCGGATCGGCCCGGGAGGTTCACATGATGGGACAGCACGAGGACAAAGGCAACTATCTTCTCATGCATGCCATGGCGTGCAACTCCTCGGGCGTCATCGGCTCTGCCTGCGCGGCCGGAATTTTGTGGAGCTTCATGGTCGGCTAGCCTGACCGGGGCATGCGCGTGCAGGGGCCCTACGGACACAGTGGCTGCCGGGCGGCTTCACACCTCCTTGACTTTCGTAAAACAGGCAGGGTAGAATGACCCTCGAACAGGTCAGGCCTTGCCTTTTCTTTCTTCAGACCATGGAGGCGTTTGATGAAGTACCCGGTTTTTTCTTTTTTTCTCCCTGCTTTTGCTGCTCTCTTACTCACCGGGCAGGTGGCGTCTGCGGATATCTATAAGTACATAGACGACCAGGGCCGGGTCCATTACGCCAACAGTCTTGAGTCCGTCCCTCCCCGGTACCGCAAGCAGGTCGAAATCAAAGAGGAACTGAAATCCTCTCCACAGGAGCCGGCCGGTACACCGGCGGTGGCGGCTCCGGCCCCTGCCACATCGGACGGCAGTAACGGCGCCAACGATTTCGGCGAGTCCAAAGCAGCGGCCCTCAAAGCCCAAGAACAGTCCATCCAGAAAGAGTTTGAAGCCCTTAAGGCGGAGCAGGCTGAACTGATTCGTCTGAAGGAGGCCGCTGACACACCGGACAAAATAGAAAATTACCACCGGAAAATGGAGCGGTTCCAGGAACGCTTTGATGCCTTTCATGAAAGGCGGAAAGCCTTTGAAAAAGAGGCCCGGGAATACAACGAAAAGGTGCGTCAAAGCATTGAGCAAACCCTCAAGACGCTTGAAGCCGGGGAAAAACAGAAATAAAACATCCGGCGCTGGGCGCAACGCCGGTAAACGGAGGAGTAAACATGCCGAACAGCATCTATTCCAGTGATTACCTGAACGCGGTCAAAGTGGGAAGGCCCCCCAACATCGTCCGGCTGTTTCCCAACTCCAGGGCGCTGATCGTCAGCGGACGATACATCAACCGGGCCCTGGCAGCAAAAGGCAAGGCCGTAACCATGGCGGCCAACGGCAGAAACAGCTTTGTCATTCGGGGCGCCCTGCGGGCCGCGCAGCGGGCCAATGCCGCGATCATCATTGAAATCGCCAAGTCCGAGGGCGGACGAAGCGCCTACTGCGCGGTCAACTACTGGAACATGGCCCGCCAGGTGGATGCCTTTTGCAACGAGATGGGGATCACCGTGCCGGTAGCCATTCACGCGGACCATTACGGCATTAAAAATGAAAAGGATATCGCCGATGCCAGGGTGGAGATACCCTCCCTTTTTGAGGCGGGCATCACCTCCATCGCCATTGACGCCTCCCACATGCCCGACGACCAGAACCTGCTGGCCAACATTGAACTCAGCCCCTTTGTTCCCAAATGGGCGGGACTGGAGACCGAAGTGGGCGAGATCAAGGGCAAGACCGGGCTTTCCACAAAAGAGGAGGCCCTTTTCCTGATCCAGGGGCTCAATGCCCACGGCATCTTTCCAGACTGGATCGCCCTGAACAACGGCACCACGCACGGCATCGAGGCCAGCGACCAGGGCATCCAGGTGGAGCTTACCGCCGAGATTCACAGGGCCATCGAGCCTTACAGGGTATACGGCGCCCAGCACGGCACCTCAGGAAACAGCTCGGACCGGCTGCGGCGCATTGCCAACGAAACCCGGACCACCAAGGCCAACGTGGCCACGGCCCTGCAGATGATTTCCTGGGGGCTTGAAGTCAATGACTATGGCAACGCGTTTCTGGATGCTGCCGGCAACTTTGTCAAAAAGCCCGATGCCGGGGTCACCGACGAGATGTGGGCGAAAATGAGGGCATACGCGGACGAAAAAGGGCTGAAGGCAGGGGACTACAAAAAGCTCAACCTGCCCTTTGAAAACCTGCTGCATGCCCAGCCCGCGAAAATCAAGGAGCGTATGGCCCAGGGGGTGGAGGATTTCATATACACCATGCTGACATCGGTGCTGAATGCAACGGATACCGCTCCCATGGTGATTGATGCGATTCTTGCCGCCGGTTCCCACGATCCCGGCCCTCTGGCCGAAAGGATTGAAGCCCCCGATGACTGGACCCCGGAAAAAATCAAACAGAAAGCTGCCGGCCTGACATCAGACAAGGGGCCTGCCGGCAATTTCGACGACTGAGACCCATTACTTTTACACCGAAAAGACGCAAAGCGCGCAACTGATTATGCCTTCTGCTTTACACGCAGCGCTCACTCTTTACTCTGCGTCCTTTGCGTCTCTGCGGTGAAATTAACCTTTAAAGGTCCCCTTAATGTATAAAAACTTCCAACGGTTCCTGTGAAAGAAAAACTTTATTGCCCCTTCTGCGCGCAACCTCTTCAAAAACGGCTCTACGAAGGCCGTGAGCGTCCTTTTTGTACCCGCTGTGATGCCCCGATTTACGAGAACCCGGTGCCTGCCACGGCCGTGGTGGTGGCCGATAAAGACACGGGCATTCTGCTGGTCAAGCGAAGCGTGGAACCCCGCAAGGGTGAATGGGCACTGCCCGGCGGGTTCGTTGAACTGTCAGAAGCGCCGGATCAGGCCGCCCTGCGGGAACTGGCAGAGGAGACCGGCATCTCCGGCACCATTGATACCCTTCTGGGGGTGGAAACCAACAACAGCGCCACCTATGGCACGGTGCTGATCGTGGGTTACCTTGTCATCGACTACGCCGGCGTTCCGTGTGCCGGAGATGATGCCGAAGAAGCCGCTTTTTTCCCACCGGGCGTCATGCCGCCCATTGCCTTTAACAGCCACGCCGCCTTTATTGACCGGGTCATTGACCGGTTCTTTCCTTCTTTTTCCATTTCTAAGGCAAAACAACCTCTTTAATTAAAATAAGCGTCATTGCGAGGAGCGAAAGCGACGAAGCAATCTCCTCCTTATATGAACAAAATTGCTTCGCTGCGCTCGCAAAGACACAAGCCGAGTTCGAGATTGCTTCGCCTGAGGCCAAAAAAAACCATGCCGCCCGCATTCATGCAGGCGGCATGGTGTAATGGGTTAAAAGCGATTATCGGCTAAAAACTGAAACCGATACCCGCGTTGATGGTGGTCTGGCTGTTGCTGAAGCCGGCGCCGCCGGTGACCACGATGTTCTTGCTGAACACGCAGGCCTTACCGCCGATGGCGATAGCATCCTCACCATCATAATGGCCAAACCCGGCGCCAACGGAAAAGCATTTACCATTGACGGGGCCGGGAATGGCCGCCAGGGCGGCAACTGATGCCACACCGCCGGCAAACTCATCCATCCGCTTGTCCAGCCGGTCAATTTCACGCCTGAACTGCACGAAGTTGACCGCGTCAAAGTCATCCTCACCTTCAGCCACACCGGTCACGATAACAGGCTCACCGGTGCCCACTTCGGCAAAGGTGGCACCGTCGTCATTCAGGGTCAGCGAGGTGGAACCGGTTCCGCCGGCAATCACCGTACTGGTCTGGCTGATCAGAATGCCATGGGGCGCGCCACTTGCCGAGTTCACATACAGGCTGGCTTGGGTAGGCGTCACCTCAAGGCCGGCCTGGGCGTCGTTGGGCCCCACCGAATCGATGAAAATGCCGTTGTTGCTCACCGCCGCGCTCTGGGTGCCGTCGGCACTGACAAGCCGGGAGCTTGTGGCATCCACGATCATCTGGTTGGCCGTACCGGTGGAGGTGACCGTGGTCACGCCCACAATGGTGTTGGTGGCACCGGTGATGGTGTTGGCCGATGTGCCGGCGTTACCAATAACGTTCACCGAGTTGGCCGTGGCAGCACCGATGTTGTTGGTAGCCGCCTCAATGTTGTTCGTGCCGTCCACGGCATTGGCTGTCAGGTTGTTGATGCCGCCGCTGGCGGTTGCCAGAATGTCGTTGGACACGTTGTCAACACCGCCGATGGTAACGGCAGTTGTCGTGCCATCGTTGGTGGCCTCGAGCACCTGGATTTCAGCGGTTGTATCGGTGCCCACCGCCAGTGTCGCGGCGGCATCCTCCAGGGTCAGCGAGGAGGAGTTGGAACCGCCGTTCAGCGTTGTGGTGTGGGATGCCTGGTCAACCGTCAGGCCATGGCCGTCGGCCGTCAGCAGGGTCACCTGGCTGGTGTCACCCGTGCCGGTGGCAGTCATGCTGCCGCCGCCGGTCACACCCACCATCGCGCTGTCAGTGGTCAGTTCCACATTGGCGTTGCTGCTGGTCAGGGTCGTGGTATCACCGGCCTGGTCAACTGTCAGGCCATCGCCATCAGCTGTAATTGCTTCAACGAAGCTGTTGGCGCCCGTGCCGCTGACTGTCATGTTACCGCCGCCCATCACCGTCATGGACACCTCATCGATATCGGCAATAACGCCTGCACCGGCGCCTGCGCCATCCATCACGCCCATGGCAACCGTACCGGCCGTGGTCATCACACCGGCATAAGCCCCGGAACCATTGTCCACATAAAGGTTCGCGGTGTCGGCGGACAGATCCACGATGGCGTTGTCGCCGGACATCGTACTGCTAGTTGCGCCGGTGATAGTATTCTCATCGCCTGTGATAGTGTTGGTACCCGACGCCGTAATGGTAGTGCTGGTGTCGGTCACCGTCATGCTCGCGCCGCCGGTCATACTCATGGTAACGTCGGTATCCGTGGCAACCAGACCTGACACACCGTCCACGCCAATGGCTGCGCTGTCCGTGGTCAGTTCCACATTGGCGTTGCTGCTGGTCAGGGTCGTGGTATCACCGGCCTGGTCAACTGTCAGGCCATCGCCGTCAGCTGTAATCGCTTCAACATAGCTGTTGACGCCCGTTCCGCTGACCGTCATGTTACCGCCGCCCATCACTGCCATGGACACTTCATCGATCTCGGCAATAACGCCTGCACCGGCACCTGCCCCATCTGTCACGCCCATGGCAACCGTACCGGCTGTTGTCATTACACCGGCATAAGCCCCTGAACCATTATCCACGTACAGGTTGGCCGTGTCGGTGGTCAGGTCCACGACGGCGTTATCACCGGTCACCGTGCTGCTTGTGGCACCGGTCATGGTGTTGGTGTCACCGGTAATGGTGTTGTCCGACACACCGGCGGTACCAATGGTGTTGGTGGTGCCGGTAGCGGTCAGAGCACCCTCCACATCCAGGGTGCCGTGCATAGTGGAGTCACCGTCCACAACCAGGTCGGTCTCCATTGTGGCAGTACCGGCCACGGACAGGGCGCCGTTCAGGTCGGAGTCGCCAGCCACGATCAGGTCATCGTTCAGCGTGGTCGTGCCGTCAACCGTCAGGCTGCCGTCCATCTGGCTGTCACCGTTCACTACCAGGTCACTCTCCATTGTGGCAGTACCGGCCACGGACAGAGCGCCGTTCAGGTCGGAGTCGCCAGCCACGATCAGGTCATCATTGAGCGTGGTCGTTCCGTCAACCGTCAGGCTGCCGTCCATCTGGCTGTCACCGTTCACTACCAGGTCACTCTCCATTGTAGCGGTCCCGGCAACAGACAGGGCGCCGTTCAGGTCGGAGTCGCCAGCCACGATCAGATCGTCGTTCAGCGTGGTCGTGCCGTCAACCGTCAGGCTGCCGTCCATCTGGCTGTCACCGTTCACTACCAGGTCACTCTCCATTGTAGCGGTCCCGGCAACAGACAGGGCGCCGTTCAGGTCGGAGTCACCGGCCACGATCAGGTCATCGTTCAGCGTGGTCGTGCCGTCAACCGTCAGGCTGCCGTCCATCTGGCTGTCACCGTTCACTACCAGGTCACTCTCCATTGTGGCAGTACCGGCCACGGACAGAGCGCCGTTCAGGTCGGAGTCGCCAGCCACGATCAGGTCATCATTGAGCGTGGTCGTTCCGTCAACCGTCAGGCTCCCGTCCACATCAGCGTCGCCGGCAATCCACGTATTGCCCGCGTTATCAACGGTAAACGTATCGCCGTTGACGCTGTCATTGAGGACCGCGCCGCCGTCATCCAGTGTCCAGGAGGTTGAGTTGGCACCGCCGGTCAGGGTGGTGGTGCCGGTGGACTGGTCAACCGTCAGGCCATGTCCATCTTCCGTGGTAAGGGATACTAAACTGCTGTCTCCCGTACCAGAGACGGTCATACCGCCGCCACCGATCACGCCCATAGACGCACTGTCGTCGGTCACCATCGTAAAGGCACCGCCGCTCACGGACATAATGACGTTGTCAACTTCGGCAACCACACCTGCGCTGCCTCCCAAGCCATCGGCCACACCCATTCTGATATCAGTGTCCGTGGCTCTCACGGCCGTGCCAGCGCCCGGACCAGTGATCACGGCCATACTCGCGCTGTCGGTGGTAAGACTTACACCGGCATTATCACCAATCATGGTGCTGCTTGCGCCGGTGATGGTGTTGATCGACGTGCCGACAGTACCAATGGTATTGGTGGTGCCGGTGGCGGTCAGGGCGCCCTCCACATCCAGGGTGCCAGCCACATCGGCATCACCCTGGAGATCGGCAAGGCCGGTCACGACCATGTCATTATTCACCGTGGCTGTGCCGGTAACGGTCAGAGCACCACCCACATCGGCATCATTGGTTACGTCCAGGCTGCCGGCACCTACCGTTCCGCTGGCCGTCAGAGATCCGGTGGTCATGTCAGCAGCGTCTACCGTTCCGGTCGCGGTCAGGCTGGTCGTGGCCACATCGCCCGTGTTGTCTATGCCGTTGGTCGTGGCTGTGCCGGTAACGGTCAGGGCACCGCCCACATCGGCGTCACCGGTCACGTCAAGCGTTCCGGCCGCTACCGTTCCGGTTGCGGTCAGGCTGGTCGTGGCCACATCGCCCGTGTTGTCTATGCTGTTGGTCGTGGCTGTGCCGGTAACGGTCAGGGCACCGCCCACATCGGCGTCACCGGTCACGTCAAGCGTTCCGGCCGCTACCGTTCCGGTCGCGGTCAGGCTGGTCGTGGCCACATCGCCTGTGTTGTCTATGCCGTTGGTCGTGGCTGTGCCGGTAACGGTCAGGGCACCGCCCACATCGGCGTCACCGGTCACGTCAAGCGTTCCGGCCGCTACCGTTCCGGTTGCGGTCAGGCTGGTCGTGGCCACATCGCCCGTGTTGTCTATGCCGTTGGTCGTGGCTGTGCCGGTAACGGTCAGGGCACCGCCCACATCGGCGTCACCGGTCACGTCAAGCGTTCCGGCCGCTACCGTTCCGGTTGCGGTCAGGCTGGTCGTGGCCACATCGCCCGTGTTGTCTATGCTGTTGGTCGTGGCTGTGCCGGTAACGGTCAGGGCACCGCCCACATCGGCGTCACCGGTCACGTCAAGCGTTCCGGCCGCTACCGTTCCGGTCGCGGTCAGGCTGGTCGTGGCCACATCGCCTGTGTTGTCTATGCCGTTGGTCGTGGCTGTGCCGGTAACGGTCAGGGCACCACCCACATCGGCGTCACCGGTCACGTCAAGCGTTCCGGCCGCTACCGTTCCGGTCGCGGTCAGGCTGGTCGTGGCCACATCGCCTGTGTTGTCTATGCCGTTGGTCGTGGCTGTGCCGGTAACGGTCAGGGCACCACCCACATCGGCGTCACCGGTCACGTCAAGCGTTCCGGCCGCTACCGTGCCTGTAACCGACAGGCTGCCGGCAGATACCGTACCGCTGGCAGTCAGGCTGCCGCCCACGGTCACAGCGTTAGTCGTATCGTCCACGGACAGGGTACCGCTGACGACACTACCATCTAACAGTACACCCAAATCCGCCGCCCATGCCGCGCCGCTCATGCCGTTTACAACTAAAACGGCCAGAAGCAGCATGGCGGGCAGGTTAAAAAACCTTTGCCATTTTTTCATTTACCTTCTCCTTCCCAAAAACTGTTAAACATACACCCCACTTCTTATTGAATAACTTCTTTTTTTATGACAACACACCCGCTGCCTGCGGGCATGAGAAATATCTTCAGGGTACCCCCATCCAGAACCACAATATTTTTCTTCAAAATTCCGACCCGCTTGAGGTCCTTGAACACCACCCTTTCCATCTCCGTACAGGTTTTGTTGACATACTCCACCGAATCGTACACCGCGTCCTGGTTGGGGAAAAAACTGGCGCTGGCATAGCATGTGGTGTTGTCCGGCCGGGTGATCTCAAGGGATGTGGAAAATATGTGGGAATCGGCCGGCTGAAAAACCGGAAAAAGAAAAGCCCCGCTGGGGTTGGGGCCGGTGAGAAAATTGATCACCTGGTTGATACGGCCGGCGCTGGAAAGCACCCCCAGGTTGACCGCCTGCTGGGTTACGGTGCTAACCGCCGGACCGGCTGGCTTAGGGGCCTGCGGGGTTGATCTGGTTACCGGGGAACTGCCCGCACCGGAGGAGCCCGGCGGGTTCGGGCTGTCCGCCAAAACCATATGGGAAAAAATAAGCACGGATGCGATGACCTGCACCATCAAGAATCGTCTCAACAGGCCCATGCATACCCCTTGTCTCAAAAGGCCTCCGGCCAGAAGGAGAGCCCACCCACTATAATTGCCATGGGGCCTGTCTGCCAAAAAAGCCTTAAAATACGAATGGTTGACAAACCTAATGGTGCTTTCATATCAAATTGAAATTTATACATCAGAGGTTAATCAGATGTCAACTCTTTTCTGATCTTAAGAGTACCTTAAGTTACTAATTTGAAAATAGATTGGACGCCAATGAAAAACGCCTGGTGTCCCATCTCTTTTTTTTGGGACACCAGGCGTTTCAAATTTCAAACAAAAAAAAGACTATTCCGCCGCCGCCAGCATCTCCATCACCTGGGCCTGGCTGACGGTTTCCGGGCCAAGGGTGTCGGCATCTGCGGCCACGGCCTTTGCGATTTCGTCCCTGCCCGTGATCAGGCCCAGAGAAGCCAGGGTAAGCTTCAGGCCGGCCGAGGCCTGTACCTTGAGCATCAGGGTTTCCACTGCTTCAAGGGCGGCCTGGGGCCGCTGGTCCGCGGGCGTGGCCGCGTATTCTTCCGGTCCCTCCATGGCCAGCAGCAGCCGGGACAAAGCATCTTCGGCGCCTTTCATGCGGAGCCTGATCAGGCCCGGCACCAGGGCCGCTCCGGCCAGGTCCTCGGAAACCTTGCCGGCCGCGCCCACGGCCCTGGACAGGGCGAGCCCCACACCCTGGGTGATGTTGGAAGCCGCGATTTCCGAAAGCATGGCAGCAGCGGTGAGAATCGCTGACTGCTTTTTGCTGTTGACCCGTACCGCTTTGAGCAGATTCGCAGAGAGCATCTCCAGGGCGCAGGCGGCAAAGGTGGTACTTACCGGATTTTGCTGAGGGCCGGTGGCCGCGTCCACGATCCGGTAAAGCGCTGCCAGGCCGCTTTTTGCCACCTCTTTGCCCGTGGCGGAGGCCATGACCCGGCTGTCAATAAAAACCGCCCGGGGCATCAGAAGCGAAGAGGCAAATTCATGGGCGCCGGTTCCGGCCCCCACTTTTAAGGTCATGGTAAGGGACGCCTTTTCCTGGGCCATGGTGGGAATGGCAAAAAAGGGCGGCAGAGGCCCTGCGATATTGTCATCCCCCGACGCGGCGGCCAGCTCCCTGCCGGTCAGTACCACGGCCACGGCCTTGGCCGTGTCGATGACCGAGACCCCGCCCAGAGCCAGAATCGAATTGCACCCGGTCTTTCTGTAGATATCCGCAATCTCCCTGATCGCCGTTTCTTCAACCAGCTCAGGTGTTTGATCAAACACCGTGATTGGGGCGGATGTCCGGGCAAAGGCCCCGGCCAGAGCGCGAACGGCCTTTTTTTCGGTTTTGGGATCAGTGATCACCAGGGGGTTTCTTGCCGGAATCTGGTCCAGCTCCGGCGGAATCTGCTCCAGGGCCAGTGCGCCGTAAAAAACCTTGGTCTTATGTATGAAACTGTAGGAAGCGGGGATCATTCATCTTCTCCTTTTTTTTCGATAAAGACTCACGCGGCAATCTCAAGCTTTTTGAGCAGTTCCGGCGAAGGCTTGCCTTCCGGCGTAAATCCGCGCAGGCGGTAGTACTGGTCCCGCATCTCCTCCAGGGGCACGGTGCGGCCTTTTTTGTCGCACTTGCGGCTTTCGGTCAACAGCCGCTTGGGAAGGGTGTCGGTTTTTACCGAAGCCCCCATGCGGGTATTCATATACCGCTCCAGGACGTGAATGCGCTCACCAGCCCTCAAGAATTCGGACTTTGAAATGGAAATGCCGGTCACGGCCTGCCACATCTTGCGATAAACCACTGAAAAGTCCACAACCATGGTCAGCACCTGGGGGAAAAACTGCATACCGATCAGGGTGGATATCCAGCTGGACATTCTGGGGATCAGCAGTTCCGTGGTATAGGCATAGGAGGTGAACAGGCAGGTATGCAGGGAGTTGACGCAGCACCACATGTCCTCGAAAACCTTTGTCCACCGGGCCTTGGACAGGGTGGTGTGCGGCGCCAGAAAACACATGAAGTTTTCCATGGCCATCATGGTGGAACTCAGATGGCAGGCCCCCCGGTTGGCAACGGCGTAGGAAAGCCCATGGCCGTAACTGCCCCGGGGATCATAGGCGGACAGCTCCATGCCCTTGACGTGCATGGCAAACTCGGTGCCGCCGTATTTTTCGGACAGTCTCCTGGAGCCACCTGCCATCTCCGCGCCAAACCCCCGGCAGTAGGCGATGTCGGCCAGGGCCTCGTCCACGCCCTCGGGGCTGCCGAACTTCAGGTTGCTTTTCACCAGATCTTTTTCCGTGGCCTCCATGACCCAGCTCAGGGTGCCGCCGGCGGATATGGTGTCCATGCCCATGTCCCCGCAAACCTTGTTCCACCGGGCAATGATCACAGGGTCATAAATCTCCAGGTTGGAGCCCATCAGGCCAACTGTCTCATACTCGGGCACCGGCATCTCCTTGCCGTCAAACACTCCCTTTTTACCGCATAAAATGGTGCAGGGTTTGCAGGTATGGTGGCTGGTATTGTATTTTTCCCGAATGAGCTCACCGGTGAGCTTATAAGCGTTGTCCGAGGTGCCGTCCTGGAAATTGCGCACCGGCAGAATGCCCGTGGTACGGGTGATGTTGACAATGCTCAGGGTGCCGTACTTGCGCTGGCCGTCCGAGGTCCAGGGATTGCGGTTGATGTAGTCGGTGGCCGTCTTCTTGATCTTGTCAAAGGCCGCCTTGTTTTTGGGGACAATCTTGAAGGCCTTGCCCACGGCGCAAATGGCCTTGAGCCTTTTGGCGCCCATCACCGCGCCCATGCCGCCCCGGCCCAGGTACCGTTCGCCCGACGCAATGTTGGCGAAACTCACCCCGTTCTCTCCGGCCGGTCCGATCACCAGGGACTGGCCCTCTTTCGCCAGCAGGGCCTGGGTCTCCTGAGTGTCCTTGCCCCACAGATCGGCCGCGTCCTTAAAGGTGACGCCCTTTGAATCCAGCAGCAGCCAGACCGGCTTTTCGGAAGTCCCCTTTATCAGAATCCCGTCCCATCCCGCGGTTTTTAAGGCCATGCCAAAGGGGCCGCCGCAGGAAGAAGAAACCATGACCCCGGTCTGGGGCGACTTGGCAACCGCGGCAAACCGGCCGGAACAGGGGGCACCGGTGCCCATGAGCACGCCGGGCATGACCGCCAGGATATTGTCCGGCCCCAGGGGGTCGGCATCCATGGGCATGCGATCGTAAATCAGTTTCAGGCCCAGCCCCTTGCCGCCCAGGTACATCTTCCGGTCCCGGTCGGTAATGGTGACCACGTCAAATGTCTGTTGTGTCAGGTCTACTTCCAGTACCTTGTTACTGGTGCCGATAAGCTCTTGCATAAATACTCCCCCCGAAACCTCGGGTTAATAGGGTCAGGCATAGGCCCGATTAAGGATATTCAACGCGTCCTGGTATTCAATCTCAATGGGATTGAAATTGGCGGCCCCGTCGCTTACCGCTATTCGGGCCACCTTTTCCAGTTTGTTTCTGGGCACACCGGCCTGTTCCAGGCAGACGGGCAGGCCGCTGGTCCGGTTCAGGGTCTTGATCAGGTCCCGCACGGTGGCGATGGACTTTTCGGCCCGCTGTTTCTTCGGTGTTGCCGCAAACACCTCTGGGCCGGCCAGCACCAGCAGCATGTCGGACAGAACATCCCGGGCCTTGGGCAGGTTGAACTCCATGCCAAAAGGCAGAATAATGGCATTGGCAATGCCGTGGGGAAGGTGGCATACACCGCCCAGGGCATGGGCCACGGCATGAACCACTCCCACCATGGAGTTGGAAAAGGCAATACCGGCCAGCATGGCCCCGGTGGCAACGGCCAGCCGCACATCTTCATCGTCCCCGTCGGTCACGGCTTTGGGCAGATTTGCCACGAGCAGTTCAATGGCGGACCAGGCAAAGGCATCACTCACCGGGTTGCGCTGAATGCTCATGAAGGTTTCCACGGCGTGGGTCATGGCGTCCATGCCCGTGGCCGCCGTGATTTTGGGGGGCATGGTCTTTGTCATGCGCGGATCCAGAATCGTGAAGTCCGGCAGCATCAGGGGCGTGGTGAACTGCATTTTTACCCCCAGATCCGGGTTGGCGATCACCGCGGCCATGGTCACTTCAGAGCCGGTGCCGCCGGTGGTGGGAATCACCACAAACGGTTTCATCACGGCCCGGACCCGGTTGTTGCCCGTGAACTTCATCAGGTCGTCGGTGTTTTCCGACAGCACGATGTTGACACCCTTGGCCGTGTCAATGGCCGAGCCGCCGCCCACCGCAATGATGGAATCGCACCCCTTTTCCCGATAAATGGCGGCAATGGCATTGACCGCGTGAATGGAGGAGTCCACCGGTGTTTCGTCGTAAACGGCGCCGATGGAGACCCCGGACCCGGCCACGTTCTCTTCCACCACCTTGACCAGGCCGGCATTGACCACCCCTTTATCAGTGACCAGAATCGGCTTCTTGACACCCAGGTTCAGCAGTTCCTCGGGCAGCCGGGCCAGGGCCTGCTTTCCGGCCACGACCTTAACGGAGTTGAAATACTCGAAATACTTGGGAATCATGGATTGCTCCTGCGTATATTGCGTTATTTGACCTGTCCGAGAACGCCCCAGGTCCAGAAAATGATCCGGTTTCGCACCATGAGCCACGAAAATTTAGGCACCTTTTTGATGTAAAGGCCGGTGATCACCGGAAGCATCAGGGCCTGGACCCGGTTCATGCACCGGATGATGGAACTGGCCAGGACCAGGTCACCCTTGACGTACTGGCGGTTCTCCGCGATGATGCGGGGCATGCTCATCAGGCCCATCATCATGCGGAAGATAAATTCAACGTTCTTGATGGCGATCACCACATCGGCGTTGACGATCTCCTTTTCGCCCAGGTACTGAAAGGTGCCGTTGCGCTTGACAAGGGTCATGCACGGCCCGTCGGGCTCCACGTTCATGACGATGCACACCGTTTCCGGCCAGGCATCGATCTCTTTTTTCACCTCCGGGTCCAGCCGGTAGGCGGTCTGGAAGGCGTGGCCCAGGCTCAAAAAAACAAGGCGCACAATTGATGTTTGAATGTGCTTTCTGCCGGGTTTAATCTGGTAATACCGCGATGGTGAAGCCATGCTGTTGTTCCTCCTTGTGGTGCTTTAAAACGGCGCGCCGTGCCGGCAAAACGATTCGGCAGGACAGAAAAACGGACACGTCGGCTGCGCCTGGAATGAATCGTCAATATATAGCGTCACTCACCGGGTCGTGTCAACAGATTCCACCACGGGGGCGCTCCGGGAATCAAAAAACCCGCCAGGTCCTTCCCGGCCGTTGACAGGAACAGAGGCTTTGATAATATGATGACCCTGTTCAGGGTTACACGCAACCAGACAGAGAAAGACACCTCATGGAAACCGGCCTTTTCTACAACCCGGCCCTCACCCTTGCCCTGGCCCTGGCCCTTGGCATGATCGCCCAGGCCCTGGCCCACCAGCTTCGAATGCCGGGCATCGTTCTGCTGCTGGCCGCCGGCGTGGCCCTGGGCCCGGACGGCGCGGAACTCATTCACCCTCAGGCCCTGGGTCCTGCTTTGACCATCCTCACCGGGTTTGCCGTGGCTGTCATTCTCTTTGAGGGCGGCATGAACCTGAAATTCAACCGGCTGCGGCGGGCAAAGCGCTCCATTCGTCAGCTGGTGCTTTTCGGCGGCCTGGTCACGGTGATCGGCGGCGCGGTGGCGGCCCGCTTTATCCTGGACTGGCCGTGGAAAAACGCGATCCTGTTCGGCACCCTGGTCATGGTGACTGGTCCCACGGTGATCAATCCCCTTCTCAAGCGGCTCAAGGTCAAGCGCTCCGTGGCCACCGTGCTGGAGGCCGAGGGTGTGCTGATCGACGCCCTGGGAGCGGTGGTAGCCATTGTGGCCCTGGAGGCGGCGTTAAGCCCGTCCCACGGCAGCCCCATGGTCTGGATATGGCACGTGGTGTCCCGGCTGGGATTCGGCGCCATTTCCGGAGGAGTGGCGGCCGGCCTGCTGGTCCTGCTCTACCGGGTGCGCACCCTGGTGCCTGAAGGCAGCGAAAACGTCTTTACCCTCTCCATCGTGCTGGCCCTGTTCCAGCTCAGCAACACAATTGTTCCGGAAAGCGGCATTGCCGCTGTGACCGTTGCGGGCATTATCGTGGGCAACACCAGAATGCAGGGCATCAAACGCCTGGTGGAGTTCAAGGAGGAGCTGACCGTTCTGCTCATCGGGATGCTGTTCGTGCTGCTGGCCGCCGACGTTCGCCTGGCCCAGGTGACCCAACTGGGATGGCCCGGCCTGGGCGTGGTGCTGGCCCTGATGTTTCTGGTGCGTCCGGCGGCGGTATTTACCGGCACCGCCTTTTCCGAACTGGCGTGGAAAGAACGGCTGTTTGTGGCCTGGATCGGCCCCCGGGGCATCGTGGCCGCGGCCGTGGCCTCCTTTTTTGCCGCCGCCTTTGCCGACAGGGGACTTTCCGGCGGTTATGAACTGCGGGCACTGGTTTTCCTGGTCATTGCCGTGACCGTTGTTTTCGCGGGCCTCACCGGCGGACTGATGGCCGGCATGCTGGGGCTGCGGCGGCCCAGCCAAATGGGATGGGTGATTCTGGGCGCCAATGACGTGGCCCGCAACGTGGCCAAACTCTTCAAGGAGAACGGTCAGGAGGTGGTCTGCATCGATGCCAACACCGACCACTGCAATGCGGCGGAGGCGGACTGCACCCGGGTGATCTACGGCAACGGGCTACAGACCCGCAACCTGTTGCGGGCGGAGATCGACACCCGCCGGGGCGCCCTGGCCCTGACCGCCAACGACGAAGTCAACGTCCTGTTCACGGAAAAAGTCAAGCAGGAGGCCCGTGGCATCACGCTTTACGCGGCACTGAAGACCGACTCCTCCTTTACGCCGAAAATGCTGCACCAGGCCGATGTGGCCCTGGCCTTTGGCGCCACCGCCGACATCGACACCTGGACCCGCCGTTTCAAGGCCCACCATGTCTTTCTTCAGCGGTGGCGACTGGATACATCCGGCGAAGCGGCCGCTGAAACCCACATCTCCGGCGATTACACCGGCAAAGGCATGATGATCGCGGCGTCCCTGCGGGAGGAGACCCTCTTTCCGGTGGGAGACACCACCCGGTTCAAGATGGGGGACGAAATTATGGTGTTCGTGTTTGAGCCGGAGCTGTCCGCCGTGGAAAAATTTCTTTCCGACACCGGCTGGACCCGGCTGGAAAGCAGGGACAAAGCCGAGGTTTCCGCGTCGGTGTGCTACCTGGAGCCGGAGAAAAAATAGCGTTTCCCGGCAGGCCTACTTTTCAACGGCCTCCAGCTCTTTTGCCCGATCCACGGAAAGGTCGGCCGCGCCGAACATGGCATCTTTGCCGGGAAGCAGCAGCAAAAACCGGTCGCACACGTCCACGGCCCCGGCGCCGTTGGCCATCTCGAAAGCCAGAATATGGCCGCCCTGGGTGCGGTCTTCACTGATGAAATGCAGGTGATATCCCGGCACCCCGATGCCCTTCACATAGGCCGGGCTGCGAAACCCCACGATCCGGCCCGACACGTTTTCCATGACAAACTCGGGCTGATGGCTGGTGACCTGGGCCAGGGGCGGATAGGGTTTGGTCTGTGCCGGCACACTGCGGGTATGCATGCGCGAAAAAGTGCCGGTAATATCAATAGCGCAAAACAGGTTGGTATTGGGCGCGGCCTTGTCCAGGGCCGCCTGCACCTGCTCATAGGTCGCGCCGGGCGCAAATGCCACGGCGCGGTCCGGTGAAAAACGGCACACCGCGGCAAAGGGTGTGGTCAGGGTCTTGTCCGCCGCATAGACTTTGCCGTCGGCCCGAACCTGGTAAACCACGCCGTCGGCCATCACCATCTCCCCGTCCAGACGATCAAAGGTGCCGATGCCCAGGTTGCCGTGCTTCAACAGCTCCCCGCAGGTCATGCTGCCGTCGTATGCCCCGGTCAAAAGCGCGTCAATGGTGGATATCTGGGTGACGGTATTTTGCGGCGCCAGCCCGGCACAGCCCGCAAACACCAGCAGCAGGCAGATGGCAAAGACAGATATATACCGTTGTTTTGTAATCATTGATTTTCCCTTCCTTTCAAAATCGAAATCGGGATCGCTATCGGTATCGGTATCGAATTCCGATTTCGATTGTAGTCGATAACTGGCTGTTTAACCAGAGCGGAAAGTGCACTGGAGTAACACGGGCAAACCGGGGGTTGCCCGTGCCCGAAGGGCAAGAGGGCTCTCAGATTATCCCAGGCAATTCGAATGAATCACCGCATTCCCTCTTGTGCTTCGCACCCCGGCAACGAGTTGCCGGGGCCACCCGCGAACGAGTTCATTGCCCGCCGCGATTCAGTGCAAAACAAGGGAAGTCGCGAAGCGACCCGGGCAAAGGATGTTAAAGAAAAGTACTACCCGATTTTTTTGAGCAGCTGGGTGGCTGCGGTCAGCAGGGGGTCCCACACCGGGCCAAAGGGCGGGGCATAGGCAAGGTCGGTCTGGGCAAAGGCGGCCACGGTCATGTGGTTGTGAAGGGCCACGGCAGCAGCGTTGATCCGGTGGGCCACGCCCTCTTTTCCCACCATCTGGGCCCCCAGCAGGCGGCCGGTTTTCCGGTCCCCGATCATGCGCACGTGAATCGGCCTGGCGCCGGGATGGGCGTGGGCCCGGGACCGGCTTTCAATCACTACCTCCACCGGGTCAAACCCGGCCCGCTGTGCCTCCCTTGGAAACAGGCCGGTGCGGGCCACCTCCAGGTCAAACACCTTGAACACGGCGGTTCCGGCCACGCCGTCGAGTTCCACGCGGGCGCCGAGAATATTGTCCGCCACGGCCCACCCGGCCCGGTTGGCCCGCAGGGCCAGGGGAATAAACGTTTTTTCGCCGGTGACCACATGATAGGCGTCTGCGCAGTCGCCGGCGGCGTAAATATCGTCATGGGAGGTTTTCAGGGTGCGGTCCACGGCAATGGAATTTTTCACGCTCAGCTCCAGGCCCGCGGCCCCGGCCATATCGCTGTTGGGCGAAAGGCCAATGGCCACCAGGACCATGTCCGCCTCCAGTTGGCCCAGGTCGCAGATCACGGCAAGACCGTTTTTCTGTTTTTCAATTCGGTGCACTTCACAGCCGATGTGAAGCTTCACCCCTTTTGATTCCACCTCCTGCTGGACCACGTCGGACAACGGCTCGCCCAGCCAGGACAGAAAGCCCTTGCCCGGCTTGATCATCTCAACGGCCACCGACCGTTCCACCAGGGCATCGCACATCTCAAGGCCGATGTAGCCCATGCCCACGATCACCACCCGCCGCACCCCGCGCTCCTCCATGTACGCCTTGAGCCGGCGGCCATCGTCCAGGCTCTTGAGCACCATGACGCCGGGCAGGTCAAACCCCGGCAGGTCCGGCACCATGGCCGACCCGCCGGTGGCGATCAGCAGCCTGTCATAAGCCATTTCAAAGGAAGCGCCCTGGTCCGTGGTGCCGAAAACCTTTTTTGCCGCCGGATCAATGGCTGTGGCTTCGTGACCGGTGAGCAGGTCAATGCCCTGTTTCTCCCGGAACACGAGGGCCTGGCGCACCACCAGGTCTTCAATGGCCCTGTCCGGCATCGCGATATTGTAGGGCATGCCGCAGGCGCTGTAGGAAACGTCATGGCTCCGTTCAAGAACCGTGACTTCCATGTTCTTGTCGTTGCGTTTGGCGCGGCTGGCGGCACTCATGCCGGCCGCGTCTCCGCCGATGACCAGAAATTTCATTTTCCACGGTTCCTTCGGTTTATCGTGGATTGAAACATAAAAGCCGGGGTCTCACTACTTAAATTTTTTAAAAAAATTGCCCACCGCTTTTCCCGCCTCATCGATGCCGGCCTGGGTTTTGTCGCTGGTGGCGGTTTCCTCTATAACATTGCCCTTGCCGCTCTTGCTCCTTTTGGGAGCCGTGGTGGCGGTGCCGTCACAGGCACCCAGGCGCTTACCTTTCATGGTGCTTTTGATCCGCATGTTGTTTTCCGGCACATAGGTCTCCATGGTGCCGTTCATGGTGTCGCCGCTGTAGGTGATTTTGCCGGACCCTTCGGTTGTGCCGCCCTCTCCCTTGCAGACGATTTTCCACGACACGGTGTTGCCGCTCACCTTCATCTCCCTGACTTCGCAATCCTTGGACTGCTCCTTGTCCATGGGCACCGCGTCCTCTTCGGTGATGCACTGGGCATGGGTAAAGGCCTGCGGCCCCATGCCCGGAATTTCGGTTGTGGTGGTGATCTCCCACTTGCCGGGCTTCATGTTGGGGCCGGCCCAGACCAGGCCGGCACCCAGAATAAATACGCATGCCATTGCCATTACCGTTCTGCCTGCTTTTCTTGACATCCTGCTGCTCCTTGTGTTGCGAATTGGTTTATATTGCCGGCGCAAAACCGTATCGCCCCGGCTTTTCGTCACATCATGCTGTATGCTGATACATATGCACATCCCGCTGGGGAAAGGGAATGGAAATCCCGTTCTGGTCAAAGGCCTTTTTCACTTTTTCGGTTATGTCAAAATAGACCCCCCAGTAATCCCCGGCATTGACCCAGGGCCGCACCGTGAAATCCACGCTGCTATCTCCCAGGCTGGCAATGGATATCTGGGGCGGCGGCTCCTTGAGAATGCGGCTGTCGCTGGCCAATACCTCGGAGATGACCTTTCTTGCCTTGTCGATATCATCGCCGTATCCGATACCGAACACCATGTCCACCCGGCGGGTGCCCTTCATGGACCAGTTGACGATTTTGTCGTCGGTCATTTTCGCGTTGGGCACGATAATGGTCTTGTTGTCCGGGGTTGCCAGCTGGGTGGTAAAAAGCTGAATCTTTTCCACGGTACCTGCGGTGCCGCCGCCTTCAATATAATCACCCACCTTGAATGGCCGAAAGATGATCATCAGAAAACCGGCGGCAAAATTGGCCAAAGACCCCTGAAGGGCCAAACCCACGGCCAGGCCGGCGGCACCGATGATGGCCACAAAGGATGCGGTCTGAATACCCAGCTGCCCCAGGGCGGCCACGACAACAAAGGCCAGCAGCAGAAAATAGGCCAGGTGGGACACAAACGAGGTGATGGTGGGGTCCACGCCGCGGCGGCCCATGAGTTTTGAAACCACCTTTTCAACGATTTGCGCTGCCCAGCGCCCTATCACCAGAATCAGCAGGGCAACAATCAATTTAACGCCAAACACCCGCGCCAGCTCCATAATTTTGTCAACATAGGGTTCCATGACGCTGTCTCCTTCAACAAAAGTTAATGTGAGTGCTCATGCTGCCTGTTGCCGGGCTGCACCTGATGAACATCCCGCGCTTTTCGCGGGCCACTGTCGTTTATTACAGCTTTTCAATCTTGTATTTCCGGGTTCCCAGGCCCAGCTTTTCCGCGTAGTCCAGTTGAATTTCCCATTCCACGTGGGGATAGACACTGCGAAACTTGTCTTCCCCTGCTTCCCGGTTGCTCTTCAGACATGAGCCGGGCAGGGCGTGTTCGGCATTGACCATGTCGGCGCAGGCCTGGTCAATGGCCACCGGGTCGGTGGAGGCCAGAATGCCGATGTCCCTCACCATGGGCGCATCATTATAAGGAAAGCAGTCACAGGCCGGGGAGACATCGGTAATAAAATTGATAAACAGGGACTTTTTCTCCTTGCCCTTGAGCACACCCACGGTGTATTCCACCATCTTTTCCAGAAAGGCCGGGCCGGCCTGGTTCCACTGGATCTGCACCGAGCCGGTGGGACAGACCACGATGCACTCGCCGCAGCCCACGCATTTTTCCTCATTGATAAGGGCTTTTTTCTCCCCTTCCTTCACCAGCCGGATGGCCCCATGGGCGCAATGGGCCACGCAGTCGCCGCAGCCGATGCAGGTTTTGGTCTTGACCTTGGGAGATAGGGTGGAGTGCTGGGCCAGCTTGCCCTTGCGGGAGGCGCACCCCATGCCGGTGTTCTTGATGGCGCCGCCGAACCCGGACAGCTCGTGCCCCTTGAAATGGGCCACGGATATAAACGCATCAGCCCGGACGATCTCGGCGCCGATATAGACTTCGTCAAACCGCTTGCCGTCGACCTTTATGGCCACCTCTGTTTTCCCCCTCAGCCCGTCGGCAATGATCAGGGGCGCCCCCACCACGGAATAGGCAAACCCGTTGTGGACGGCCGTTTCCAGATGGTGAACGGCGTCGCTGCGCGCGCCGGCATACAGGGTGTTGGCGTCGGTCAGAAACGGAACGGCGCCCTGGCCCTTGACCAGGTCAACAATCTTTCGCAGAAACACCGGGCGAATGTAGGCCGTGTTCCCCAGCTCGCCGAAATGGAGCTTGACCGCGGCCAGATCCCGTTTGGCCACCACCTTGCTCAGGCCCGCGGCTTCCACCAGCCTGCCCAGTTTCTGAACGAGATTCTCCTTGAAGCTTGCCGACAGATCGACAAAAAAGACCGTGCTTGCCATGGTTGCCTCCTTTTCCTGCATTTGTCAGGTATACCTGTTTTTTCTATCAAATTAAATAGAACTACGTCAAAATCGATGCCATTGTAAAAAGCCAAAATCCAGGCGGCTTCGTAAAAAGTTCAAGTTCAAGGCGCGCAAGTTCCGAGGAATGAGGCGTACTTAGCGTACGCCGCAGTGACGAGTGAATGCAGCGCAACGCAGAAATTGGGCTTTTTACGAAGCCGCCAAGTTTGCGTCAAACGCGTTCCTGATAAGTTCCACCGAATTGTCCCGCCCCTGCACAATCACCACGTCAAACCGGGCCCTGGCCCCGGCCTGCCCGGTGTCCTTGAGGTACCACAGGGCCGCCCGGGTGATTTTACGCTGCTTGTCCTTTGTGATACTCAGCCGGGGGCTGCCGTAGCTCTCCGTCCGCCGGGCCTTGACCTCGACAAACGCAAGTGTGGTCTTGTCCTTTGCGATAATGTCGATCTCTCCCACGGGGGTACGATAGTTGCGGCACACAATGGTGTAGCCCTCTTTTTTTAAAAACCGCTCGGCCGCCTGCTCCCCCTGGCGACCATACTGCTGGCGTTGATTGAGCATGATCATCCATATCATATATCGATTGGCCATGCAAAAAATGTATGTGTTGTGGTATGGTGGCAAAAATGCAGCACATGACAGAACCGTACTCAAAAAGGGGTAAAAACCGACACGCATGGACGCCATCCCCCAGTCAACTATCACCGGCATATCCTGGCCGGCGTTGCCGTCGCCCGAAGCATCGGCCCGGCTTTCCATCATGTACCAGCTGGGCCGGACCCAATGGTGGTCTGCCGAAGCCCTGGAAACGAACCAGTTCCGCCAGGTCAACCGGCTGGTGCGTCATGCTGTTTCGTCCACGCGGTTCTACCACGACCGGCTGACAGCCGCGGGTATTGACGGCCACACTGAAATAACACCGGAAATGTTTTTAAAAATTCCCCTGCTGCAGCGGGGGGACATCCAATCCCGAATCAAAGAGATGACCAGCACCGCTGTTCCTCAGGGCCACGGCCGGATCGGGGTTGCCAGGTCCTCCGGCTCCACCGGTCAGCCCATTCAGATTTATTCCACCAGCGCCTCCCAGTTTTTCTGGATGGCTTTTTCCCTGCGGGACCATTTGTGGCATAAGCGGGATTTTTCAAGACCCTATGCCGAAATCCGTGTAGGGGTGGAAAACCGGGACGATGCCCGCTGGGGTCCAGCGGTCAGCCGGGTCTTTCCCACGGGACCGGCGGCCCGCTTGAATATAAAAGAGAGCATTGACACCCAGATCCGGTGGCTGCAAAAACACCGGATCTATTACCTGCTGAGCTACCCCTCCAACATCCGGGAAATGGCGAAAAAATGTCTCGAGGCAGGCATTCTCCTGCCGGACCTGGGGCAGGTCCGGACCTTTGGGGAAACCGTCTCCGACGAGCTGCGGGATCTCTGCCGGCGAGCCTGGAACGTGGAGGTCAAGGACATGTACAGCTCCATGGAGATCGGGTACATGGCCCTGCAGTGCCCGGACCACGGGCATTATCACGTGATGTCCGAGGGGGTGCTGCTGGAGGTGCTGGACGACGCGGGCAACCCCTGCAAACCCGGTGACATCGGCCGGGTCGTGATCACCGACCTTCACAATTTCGCCACGCCCATGATCCGCTACGAGATTCTGGATTACGCCCAGGTGGGAGCGCCCTGCCCCTGCGGCCGGGGCCTGCCGGTATTAAAACGAATCATGGGCCGCCAGCGGAACATGATGAAAATGCCCGACGGCACCCGCCGGTGGCCGTCGTTCGGCATGCGCCAGTGGCCCTGCGCCGAAAAGATCAACCAGATTCAGATCATTCAAAAAGAGATCGACCTGCTGGTGGTCCGGCTGGTCGTCAAAGCGCCGCTGACCGCAACCGATGAGCAGGGGATCACCGCCATTATACGAGAGCGGGCCGAATACCCGTTCCGGGTGACGTTTGAATATGTGGACGTCATTGAAAAGCCGGCCAACTTCAAGTTCGACCTGTTTTTCTCCGAAGTATGAAACAGGCGGACTATTTTTTCTTCAGCCCGATACCGCTTAACACCAGCACCACCAGCAGCACCAGGAAGATGGGGCGCGCAAACATGCCCAGGCCGTAAGCCTGTATGGATATGTGCAGATAGGTTTCAATGATCGGGGCCAGGATGAAACTTAAAATCAGGATCGGCCGGCTGAAGGAAAACCGCTGCATGCCGATGCCCAGCAGACCGCAGGCAAACAGCGCCGCCACATCATACGGATTATGGCTTGACGCATACGTGCCGAAGATCACCAGGGCCGACAGGGCCGGCGCCAGTATCACAGCCTGAATCCTGATGATCTTTGCCACATAGGCGGCCAGCGGTATCACCACCAGGGCCGACACCACGTTGGTGATCGCCAGGGTAAAGACCAGTCCCAGGGCGATGTCCATGTGCTGGTTGATGAACTTGGGGCCGGGATTGATCCCCAGTATCAAAAAACCGCTCATCAGTATGGCCATGCCCGCGCTTCCCGGAATCCCCAGGGCCAGGGTCGGCACCAGCGCGCCCCCCTCCTTGGCGTTGTTGCTGCTCTCCGGCGCGATGACACCCACGATTCTTTCGTTCGATGACTTTTTTGCCGAGGCATAGGCCAGAAACGGCGCGGTTTCGCCTCCTACGCCGGGAATAATGCCGACCACCATGCCGATCACCGAGGACTTGACCAGCAGCAGGGGCCGCTTGAACACCTCCCGCGCGCCCGCCCACATTTGAAAAATAGACTCGCGGCGATTATCCGTATCGTCGATTCTTTTTTTTGACGCAAACAGGTTGAGAATTTCCGGAACGGCAAACAGGCCCAGCACTAGGGGAATCAGGCGCACGCCGTCCAGAAGGTATTCGACACCGAACCACAGCCGCGGTTCTCCGGTGATGCGCTGATAACCGATTGAAGAGAGAAACACGCCCAGGGCCACCGCAACAAAGGCCTTGAGGGTGGAGCCCCGGCCCAGCACCGCCACATAGGTGAGGCCGGTCAGAACGATCAGAAAGATTTCCGGTGAGCCGAAAGAAAGTACAACCGTCTGGAGTACAGGCAGCAGCACCACCAGCAGGGCGGCGCTGAAAAGGCCGCCGGCCACCGAGGCGGTCAGGGCCGCGCCCACGGCATACAGCCCCCTGCCCTCCCGCCGTAAGGCGAACCCGTCTTCAATCACCGCCGCGTTGGCAGGAGAACCGGGAATACCCAGCATGATGGAGGTGACCACGCCGCCCGCATCCACGGCGGCATGGGTAGCCACCAGAAAACAGAGACCGGTGGCAGGGTTCATGTCATAGATAAACGGCAGCAGGAGCGCCAGGGCGGTCAGCCCCCCGATGCCGGGCATGATCCCAAAAAACACCCCCAGGACAATGCCCAGCAGCATGACCGAAAGGGTGGCCGGCGTGGCTATCAGGTGAGTCGCTGCAACAACCTGCTCAATCATCAGTGATGCCATCGTAAAAAGTCAGGAACAAGACGGCAAAGTAAAAAGTTCAAGTTCAAGGCGCCGCAAATCCCGAGGAATGAGGCGTACTTGTTGTACGCCGCAGTGACGAGGGGGGCAGCGCAACGCAGAAAGTGGGCTTTTTACGAAGCCGTCATTAGTAGTATTTCTCAAGCAGCACATGCCGGACCCGCTCCATCCGGTCTTTATCCAATGACTTTAACGTCTTTTCGATCAAGCGGTCGGTCTGCGACACCTCGGCGTATTCAATCAGTGCCTTCTTGGATTTTACAAACTCGATAAACGCCGGGTCTGTCAGGATCTCTTTTACAACAGACACCAGGTAGTCCACCCTTTGCGGCGGCGTACCCGGCGTAGTGACCAGGTACCGCCCGATATCGGAAATGCCCGCCCGAAAGTCAATCCACCAGGCATGGGCATCGTCGAGTTCCACCACTTCAAAAATAGTGGGCACGTCGGGCAGTACACTGCTGCGCTGCCTGGCCAGGATCGCCAGGGGCACCAGCCGGCCGTCCTGAGAAAACTTTTTCCCTGACGTTGCGCTGATGGCAATGGCATCGGTTTCTCCCCGCATGGTGGAAAGGGCCGCTTCATTGCTGCCCTTGTAGCCGATGATGATTCTGGAGTTGAGCCCCAGCGCTTCAGAAAAACAGGCCTCCACGTCGGCCATGTTGTCGATTTTACTGCCGGCGGCCCACTTGACCGGCTGCTTTGCATGCAGCATGCCGTCGATGCTTTTGTACGGCGAATCTTTCCCGACCAGCACCACTGACGGTTCGGGACAGACCAGGCCGATGGTGGGTGTGGTGGTCAGGTCGTACCGCACCGCTTCCTGCGACATTAATTGGGCCAGCGCGGCCGCCTGGCCGTTGACCAGCATCAGGGTCAGCCCGTCGGGCTTACCGTTGGCCACCTGGTTGAGGGCCACGGCCCCGCCGCCGCCGGGCAGGTTTCTCACCACCACGGTGGCGCCGGTCCGCTTTTCGATCTCCGGCGCGATCAGCCGGGCCAGGGTGTCAAATCCGCCGCCCGGACCGTATCCCACCACCAGGTCCATGGTTTTACCCCGGTAAAAATCGCCTTCTGACGCCACGACAATGGTTGAAAGCAAAACCAGACAAATCCCGGCAATAAAAACTCGCAGTTTCATCTTTTCCTCCCCTGTTGGGTTAAGGTTTTACTGCCACAATATCTACACGCATCGACTTTCCCTGCGTGGACGGCGGTCCGGACACCGGGCTTTCCCTGCCGGTGATCTCAAACCGTTCCAGAGCAAACCCGCTGGCGCCGAACATATCCCGAAGATCTTCAGCCGAGGTAACAGGATAAGAAAAATAATTGTCCGCATAGGCCTGTGCCAGTACTTTCAATTCCTCCCGGGAGAGATCAATCCCTTCCAACTCCTGTCCCGCGCTCACCACCCTGGCAACAAAATCATCGGCCTGCTGCCCGGAAAACCCGACCCGATCCCCGGCCGTGGGGCGTATCCGGTTCGATGTTACCACCCGGCCGCCGGGTCGCAGCAGGCGGCTCCAGTTCCAAATAAGGCCGCCCCGTTGCACCGGGGCAAAAAAACCGAAAAATGAGTGGGTGCAGATCAGATCAAAGTAATCGTCGTTACGGTAGTCCAGCATGCTCCGGCACGCCGTGTCTATTTTTACACCCACCCTGTCCGCGTACCAGCGGTTTAAAAAAAGCGGGGTCGGGCAGTGGTCCACCACGGTAATGGCCGGGGCGCCTTCCGGCAGGGGCCACAGGTCGAGAATGGTGTCGGCCATGGCGTAGTCCGTGGCCCCGGAAATACACACCCGCCGGAAATCACCGGATACCGCCAGCGGCGCTATGGCGTTGCGGTAAAATTCATTCTGCAGGTAGGGCGGCGACACAATGCCGAGCATGCGAAGGTATTGCCACGCGCCGTGGTACCAGCCGCACCCGTTGCACAGTGTTTGCGACTCACGATAGGCCAGTGGCGCGCTTTCAGACAGAAAGTCGTTTTGCATTTTTCCCTGAATACCGACAAGTTAAAGAGGGCTTACCGGCCCACGCATATCATGAAAATACAAGACTTATCAACAGGAAGCTTGATTTCAAACGCCTGGTGTGAGGCAGCAGTGGTCTTTAGACCGCCATTCAGCCGGCCGGTGTTCGGGAGCACGATCAATTTTATGGAAGGCTGAAGCCCTTCGGCTGCATCGATTTCGATTTGGAGAAAAAGAGCTTTATGGTCTGACAGTGAAGCTGGCCCGGTGAATAAGCGTGGGACCATATTGAAAAATAGCGTTCCGGTGGGCTTTGGTGGGATAGCCCTTGTGCTGAGAAAAACCGAACTCGGGATAATCAAGATGGTAACGCTCCATCATGTTGTCCCGGGAGACCTTGGCCACGATGGAGGCCGCGGCAATGGAGATGCTGGCGCTGTCTCCTTTGACAATGGGGCGCTGCCCAACCGGCCGGGGAATGGTAAAGGTACCGTCGATCAGCAGAAAGTCCGGCTGGGGAAAAAGATTTTCAACGGCCATGGCCATGGCCAGCAGGGAGGCCTGAAGAATGTTGATGCGGTCGATTTCAACGGCATCGACAATGCCGATGCCAACAGTAAGGGCGTCCCTGTAGATGTCGTCATACAGGGACGCCCGTTTTTTTGCGGAAAGTTTCTTGGAATCGGTGATCCGGTCGTTGGTATAATCGTCCGGGAACACGACAGCAGCAGCCACCACCGGGCCGGCCAGGGGCCCGCGGCCGGCCTCGTCAAGACCGGCGATGATGGAAAACCCGTCACTCCTGGCACTGTCTTCGTATGTTCTCATGAATCGGTCCGTACCCGGAAAACAGTAACACCCGATCCGGCGGTCCAACACTGGAACCTACCTGTCCCGCTTTTCCCGTATCTTGGCCGCCTTGCCGGTCAGCTTGCGGAAATAGTAAATCCGGGACTGGCGCACCAGGCCCCTTTTCACCACCTCGATCCTGTCGATGGAGGGGGAGTGCAGGGGAAAAATCCGCTCCACGCCAATGCCGAAGGATGTTTTTCGAACGGTAAAGGTAGCGGCGGTGGATTTGGAGCCGTTGTGCCGTTTCAACACCACGCCCTCGAACACCTGAATGCGCTCTTTTTCACCTTCTTTGATCTTCACATGCACCTTGACCGAGTCGCCGGACGAAAAATCCGGCAGGTCCAACCGCATATGTTCTTTTTCCAGTTGTCTGATCGCTTCCATGTTTTCCTCCAAAAACCTTATATTTGGCCGTTCCCGCACATGCGGAAACCGACGTTGACCCGCCTTTATACCCTATCTTCTGCCAGTCTGTCCAGCATTATCGACACAGCCGACCGAACAGAAAGATGATTATATGCACTTTTTCCGGCCAGGGGCTCCAGCACACAGTCGGCCTGATCGAGAACCGACGGCGCCAGGCCCCAGGCAGTGCCGAACACCAGCAGCACCGGGGAGGCGTTAAGCCGGTCTTTTAAATACTCCATGGTCACCGCACCC
This sequence comes from Desulfosudis oleivorans Hxd3, assembly GCF_000018405.1. Taxonomy (NCBI): domain Bacteria; kingdom Pseudomonadati; phylum Thermodesulfobacteriota; class Desulfobacteria; order Desulfobacterales; family Desulfosudaceae; genus Desulfosudis; species Desulfosudis oleivorans. The sequence continues at coordinate 2,792,928 of NC_009943.1, forward strand.
GGATGGAGCCGGGCCGTGGTGGCCGCCACCAGGGGGGCCGTGCCGGTATCCGCGGTCACAAGGGCCGCTGCCTCGGCCAGGCTGTCGCACACCCGCATCAGCTCAAAGGCCTGTGCCCGCAAAGGGTTATACCGTGACCCACTCCCGTCGGTCCAGTGGGCGATGATCCGTTTTACCAGCCGCTTCTGGTCTTCCAGGGGCGTCACCACAAAATAACCGGCCGCTCCGTAAGTTTTTGCGGCCCTGGCAATGTCGTGCAGGTCCAGGTTGGTCACGGCCGAGGCAATGGTCTCCGCCTGCCGGCCCAGGACCGGGTGGTGGACCAGCGCAATGTAGAGGCGAACCGGGCTAATCGGCGACAAGGGTTTCAACCTTCCGGCACCACGCTTTGAGCGCCTTTTTCTCCTCCGGGGTCAACGCTCTTTCCAGCAGCAGGTCCGGCCGCTTGAGCAGGGTGCGAACCAGGGAGGTTTCCAGTCGCCAGGCTTCGATCCGGGCGTGGTTGCCGGAAACCAGGACTTCGGGCACCGGTTCCCCTTCAAATACCGGGGGCCGGGTGTAGTGGGCGTGCTCGATCCGTCCCTGCACAAAGGTCTCCTTTTCCGCCGAGTCCTCGCCGCCCAGGGCACCGGGAATCAGTCGGGTGACCGCGTCGATGACGATCATGGCCGGCACCTCGCCGCCGGAAAGCACGTAATCGCCCACGGAAATCTCATCGTCAATCAGTCCCTGGCAGACCCGCTCGTCAATGCCTTCGTAACGGCCGCACACCAGAATCAGGTCTTCGGCGGCATCGGCCAGGTGCCGGGCCGCCTCCTGGGTAAACCCCCGGCCCTGGGGGGTCAAGAGCACTGTACGGGCCGACGGATAGGCGTTTCTGGCATCCCGAATGGCCGCTGCCAGGGGCTCGGGCTTCATCACCATGCCGCTGCCCCCGCCGTAAGGCCGATCATCCACGGTCCGGTGACGATCTTTTGTATAGTCGCGAATGTCAACGGTCCGGCACGAGATGGTGCCGCTTTCTACGGCCCGCCGGACAATGCCATGCTGGGAAAAGGCATCCACCATCTCCGGGAAAATCGTCAACACCGTAAAGTTCATGGCACGCCTTTTTTGTCCGGCCTTTCGGGCCGGTTCGAATATGCCGCAAGCCCCGCCTGTGGCAGGGCTAAAAAATTTCAATTTCATGAAAGATACGGGCTACCCGTATCTTTCACGAGTTGATTTGGCCGCAGGTGCAAGGCGCGGGACATGAAGCTGTAGTCAATCTACCGCGAATGTCCCGCAACACAGCAACTGCGGTCAAGGTGACTCGCCCGAAGGGTGAAATTTTTCGGTATAAAATTGGCTCAAAAGGCCTCAAGTCGTCCATGACAGTTTGTGTTTTTAAAAAAATGCAATTTCTATTACGATATACTGTTTCTGATCCAGATATTCACCCATACCAAAAATTTCATGAAAGATACGGGCTACAGGGATTCCGGCAGGCTCACCTGCATGGTGCCGGCCGCCAGGTCGATGTGCCCGACCACGGACTTGAGGGCGGGCACCAGGGTCTCCTTCCCGGTATCGGCGTCGGTCACCACATACACATCGTTGCCCGGCGTGGGAATAATCGATGTGATACGGCCCAGCAAGGTCTTTTTGTCAAACACGGCCAGGCCGATCAGGTCATCCCAGTAATAGGTGTCGTCCTCAAGGGGCGGCAGGGAGGCGCGCAGCGCGAATAGTTCGTATCCCACCACGGCCGCGGCCTGCTCGCGGCTGTCCAGTTCCAGAGCCCCCAAAAGGAAATGGCGACCATGGGGTTTGCACCATTCAATGGTGCAAACCCGCTCGTCGCCTTTGGGACCTCGTAGAAAAAGGGTATTTCCCTGCGAGAACTCCGCGATGTCACCGGAGTGGGAATAGACCCGGACAGTTCCGCGAATTCCATGAATACCGACGATTTTGCCCACACATAGGAATTCGCTGCTGTTCATGGGAAAAGCTACTCGATGATCTCGAGCACCGTGCGTTTTTTGAGCTTGGCCGAAGCAGCGCTCAGAATGGTGCGCAAGGCACGGGCCGTGCGGCCCTGTTTGCCGATGATCTTGCCCAGATCCTCCTTGGCCACCTTGAGCTCCAGAACCGAGGTCTGGCTGCCGTCCACTTCCGTCACCACTGTCTGGTCGGGGTTGTCGACAAGCGCCTTTGCGATGTACTCGATCAACTCTTTCATGGACATAGCCGCATCTCCTTGCTGTGTTCGTTGCAGTTTAGACGACTCCAACGTATACGGTCAACAACACACTGGTCTGGCTGTGAAAGTTAATCTTGTGGAAAGTATACCATTTTTATCGCAAAACGCAAACGCGAAACGCACGGGCGAAGAATCTATGAGACCGCAACGCCCTCTTTTTTCAGAATGCTCTTCACGGTGCGGGTGGCCTGGGCGCCCTGGCCCAGCCAGTGCTCGACCCGGTCCTTTGCCACGACGACCTCCGCCGGATTCACCAGGGGGTTGTAGGTACCCACCTTTTCAATAAACCGGCCGTCCCGGGCATACCGCTCGTCCGCCACCACCATCCGATAAAAGGGACGTTTCTTGCGACCACATCTTGCCAATCGAATTTTTACCGCCATGTTTTTCTTTTCTCCTTAGAACGGCATCATGCCGCGGCCCAGACCGCGCATGCCGCCCTTGTTGATTTTTTTTACCATTTTCATCACCTGCGTGTAGTCCTTCAACAGCCGGTTGACCTCCTGCACGCTGGTGCCGCTGCCCTTTGCTATTCTTTTCCGCCGGCTGCCGTTGATGATGGCATGCCGCCGCCGTTCCTCCGCTGTCATGGAGTTGATGATGGCTTCGATGCGGGAGAGCTGCCCGTCATCCACCTCCATGTCCTTCATCTGTTTGACCTTGCCCATGCCTGGAATCATCTTCATCAGATCGCCGATGGAGCCCATCTTGCGAATCTGGGTCATCTGGTCCCGAAAATCCTCCAGGGTAAACTCGTTTTTCCGCAGCTTTCGCTCAAGGTCCGCCGCCTTTTTCTCGTCCACAACGGACTGGGCCTTTTCGATGAACGAAAGCACATCGCCCATGCCCAGAATGCTGGAGGCCATGCGGTCCGGGTGAAACGCCTCCAGGGCGTTTGTCTTTTCGCCCACGCCCACGAACTTGATGGGCCTGCCGGTCACCGCCTTGATGGAAAGCGCCGCGCCGCCCCTGGCGTCGCCGTCCATCTTGGACAGGATCACGCCGCCGATGTCCAGCCGTTCGTTAAAGGACTGGGCGATGTTGACTGCGTCCTGGCCGGTCATGGCATCGGCCACCAGCAGAATGTCCGACGGCGACACGGCCTGCTTGATGCCGACCAGCTCCTCCATCAACGCTTCGTCGATGTGAAGCCGGCCCGCCGTGTCCAGAAGCAGCGTGTTGCACCCCTGCTGCTGGGCCGCCACCCGGGCCTGGCGGCAGATATCCACCGGGTTCATGCCGGGATCCGACGCAAACACCGGCACCTGGACCTGGCTGCCCAGCTTTTTGAGCTGGTCGATGGCCGCGGGCCGGTAAACGTCCGCCGGCACCAGAAAGGGCTTTCTGCCCTGCTTTTTCAGATAAACGGCCAGCTTGGCGGCGGTGGTGGTTTTACCGGAGCCCTGAAGCCCCACCAGCATCACCGACACCGGGGCCTGGCCGGTCAGGTTCAGGTCCTGCCGCGTTTCCCCCATCAGCCGGGTCAGCTCTTCGTAAACGATCTTGATGACCTGCTGACCCGGGGTCAGGCTCTCCAGCACATCGGCGCCCACGGCCCGTTCCCGAATGTCGGCGATAAACTGCTTGACGATCCGGTAGTGGACGTCGGCCTCCAGCAGGGCAAACCGCACCTCCTTGAGGCCATCGTCGATATTCTTCTCGGTAAGCGTTCCCTGGCCTTTAAGCTTCTTAAAAACCGAATTCAGCTTGTCGCTCAGGTTCTCAAACATATGCTCGCCGTTGCACTCCTTTTTTCACCGGCCCCATGCCCCGTTTGAAACGAATATGGCCGGCCCGATAGACCCGCGTCACAGGAAGCGGGAAGAAAAACCACCCGCGGGCGACCTGCCACAGCGGATGGCCGAAAACTAAACCCTTGAAACTAATATTTTAGCAACGGCATGTCAAGAAATTTATACTATACAGGGCCGCCAAAATTCATTATAAAAGGCATCATGAACAGCACCGCCTTGCCACAGGAGATTCAGAACCTCACCCGGGCCCGGTTTGCCGACTGGCTGAACGCGCACAATATCGCCCCCTACCGGGCCGACCAGGTGTTTAAATGGCTCTTTGTTCACCGGGCGGAGAGTTTTGACCAGATGACCAATATTTCCAAGCCGGTACGAACACTTCTGGCAGAATCCTTTATTATCGGCCGCTTGAAAATTGCCAGAACCCAGCAGTCCGCCGACGGCACCCGCAAATACCTGTTTGAACTGTCCGACGGTGAGCATATTGAAAGCGTGCTGATTCCCGAGGAGGACCATTTCACCCTGTGTGTCTCCACCCAGGTGGGATGCGCCCAGGGGTGCGCCTTCTGCATGACCGCGAAAAAGGGATTTGTGCGCAACCTGACCCCGGCGGAGATCACCGGCCAGGTTCTCGGCGCGTTAAAAACCCTGGCCCCGGAAGAGCGGCTGACCAACATCGTGCTCATGGGCATGGGCGAGCCCCTGGCCAACTACGACAACGTGATCACCAGCCTGGACACCATCTGCGACGGGGACTGCGGCCTTCAGTTTTCCACCCGCCGGGTCACCCTCTCCACCTCGGGCCTGGTGCCCCGCATGGCACCGCTGGGCCTGGCCACCACGGTCAACCTGGCCGTCTCCCTGAACGCCACGGACAATAAAACCCGGGACATGCTCATGCCGATCAACAAGACCTATCCCATTGAGGTGCTGCTGGAGGCGTGCCGGACCTACCCCCTTTCCAACCGGCGCAAGATCACCTTTGAGTATATCCTGATGGCAGGGGTCAACGATTCGGAAAAAGACGCATTGCGCCTGGTCAAGCTGCTGCGGTCCATCAAGGCCAAGGTCAACCTGATTCCTTTCAACGAGCACGAAGGCGCGGCCTTCAAACGGCCTGACGATGCCGCCATCGAACGCTTCAAGCAGATTCTTCATGACCGCCAGTACACGGTGATGACCCGGCAAAGCAAAGGCGCCGACATATCCGCCGCCTGCGGCCAGCTGGCAGCGGACATTAAAAAGTACGGTCAAAACAAATAGGAAAGCCCCATGTCCCACATGGAGATCGAGGTCAAATTCTTTCTGGAAGACAAGGCTGCGGTGCGACAGCGCATTCTGGCCCTGGGCGCGGTTTCCCAGGGCGAGCGATTTGAAACCAACATCCGGTTTGAAGACAGAGAAAAAAGCCTGATCCGGCGTAACGTGCTGCTGCGGCTGCGAAAGGACAGCCAGGCCACCCTGACTTTGAAAATCCCGCCGGAAGTGGCGGACACCGAGTTCAAGGTGTACCGGGAGATTGAGACTCAAGTCACCGATTTTGAAAACACAAAACAGATCCTTGCCGGGCTGGGCTTTTTGCCGGAGCAGGTCTACGAAAAATGGCGGGAAACCTTTACGGCAGGACCGGTTGTCCTCTGCCTGGACACCCTGCCCTACGGCGACTTTCTGGAAATCGAGGCGAATAAAGAGAACATCCGGCAGTGGGCCGAAAAGCTGGGCCTTGCCTGGGAAAACCGGCTGGTGACCAACTACCTGGGAATGTTTGCCCGCATGCGGGAAAAATACGGCCTGGCCTTTACCGATGTGACCTTTGAAAATTTTGAGGGCGTGGTTGTGGCCCCGGAGGACTTTTTCAAAGCTGAATAGTTTCCATCCATAAATGAGAATTTTTCCTCCCCCACCCCAAACGCCATTTTTGTTTCCGGCGGTCTCCTTTTTTGCGGTGAATTTAATTTTTCGAGGGTCCCTTTAACGCCCTCGTATGAGGCAGGGAAGTCTGTTTTCTCTTGACATTTCATACCTTTCATTGCATTCTACACAAAAAACCCCCTCATGAGCAGCAGTCGTTCCCCTGAAAAAAAGAAAACAAACCATGGGTCAGAAAATAAGACAAACCGGATGTGATCAGCGAACGATAGAAGCCTTTCTTCAGGGTGCCGACATCGTTCTGGATTCGATTCGTGAACCGTTACTGGTGCTGGATCCTGCCCTGAAGGTTGTAATCGCCAATCGCTCCTTTTACCTGACATTCGGCGTCAACCCGAAGGAGACGGAAGGGGCATTAATATATGATCTTGGCAACCGGCAATGGAACATCCCCAGGCTGAAAGAACTGCTTGAAGATATCCTTCCCGGAAATACACTGTTCCATGACTTTGAAGTGGAGCATGATTTTGCGACTATCGGCCGGAAGATCATGCATCTGAACGCCCGGCGGATTTACACTGAGCCAGACCAGACCCAACTGATCCTGCTGGCCATTGAGGATGTGACCGACCGGGTAAGCTATAGAAGGAACCTTGAAGGGCTGGTTAAAAAGAAAACGGCTGAACTGACCGTTGCCCTGGAAGAGGCGGAAGAGAAAAATCGCATCGCTGAGACATCCCTTTCCGAAATCAAAAAGTTAAAGCAGCAACTGGAAGCGGAAAGAGCCTATCTGCAGGAAGAGATCAAACTGGAGTACAATCATGAGCACATTATCGGTCAAAGTGACGGGCTCAAATACGTACTCTATAAAATTGAACAAATCGCCGACAGCGATACCACGGTACTGGTTCTTGGCGAGACAGGCACCGGCAAAGAACTGGTTGCCCGGGCCATTCACAACTTGAGCCGCCGCAAAAACCGGACGATGTTAAAAGTAAATTGCGCGGCGCTGCCCACAAACCTGATCGAAAGCGAGCTGTTCGGGCATGAGAAAGGCGCCTTTACCGGGGCGCATGCCAGGCACACGGGACGCTTTGAGGTCGCCAACGGCACCACCCTTTTTCTGGATGAAATCGGCGAATTGCCGCTGGAACTGCAACCCAAGCTGCTCCGCGTACTCCAGGACGGCGAGTTTGAACGGCTGGGCAGTTCCCACTCCACCAAAGTCGATGCGCGGATTATTGCCGCCACCAATCGCAATCTGGAAGAGGAAGTCCGTAATGGCAATTTCCGTGAGGATCTCTGGTACCGGTTAAATGTTTTTCCGATTACCATGCCGCCGCTCCGGGATCGCCTGGACGACATTCCGCTCCTGGTTGAGTTTTACGTCAAAAAAATTTCCAGGCGGATGGGCAAGACCATTGAAACGATTCCTTCAAAAATTATGGAGACGTTACAGGCATATCCGTGGCCCGGCAATGTCCGGGAGCTGGAAAACGTTCTTGAACGCGCGGTGATCAACTCGTCGGGAACCAAGCTGCGTCTGGTTGATGAGCTTAAAAGGCCGTTCAGGGGGTTAAGCTCAAGCGAAAAAACCCTGGCAGCGGTTGAACGGGACCATATTGTACGCGTCCTTGAACAGACCCAATGGAAAGTCGGCGGTAAAAACAGCGCCGCTGAAATTCTCGGGCTCGACCGCAGCACATTGCGCGCCCGCATGCGTAAGCTCAATATCTCCCCCCCCAAAACAATAAAATAACCCTGGATAGCCGAATCAGGCCCAGCCCCTCCGCATTCCTTTTCACCACCACACCCTCAGAAAAAACAAAAAAAGGCCATATACGACCATCGGTTATATATGACCTTTTCAAACAGCAATTAACGACACACCAAGAACCTTTTCTAAAGCGATTTCCTTTAAATATCAAAATCATAAGAGATAATGCCGCCTGCATTCCCCGCCTGGCACGAAATTTGAATGTTTACAACTGGTTGGGTCTTATGTGCCAACACGCTTCAGGCGATAGGGGAATAACAACGGTTCACAAATAAAGAGCCATGGGGATTTTTTATTCCTGAACCTCCCTCAAACCCGAATACGATTGGAAATATGCCGTATAACCCAAGATGGCGCAGGCATGAATAACGCGATAAGGAGGGATGAAATGACGCACGACACCATGACCGCTATCCGCAAGGGACCCTTTGGAGATGCGGGTGACAGGCAGACGCATTCTCTGGAGCAGAACAATCAGAACGTTCAACCTGTCCGCAGCCTGGTGATTGATGATGACAGCACTATCCTCAGATACGTGGCCCTGATACTTGCCATGCTCAAATTTCAGGAGGTGGAAACCGCCCAAAAAAAACCTGAAGTCATGGAAAAGCTGTCCACCGGCCCCTACGACCTGCTGCTCACGGACCTGGAGATGCCGGACGTGAATGGTTATCGTCTGAGCCGAATGATCAAAAAAAAGCGGCATGGCACCAAAATCATCATGATGACGGGACGTGATAAGAACGACTGCCATGGAATAGTGGCCTCAAAGTGGGTTGACGGGTGGCTCTTCAAACCCTTTGGGCTAAAGGAGCTGCGCCCCATGCTCCAGTGTCTGGGGATGGTCAGGGATTAACCTGAATCATTATTGTCCAAAAAAGGGTTTAATCCTGGCAGGACAGCGTTCCGGTTGTTTATCCAAATCCAAATCGAAATCGAAATCGGGATCGGGATCGGGATCGCTATCGAAATCGGGATCGAATTGTATTTACGGCGGTGCGCTCAAAGATTATTTCCATTATCCTGCTTATCCGTGCAGCCTGGCCGTTGGCTTCCCCTGCGCTGTAATGGGCGGGGGCCTGCAATTGATGCCCCGACGTGATGTATAAAGCTTCAAAGTCCTTTTGGGAACTGTTTTTTGGACACCAATGAATCTTAATATTTCATGAAATATTCGGGTTGAGGAGACGGTATATGACCGGCCAGCCAAAAAACTATCACCGACAGGCGGAAGATACCGTCGCTTTAAAAGGAAAACCCCGGTGGTTGAAGGCAGTGGCATCAGAGTCCAGGCAGACCAGCGAGGCGCTGCGCAAGAGCGAATTGCTGATGCGCGCGATCAACGTGTCGGCACGGGATGCCGTTCTCATGATGGATGCCGAAGGGCGGGTTTCCTACTGGAATCCCGCGGCTGAACGAATCCTTGGTTACACCAGCGATGAGGCACTGGGGCGGAATCTGCATTCCCTGCTTGCCCCTCAGCATTATCGAAGGTTGTTTGAGGCGGCGTTCCCGGAGTTCCAGCGTTCAGGTTGCGGCAATAACGTTGAAAAAACCATGCGGTTAAAAGCCCTGCGAAAAAACGGAGACGAATTTCCTGTAGAACTGTCCCTTGCCGGCGTGCAGCTCCATGACGGATGGCATGCGGTTGGTATTATACGTGACATCTCCAATCGTGAGCTGTCGGATAAGGCCTTGCGGGAGAGCGAAGACAAATTCAGAACCTATATGGAAAAAGCGCCTCTTGGCATATTCGTGGCGGATCACACGGGCCGTTGCCTTGAAGCCAACCAGGCGGCATGCCGGATGAGCGGATACACGGAAGAAGAGCTTTTGGAATTAAGCCTTCAGGATTTTCTCGCTCCGGATTTTTCAGGCGTGGGGATGGCCTCGTTTAAAAAGTTAAAAACAGAGGGCCGCGTAGACGGTGATCTTATGGTACGCGGGAAGAATGGAAAGAATTTCTGGATTAATCTGGTTGCAACAACAATTGGGCCTGACAGAGTGCTTGCTTATTGTCAGGATATCACCAGGCGCAAGCAGACCGAAGAGGAAATCCAGAAAATGGCCTACCATGACGCCCTGACCGGTCTTCCCAACCGGAAGCTCTTCTCCGATCGTCTGGGTATTGCATTGGCCCAGGCCCGGAGGGACCAAAAGGGTATCGCGGCCATCATACTTGATCTCGATAATTTCAAGGACGTGAACGATACCTTTGGCCATGATGTGGGAGATCGTCTTCTCCAGGCAGCGGCAGAGCGGTTAAGCGCTGCACTGAGAAAAAGTGATACGGTTGCGCGCCTGGGTGGCGACGAGTTTGTGCTGATTCTTCCCGACTTAAAGGGGACAGAAGACGTGGACCGGGTTGCACAGAAAATCGTTGACGGTTTTCGAAACCCCTTTTCCATCGACACCCATCAACTCATCGTGACAACGAGTATCGGCATCGCCGTCTACCCCCGGGATGGCATCTCTGAGGTTCTCCTTCTGAAGCATGCCGATATCGCCATGTATCAGGTCAAACAGGCAGGACGGAATGGATACCGCTTCTTTAACCCGAACAGCTCATGAAATTTTTTCACATGGCGGTAGATCGACTACAGCTTCATGTCCCGCGCCTTGCATCCGCAGCCACATCAACCGTGAGCTATTCTGTTGCCCCCCCAAACCAGAATCTCAATTCTCAGAGCCTCCCGTGAGAAAAAGGTCACATGCGCCCACAGGTTAGATATGACCTTTTTTATATAGTTTTTAATAACAACCACGAAAACACTTTTCAGAGTTATTGTCATTAAAAATCAATCCCATAGAAGACAAAACCCGGTGTGCTCAAAACATGGCACAAAGATTGAATTAAAAAACATTGAGCAAGGACAAGTGAACCATCGTGATTCACACGGCATCCACTCAATTTGGAATCAAACAGGGGAAACAACCATGAAATCGAGCAACAGAGAAAAGGCAGAAGGCAAGATTCATCAGGTAAAAGGCAAGTTCAAGGAGGCCGCCGGGATAATCGCCGGCAATCGTGATCTGGAAGCCGTAGGCAAAGAAGAAAAAAAAGAGGGAAAGATTCAGGAAAAACTCGGCCAGATCAAAAAACTGATGGATAAATAGATGATTTTTATCAGTGTTTTTCTCCCTGGACAGCCGGCCGGGGCTTACAATACCGGCAGCAGTTTCACAATCAAATCGCAAGGAGGATCTTATGCTCTGGACAGTCGCGGTAATACTGTTAATCCTGTGGCTGCTGGGATTTGTGAGCAGCTACACCATGGGCGGGTTTATTCATCTCCTGCTGGTCGTTGCCGTCATCGTCGTTCTGGTCAGGGTTATTCAGGGCCGGCGCGTTATTTAGCCGGCGGCATATCATAAATCAGACAATATAAGAAGCGGGGTCAAATGAAAGTAACCACACTTGTTGCCATTATTCTTATTGCCATAGGGATCCTTGCTTTCGGGTATCAGGGAATCTCCTACACGACCAGGGAAAAGGTCGTCGATATCGGGCCACTGGAAATATCGGCGGATAAAACCCGAACGATACCATTGCCGCCGATCGTAGGGGGTCTCGCGCTCGCGGGGGGTATTGTCCTGCTGATCGTGGGCGGGAAAAAGGGCTGAACCGTCCGGGCGGTCGAAACATTCCGCGCGTCGATTCGGCCGCAACGGGCATAATGAAGCGTCAGATGCCGAAGAGCGAAGGATCTCTTTCAACAATGATGAACGTAATCAGAACCATCATGAACGTGTTCCCTGAAAAGCAGAAAGAGGTTTTACAGACACTTCTTTCAATGGTTACGCCGGCCGGGGAAGAAAAAGGCTGCCTGAGCTATGGGATATACAGTGATATCCAGGATGAAAATGTTTTCAACCTGATTTCGGAATGGGAAACCCGTGAACAACTGGACCAGCATATGCGAAGCGACCGCTTCAGCGTTTTGCTGGGGACCAAGAGCTTTTTAATCGACCCGATGAAGATTCAGATTTTTGCGGTTTCGGATACGGAAGGAATGGAGGCGGTCAATGCCGTAAGAAAAAAAATGAAACGGATTTCTCCCGCATGAACACCGGAAGGGCCATCTGATTTCAACGTCTGCAACTGGAAGAAAGACGCACCCAATGCGAAAGCGCTTTGCCGGGCACTTTGCCATACCTGGGAGGAGACCGATTGGGACACCGATGTGAATGTCAAAGCCGGCATCAATATCCGCAGCCCCTATGCCGGGAAACGGGGCATTCAGGTTTTTGGTGAATATTACAACGGCCATCTCCCCTTCGGCCAGTTCTACAAAATACGGGCATCGTATTACGGGGCCGGAATTAACGTATCCTTTTAGTCCGCGCCGAAAAAACCGTTTGCGCGAGGGAAGTCACGCCTGCGGCGTGATTCTTTTGGTACTTTTCTTGCCGCCAGGAAAAGTACACGGATAAACAGGATAAGGGAAATATTCTTTAAGAGCACTGCCGTAAAGACAATTCGATTTCGACACCGATACCGATAGCGATTTCGATAAACAACCGGAAGACTGTCCTGCCATGATTAAAACCGTTTTTGGACAATAATGAAACTGTCATGAACCCAAGCCAAACGGGGAGACGCGACCATGCCTGAAAATTTGAAATCAAGGGATATCGAAGAATTAATGGCTGAAGCCGATGAACTCATCCGGCAGATCAATGCGGATATCATCGAAGAGATGAAGGAAGAACATCTCCTGGAACTTGAGAAATACGCTCAACGTTTTAAAACGATCAAAGCCACGGTCCAGGAGAAGGCCGAAAAGCAAAAGGACTTTGAATTAAGCGACAGCGCGGACGGAATGCACGAGGCAATACTGGATATTGTGACGGCCATGCAGGAGTTTAAAGACAAACTTTTCCGATCGTCGAAGGAAGGGACTAAAGATAATTTTTAGGGGTGCCCTTCACCTTTAGCCTTTGCCGGAATAGATGAGGGTATGCATGCCGATGCGGACCACATCCTTGTCCTTGAGCATACAGCTGGTGATCGCCTTTTTGTTGACATAGGTGCCGTTCTTGCTCTGCAGGTCGGTAAGGACAAAGCCCTCCTTGACAAACTCCACCTTGGCGTGGTGGCCGGACACCGAAAGGTTTTCAATCACGATGTCGTTGGTCTTGCGCCTGCCGATGTGAAGCGGCTTTTCAGGATCCAGCTTGTAACGGTTTACAATGGTTTCCTTAAACTTCAATGTCAGAAAGGGCATGGCGAAAATCCTCTTTTCTTGCCAGCGGTTATGCCCCCCAATATGCCAACAAACACTCCATCCGTCAAGAAAATAGAATGTTCGCACCTGTCGGCGGGGAACGGGGCCCGCACCCCTACATCGTGTGGACGGTCTTTCCGTTGATCACGGAAATGTTGTGCTGCGCCAGCGTGGCCAGGGCCTTGTCCGTGTCGTCAAACCGGAAGATCATGATGGCGTTGTTGCCGCTGTTGCGCACAAAGGCGTACATGTACTCCACGTTGACCCCGACCTTGCCCAGCAGGTCTAAAATTCTGTGAAGTCCGCCCGGCCTGTCTTCCACCTCCACGGCCACCACGTCGTGGGCACCAATGGTCAGGCCGTTGTCGCGCAGCACGCGCTTGGCCTTTTCGTTGTCATCCACGATCATGCGCAACACCCCGAAATCAGAGGTGTCGGCCAGGGCCAGGGCACGAATATTAACCCCGGCTTCGGTCAGAATGGATGTCACCTCGGCAAGACGACCGGTCCTGTTCTCAAGAAAAACGGAAATCTGCTCAACCCGCATGGTTCCCCCTTATGGTGTATGGTTAAAATCTTTCATCAGATTTTGCGGTTATCAATCACGCGCACGGCCTTGCCTTCGCTGCGGGCAATAGTTTTGGGCTCCACCAGTTTGACATCGGCGGACACGCCCAGCAGCTCCTTGATGTTGTGGGCGATCTTGCGCTCGGTCTCCTGAAGCTTTTTCACCTCGTCAGAGAAGAGCTTTTCCCCCACCTCCACCTTCACGGTGAGCACGTCCAGGTTGTCTTTCCGGTCCACGATGAGCTGGTAGTGGGGCTCCACCTCTTCCATCTCCATGAGCACACTTTCAATCTGGGACGGAAACACGTTGACGCCCCGAATGATCAGCATGTCGTCGGTCCGGCCGCTGACCCGCTCCATGCGGACATGGGTCCGGCCGCAGATGCACGGCTCGGCATGAAGGGTGGTGATGTCCCGGGTGCGGTACCGGATCACGGGAAAGGCCTCCTTTGTCAGGGAGGTAAACACCAGCTCGCCCTGTTCACCGTAGGGCAGCACCTCCCCGGACACCGGATCAATCACCTCGGCAAGAAAGTGGTCCTCAAAGATATGAAGCCCCTTCTTGGCCTCGCAGCACTCAATGGCAACGCCCGGGCCGATCACCTCTGAAAGGCCGTAGATGTCAACGGCGCTCAGGTGTAGCTTGGCCTCAATCTCCTGGCGCATGTTCTCCGACCAGGGCTCGGCGCCGAACACGCCCACCCTGAATTTCAGGTCGTTGAAGTTGACGCCCATCTCCTGGGCCACCTCGGCAAGGTGCAGGGTATAGGAGGGCGTGGCGGTCAGGACGGTGGGGCCGAAATCCTTCATGATCATGACCTGCCGCCGGGTGTTGCCGCCGGACACCGGAATGACCGATGCCCCCAGTTTTTCCGCGCCGTAATGAGCCCCCAGGCCGCCGGTGAACAGACCGTAACCATAGGCGTTGTGAATGATGTCGCCCCGCCAGGCCCCGGCCGCGGCCAGAGAACGGGCCATGAGCGTGGCCCAGGTATCCACGTCCCGGCGGGTATACCCCACCACCGTGGGTTTGCCGGTGGTGCCGGAGGAGGCGTGAATCCGCACCACGTTGTCCATGGGTACGGTAAACAGGCCAAAGGGGTAGTTGTCCCGCAGGTCCTGCTTGGTGGTAAAGGGAATGCGCCGCAGGTCGTCCAGGCTCTTGATGTCCGACGGCTTGACCCCGGCTTTTTTAAAACCGTCCCGGTAGAAAGGCACCGTGGCATAAACACGTTCAAGGGTGGATACCAGCCGCTGCAGCTGAATGGCGGAAAGCGCCTCCCGGGGCAGGGTTTCAAATTCAATATCGTAGATCATGGGTTGCTCCTTGTTCCGGGTTTGCCCGTAGGGCCCGAAACAGGGCAACAACGGGTAAACCGCAAGTAAAAGGCGCTGCAACAGGGCAACGCCGCGGGACACGGGAATCGGGCCTCTTTTCGTCCGAACAGGTCACGGCATATTCAGGCCGACCGGATATGCCACGGCATGTTCAGGCGAAAACCTTCAGAATATGTAGTGAAAACAAATACCCCTGTCAAGGAAAAATAACGGGTTGCCCGATGCCGGCGGCCCGTGAAAAGGGATCAGGGATCGCCTGCCGTCATGTCCCGTAATAATCAAGGTACCATGCGACAAACTTTGCTATTCCGTTTTCCAGAGAAGTGGCCGGGGAAAAACCGGTGGCCTGCCGCAGGGAATCAATGTCGGCCCAGGTGGCCGGCACGTCCCCCGGCTGCATAGGCAGAAAGGTTTTTTCCGCTTTTTTGCCCAGGGCCTTTTCAATGGCTTCGATAAAACCCATCAGGCTCACCGGCTGATTGTTGCCGATATTGTACAGCCGATAGGGAGCGCGGCTCGTGGCAGGACAAGGCGCCTCCGGCGACCATTCGGGATCCGGCGCCGGCACACGGTCCATTACCCGCACGACCCCCTCCACGATATCGTCGATATAGGTGAAGTCCCGCTTCATGTTGCCCTGGTTGTAAACCTTGATGGGCGTGCCTTCCAGAATCGCCCGGGTAAATAAAAAATAGGCCATGTCCGGCCGTCCCCAGGGGCCGTATACGGTAAAAAAGCGCAGGCCCGTGGCGGGCAGGCCGTAGAGATGGCTGTAGGTGTGGGCCATCAGTTCGTTGGCCTTTTTGGTGGCGGCATACAGGCTTACCGGATGGTCCACGTTGTGGAACACCGAAAAGGGCATGGTGGTGTTCAGGCCATACACGGAGCTGCTGGAGGCGTAGACCAGATGCTTTACTTTCGCATGCCGGCACCCTTCCAGGATGTTGCCAAACCCCACCAGGTTGCTGTCGATATACGTTTCCGGGTGTTCCAGGCTGTAGCGCACACCGGCCTGGGCCGCCAGGTGGACGACGCAGTCAAATTTATGGGAGGTAAACAGCTTTGCCATGAAGGGGCGGTCGGCGATATCGATTTGGAAAAAGCTGAAATTCGAAAAGGGGTGCAGCAGGGCCAGTCGGGCGTTTTTAAGGCCGGGATCATAATAATCATTGATATTGTCCACCCCGACAACCGTGTGGCCGTCTTCGCACAACCGCTTTGCCAGGTGAAACCCGATGAAACCGGCGGCACCGGTGACAAGAATGTTCATGATCTTCCTTTCAATGGGGCCGTAAAACGGACTTCAGCAGGAGGGGTATCTGGCCGGGCGTGCGGCCCGGCCGGGCAGAGGACCGGTGTGTCAGGAGGCATCCGGGTTAAACCGCTTGACGCTGTCCCGAAGATTTTCAAACTTCTGTCTCAGGTTGTTTTCCACCAGCAGGCTGACCCATGTGCCGACCAGTGCTTCAAGACGGTTCTCCGGTATCCCGGTATCTTTGCTCTGGTCCGGTTGCGATAACCGGGCATTCACATCATCCAGGGCCTGGCGCAGATCCCGGTTTTCCGGGTCCTGGTCCAGCAGAAACGCGTAGATTTCCGCGCTTTTTTCAAGGTATCCCTGTTGCGCGCACAACCGGGCCACTGACGGGGTATAAAAAAGAGGGTTATTTGTCATGAAGCGCTCCTGATTTTTTCAGGGTGTAGACCTGCTCGTTTCTGCCCACCATGCCCAGCTCTTTACGTGCCACGTGTTCGATGTAGTCAAGGTCCTCTTTTAACCGTTTGACCAGCCGGTGCATCTCCATGTTCTCCTGCTGCATGCGAATATTCTCCTGCACCACGGCCTCGTTTTTCGCCTGCAGGCGGCGGTAGTCCAGAAAACCGTTGTCGGCAAACAGGATCACCCCCACCATGAAACAGGCAAACAGGCCGGCCAGGGCCAGCAGTATGCGGTTTACGTTATTTTTCAACCACTGTATCACGGGCCTTGCTCCGTTTTCCGGCAACCAGGCTGCCAAGTTCCCTGCTTTTCAGAATATACGCAAAAACAACAAAACAGACAACCCCCAGGACCATGCAGGCCACGGTGCCTGCCAGCAGCCGGACGGAACCGGCGCCGGCCGGAATCAAAAAGGGGAGGGCCAGCCAGACGGCCAGCCCCATCAACGCCGCGCACAGGGCCGATTTGGTGGCCGAACGCAGGATGCCTGTCAGCCCGATATGACCCAGGCGGGCCGCAAGCGCCCGGGTGAGGAGCAGCAGGTTCACCATGGAGGCAATGGAGGTGGCCAGGGCCAGGCCGCCGTGGGCCAGGGGACCCATGAGAATCAGGCTCAGGGCCGCATTTATGCAGATGGCAATCACCGCCATGACGACTGGCGTTTTGGTATCGGACAGGGCGTAGAAGGTGGAAACCACAATACGGACCGCTGAAAAGGCCCAGAGGCCCGCCACGTAGTAGAACAGGGCATCGGCGGTCAGGCGTGTGGCCTGGGCGTCAAACCCCCCGCGTTCAAACAGCAGGGCCACAATTGGCTCCCGCAGCACGATCAGGCCCGCCATGGAGGGAAAAGAGATAAAAAGAATCATGCGCATGGAATACCCGAAGGTGTCCTTGACCGCATCAAAGTCTCCGGCCGCGGCCTGGCGGGAGATACTGGGCAGCACGGCCATGGCCGCGGATATGGCAAACACGCCCAGGGGGAACTGCACCAGCCGGTCGGCATAGTAGAGATAAGAAACGCTGCCCTCGGGCAGCAGGGTGGCCAGCAGGGTGCCGATGACGATGTTCACCTGGTAGACCGCGGCCCCGAACACCGCCGGCAGCATGAGCATCCCCACTTTTTTCAGGGCCGGATGGTAGAGCCTGGCCTTCTGCCAGAAAAAAAGGCCCTGCCTGGTCAAAAAAGGGACTTGCAGCGCCAGTTGCAGCACGCCTCCGGCAATAACCCCCCAGGCCAGGCCCATGGCCCGCAGGGCCGGGTCGTCGGTGACCATGGCCACGGCCCACAGGGCCGCCAGCATGGCGATGTTGAGCAGCACCGGTGCCAGGGCCGGGGCGGCAAAGTGGCCCAGGGCGTTTAAAATGCCCATGGCCAGGGCCACCAGGCAGACAAAAAAAACATAGGGAAACATGATGCGGGTCAAAGAGACGGTCAGGTCGAATTTTTCCGGAACATCGGCAAACCCGAACCCCATTACGTAAACGATTTCCGGTGAGAACAGGATGCCCAGCAGCGTCACGCCCACCAGGATAACGGAAAGCAGCCGCAGGGCGGACCGGGCCATGGCAAAGGCCTCTTCCCTGCCCTGGTGCTGAATCTGCTCCAGGAAAACCGGCACAAAGGCGATGGTCAAAGACCCTTCGGCAAAAAGGCGCCGCAGCAGGTTGGGAATGCGGAAGGCCACAAAAAAAGCGTCCGACGCCATGCCGGCGCCGAGAAAGGCGGCCAGCGCCATGTCCCGGGCATAGCCGAAAACCCGGCTCAGCAGGGTGGCCGAACCGATGATGCCCGTGGCCCGGGTGACACGACGTTTTTCATCCATTGGTTTTCCCGTCCCCAAGAACCCATGGAGATTGCTTCGCCTTCGGTTCACATAACGGTTAAAAAATTCTCTGAATCGGCAACAAGCAATATCCTGGAAGCCTGGAACCCGAGTGTAACGGAAGCGCAAAGCAGCGTCAAGCGGTAACCCGGCCATCGACGGGAGCGGAGTCGCGCCGGAATGTTTACAACAGAGGCGCAAACAGACGGGCCAGGGAGTTGCGAAACTTTTTGAGGCGGCTCATACGGCTATAGTCTTCCAGCGTGAACTCCCGGGCCGCGGCCAGGTCCTTCCTGAACATGGCCTCAAACACCTTTGCCACGTTTGCGTCATAGATCAGGGCATTGATCTCGTAATTCAGCTCAAAACTGCGAATATCCATATTGGCCGTTCCAACGGAGCAGCAAAGGGAGTCCACCACGATGGTTTTGGCGTGCATGAACCCTTCGGTGTAGTAATAAAAACGGACCCCTGCCTGCAGCAGCTCCTCAATGTAGGTCAACGCCGCCCAGTAGGGAACCCGCTTGTCCAGCATGCCGGTGAGCATGATGCGGACATCAATGCCACTTAATGCCGCGGTTTTCAGGGCCATGAGAATGCTGGCATCAGGAATGAAATAGGGAGTCTGAATAAACACCGAGTTTTCCGCCGATGAGATCAGCAGAAAATAGACCTGTTTGATGGAGTGCCACTGGGAGTCGGGGCCGGAGGTGGTGATCTGAATGTGGGTAATGTCAGGCGGCGGCTGGGGCACAAACGCCTTGACGTCAATGGTTTCACCGGTGGTGTTGAACCAGCTCACGGCAAACACCTCCTCCAGAACAGCCACGGCTTCGCCCTGGATACGAATGTGGGTATCCCGCCATACCGGAAACCGTTTTCCCCCGTCCACATATTCCTGGCCCATGTTCATGCCGCCCAGGTACCCGGTTTCTCCGTCGATAACCACCACTTTCCGGTGGTTCCGGTAGTTCAGGGTGTGGATCTTGAGGGGGGAGACAAAATTATAATAGGGATAAATCTGGATGCCGGCCCGGCGCAGCCGCCGCAGGTACCGGCCTGAAAGATAGTTTCCCACCGCGTCATAAAGCACCCGCACGGCCACGCCCTGGACCGCCTTCTCCTTGAGTACGGCCACCACCATTTCAGTAAGGTCATCGGCCTTCCAGATAAAATACTCCATGTGAATATAGTGACGGGCCCGCATCAGGTCATTGAACAGCACCTCAAATTTTTCCTGGCCGTTGAAAAAGACCGAAAGTTCGTTGTGCCGGGTCAGAATGGAGTCGGAGTTGCGATCAAGCAGGCGGATCAGCTTGCGGGTTTCCGGCGAGGGGTAACGGACATGAAGGGCGTCCGCTTCGTCTTTCTGCTGGGTGACCAGGCTTTCGTGGCTGTCCTGGAGCCGGGTCTCCAGGTCCTGGCGCACCAGGGTGCGGGTGGTTTTTTTGCGCATGCCCCGGCCGACAAGAAAATAGACCACCAATCCCAGAACGGGGAGAAAGATAAAAACCAGCAGCCATGAGAGGGTGGAAGCGGTTTCCCGGTTGTCTAAAAGCAGATAAACGATGGTAACAGCGATATAGATGTACAGCGCAACGATAAGAATCGTGTCCCACGGTACCATGGGCCGCCCTTATTTTATGGTAAAATCACACACCAGGGGCAGATGGTCGGAAAATCGGACGGAGGGCGCGTGCATGTCGTTCACCCTCACCTGCCGGCTGTGAAAAATATAGTCCAGCTCCCACCGGGGCCGCTTGCTGGGAAACGTCCGCACATTGGCGGCATTGGCGCTGACCAGGCCGGTGGCGGAAAGAAAGCCGGCCAGTTCCCGCGACCCGGCAAAGGCGTTGAAGTCGCCGCCCACAATCACCGGTTTGCCCACCCCCCGTATCAGCAGGCCCAGCTCGGCAAGCTGCTGCTGCCGGTGGCCGGGATGAAGGGAGAGATGCACCAGGAACAGGACCACGTCTTCCAGTTCCACCTCGATGATCAGCCGCTTGATCCCTTTTTCAAAATAGTGGTACCGGTGCCCGAGAATGTCATGCCGGGCCAGCACGGCATTGCCCTGCTTGCCCATGATGGGAATGGCCCTGGAAAACGGGGAGGGCTTGTACTTGGTCTGAAAAACGCAGTGATAGCCCAGTTCCTCGGCCACCTGCCGGGCCTGGTTGATGCCGTTGTGCCGGCCGGAACCACCGTCCACCTCCACCAGGCCCACCATGTCGGGATCGCAGGAGCGGATAAAGGACGCGATCTCCGGAAACGCCTTTTGGGTTTTGCGGAAATATCCGCTGAAGGGCACCGGCGCGTGAAACCGCCATCCCCCACTGCCCGTTCCGTATCGAATGTTGTACAACAAAAAACGATGTGAAGCCAAACTGCCTTCCCCTTTCAAACAGATACTACATCAGGCCTTCATTGCGCAGCCGGGTGAGAATTTCCCGTGTGGACCGGCTGCGGTCCATGGTGTAAAAATGGAGCCCCGGCACCCCCTGTTCAAGCAGGCCCCGGCATTGTTCCACGGCCTTTTCAATACCGAAATCCACCACCCTGTCAGCCGGCGCGTCAGCCAGATCGGCCAGGGCCGTTTCCATGGACGCGGGAATGGAAGAACCGCACACCTTTGACAGCATGCGGGTCATCTTGAGGGTATAAACCGGCATGATGCCCGGAATGATGGGCACCGTGATGCCGGCGGCCCGGCATTTTTCCACGTAATCAAAATAAAAGGTATTGTCGTAGAAATACTGGGTCACCACGTAACGGGCCCCGTTGTCCACTTTCAGCTTGAGATATTCAATATCTTTTTCAAGGCTTTCCGCCTGAAGGTGCCCTTCCGGATAGCCGGCGCATCCCAGGGAAAAATCGTACTGCTCAGCGATAAAGGCGATCAGGTCCGAGGCATACATGAAGCTCTCCGGGTGGGAAACAAAATCGGGCTCCCGGGGCTGATCCCCCCGAATAACAAAAATGGTTTCAATGCCGATGGCCCGGTACCTGTCCAGCACATTCACAATGGTGTCCGGGCTCAGGCCGTAGCCGGCCACATAGGCCACCACCGGCAGGTTGGCATCAGCGGTCAGGTGCTTGACCGTCTGGTAGGAACCGTCTTTTGTGGAACCGCCCGCGCCAAAGGTGACCGACAGGTAGTCGGGTTTCAGCGGCGTCAGTTCGTCTATCACCGCGTCAAACGTGCCCTGGGCTTTTTCATCCCGGGGCGGAAAAAATTCAAATGAAACAACCGGACCTTTTCTCTTCTCATAAACCTGCTCAACCCGCATTATTGCTCCCTTCAATCGTAAAACAGCCTGCCGGTCCGTTTGGGAACCCGGCAGGCTCTCAAATAAACATACTTTATAAGATTATAGGCACTTACAACGCAAAGTCAACCGAATTGTCGCGGGGATTTCACAGGAACAGACGCAAGTCAGCGTCCTTCATGGAGAAAATCACCTGCCCCCCTTATGGGTGGACCAGCAGAAAACACTTTAGTTCTCCGACATCGGAAGCAGAAACGCTGTCGAAAGCGAAGACCATTGTTGGTTCACCCCCGGGTTCGACAGCGATTTTGATGTGCCTTCATCGGCCGGCCTGTTTACCAGGCCTTGCGGGTCAGAATGTCCTGAATGCGTTCCTGGCTCTTTTTCTCCACCAGGATGATTTTCTCGGCCTTGGCCCGTTTGATCCGGTCGATGATAGTGGGCAGGTCCGCCGGTTTTTCGATCAGGTCCATGGCGCCCAGCTTCATGGCCTCCACGCCCTTTTCCACCGTGGCATGGCCGGTGAGCAGGATCACCTGAACGTCCGGGTTTTTCTCCTTGATCCGCTTGAGGGCCTCAAGTCCGTCCATTCCCGGCATCTGAAGGTCCAGCACCACCGCGTCATAGGACTCCTTGTCAATCAGCGAAACGGCGTCCTCTCCCCGCGTGGCGGTTGACACGTCCACGTCCCGGGCCTTCAGGCGTTCGGAAATAAGGTCTAAAAAATCCTTTTCATCATCCACGATCAAAACCTTGTCAGACATGGCATGCCTCCTCATATCGATTTAAGAATGCCGGACACTTTACGACAGGTCCGGCGGTTTTTTTACCTATCCACGGAAAAAGCAGCCGGCAGGCTCAGAACAAACCGACCTTTTCCCTCAATGATCTCCAGATTCGCGCCCAGTGCCTCCAGCAGGGGGCCTGACCGGCCCGCGAGAAACGCGTCAGCGCCGGCGCCGGTCAGTGCCTCAAGCCCGGAAAACGTCATTCCGGCGCCGGCGCCGGTTCCGGTCACCGCAACGTTGACGGCCCGGGCATCGCCGCAGGTCTCCATGGAAAGCTCCAGCAGCAGCCAGACCAGGGTTTCCAGAAAAAACGGGTGAGTGGTAATGGATACCGGTGCTTCCGGAAAGGTGCCGGTGATCTTTACCCCCCGGCTGACGGCATTGCGCTCCGACACGTGCAGCATCAGTTCCAGCAGGGAGGCAATATCGACCACGGCCTGTTTTTCATCCAGGCTGTGGGCCAGGCGGTTCATGTTCTTTATAATGGTATTGGACCGCTGCACCTGTTTCAAAACGGTTCCGGCCAGCGTGCTCAGCCGCCCGGGATCCAGGGGAATCCCTTTCTGCACCATCAGGGTGACATCTTCCAGAAACCCGGCGCTCTCGTTGATCACGGCCAGGGCGTTCTTCAATTCGTGAGAGATGGACGCGGAAACCTTTGAATAAAAGGCCAGCCCCGTATCCTGCGGCAGTGGTTTGTGTTCCATGGTTTGCCTCCTTACCTGGACAACGCCTGGTTGATCTTGGCGATCAGATCATCGATGTTGATGGGCTTGAGCAGGTAATACTCCGCCTCGACCACGCCGGCCCGGTAATCCTCTTCAGACCCGTGACCGGTCAGGTAGATGGTCTTAACCCCGGGCAGCCGCTTTTCTATGATCTGCTTCAACTGGCGCCCCCCCATCTGGGGCATCTTTATATCCAGCACCACCAGGTCATAATGGGTGGTCTGGATCAGGTCTTCGGCCTCCTTTGCGCTGGTGGCCCAGTCAGCCTCGATATTCCGCAGGGCCAGGCGTTCGGCCAGGGTGGCCACAAAATCCTTTTCATCGTCAACCAGGAGCAGTTTCATGTCGTCTCTCCTTTGTTTCTGGCCGGAGGCATCAACGGCAGTGTAATGGTGAACTGCGTTCCCACACCGACCTCGCTCTCCACATCAATGACGCCACCCAGTTCCTGAACCAGTGAATAGGTGATGGAAAGTCCCAGGCCGGTGCCGCCGGTGCTGGTCTTGGTGGAGAAAAAGGGCTCAAAAATCCGTTTGAGATCCTTGTCTGAAATACCGCAGCCGGTATCATTGATCCGAATGCGAAGGGTCTTGCCGTTTACGCGGTTCGCCGTTATGGTCAGAGCGCCACCTTCCGACAGGGCGGCAAAGGCGTTGTTGATAAGGTTTAGCAGAATCTGCTGCAACTTGCCCCGGTCGGTTTCAAACTGCGGAATATCCGGCGGCACGTCAATGGTGATGGCGATATTTCGGTACTCGGCCTCTTTGCCCAGAAAACCCACCACGTCGGAAATCACCGCCCGAATGTCCACCGGCTGTACGCTGAAATCCATGTGACGGGCAAAACTGAGCAGCTGCTTGGTGATCCGGCCGCAACGGGCCACCGATTCATTGATGGCATCCACCAGGCCCAGCAGTTTTTCATCCCCTGCATACCGGTCCGTCAGTTGAAAAATATCCTTGATAAGACCGGCCTTTTCATTGATCACAGCCAGGGGGTTGTTGATTTCATGGGCCACGCCGGCGGCCAGCCGGCCGATGGAGGCCAGCTTGTTGGCGTACTCCACCTGGTGCAGGCTGCGGATGCGCCGCTGGTCGGCCACATAAATGCGATTGACAAAATAGGTGGCAAACCCGGTCACCGCAATCAGCACGATGACGATACCGCCCAGCAGGTAGGCCAGCATTTCAATGCGGGTCCGGTGCCACGACCGCATGAGTTCGCCGGTCTTGTTCACGATCATCAATATGAACGGGCTGTCCGGAATATAGGCATACCCCAGGATGTAGTCGCCCTCGGCGGTTGTGTGGTACTGGACCACCTCGGTCTTGTCCGAATAGACGGGAACCGGGAAATTGATCTTTTCAAATATTTTCTCATGACCGCGGGAGGGGGTCTGCAGAACCCCTTTCGTGTTGATGATAAAGGCATTGCCCTGGTCGCTGAGTTCAAAGCCGGACAGCTGTTCGTTCAGGCGGCCGGTATCGATGGAGATGCGAAGGACAAAAAAGCTGCGGTCCGGGGCCTCGTAACGCACGGCAATGACAAAATGGGGGGCGTTTCGAAACCCCATGAAAACTTCGCTGATAAAAAACCCGCGGTCCATGGCCTCTTCGAACCACTGCTGGTCGCTGTAGTCCCGGCCCTCCAGTGAGTAGGGCCCGCTGTAGGCCACCTGCTGGCCGACGCCATCGATCACCCCGATATCCGTGACCCCGCCGATGGACAGGCGCAGGTTTTCCAGGATGGTGGAAAGACGCCCGGAATCCAGCAGCCGGTCATAGGTGTTGTCATGCACAATATAGACCAGAGACGCCTTTCGCTTGGCCAGAAAGGCCGCGATGGTCCGCTTGGCATTGGAAACGGTGCGGGAGGTCCGGGCCAGGCTTTCCGACTCCACGGCCCTCTGCGTGACGTTGTAATCCACCCAGGTGACCAGCAGCAGGGGAATAATGGCGCAGAGCCCGGTCAGCATCACCGCCGATTTCCAGAGCCGGCCGTAATTAAACATATACCGGTAGAGACGGCCCTGGGAAGGGTCCTGCTGCCGCCGGAAAGCGGGAAGAAACAATTTAATGGATCGCTTCATGGAGTCCAGTTTCACGCCGTCCCCCTGTTCGGGATCAATTCGAAAGCACTCATCAGGCGTTCCCGCCGGTCGCCAGCTTGCGCTGCTGAACCTTTTCATTGGCCTGTTTCAGGGTATCGCTGAGTACGTCAATATCCACCGGCTTATGCAGGTAGGCAAAAGCCCCCAGTTCCATGCACACCTTTTTGTCGGCCTCGGAGCCATGGCCGGTAAGAATGATCACCTCGATGTCCGGCCGGGTGGCCTTGACCTTGCGCAGCACCTCGATACCGTCGATACCCGGCATCTTCAGGTCCAGGATCATCACTTCGGGCTCCTCCTCGGCCACCATGTTCAGGGCCGACTCGCCGTCATAGGCCACGGCCGATCCCATATCCCGCATGATCAGCCGCTCGGACAGGGTCTGCACAAACTCGCGCTCGTCGTCCACCAGCAGCACCTTGGAAGGCATTTGAAAATCGTACTTGCGATAAATATCGGTCTGGTAAAAGTTTTCCCCTACCCTGGTTTCCACGCCTTTGACGTCGGGCACCTTCTCCACCAGGGCTTTCAACTCCTCCTCCAGGCGGGCGAGCATCAGCACATGTTTATTAATGGTGATGGTCACTTTGCCGTCCCTGGCATGGGTGGAGACGTTGTGTCCGGCCTTTGCCAGCACCTCGCCGGCCCGGGCCGCCAGCTGGAAATCGGCCACTGCCTGGCGGGACCGGGTGGTGGGCTGGACCACATCGGCGCCCAGGTGTTGTACAATCAACTCGGCCGCCTGTTCCGGAGCGGTTTTGTCCATGGGCACCACCATGTCATAAAGCTCCGACTGCCAGGGGTCCTCATCCCCCTTGGCGGCCTTGACCCAGGTTGCTGCCTGTTCCGTGTGTTTTCGAATCAGGGCGGCCGCGTCTTTTTCAGACATCTTTTTCTGCTGCCGGACCGTCTCCACCCGGAACTTTGCGTCCGCCACCAGGCAAACCCGCAGCACATGGGTGATGTCCGGCGGAATCAGCAGGCTGGCAAATCCTGAAACAATCAGGTTGTCCGCGTCCAGCAGATCGGCCAGGGCCAGGCGCAGGTAGGCAACGGCCCGCTCCTTTTCATGGGTAAACGGGTTGAACACCGATGCCTTGGCGGCAAAGGCGTTTTCGATCTTTTTTTCCGAAAGTCCGGACAGACGGGCCGCGTCTGCTACCAGGGCGTCATCGGTAACCAGCCGGTGGCCGGTGCGCTCCCGGCAGGCCTCAATAACGGCCTCTGCGTTGCAGAAGGTGGCGCTGAAAATCGCTAACGTTGACATGATATGTATCCTTTTTCCTATAGGTTTATTTCATTATGCAATCCGGCAGACCGTCATCAGCGGGCAGTCGGGTTCATCCGCGTTCTGGTGAGCGTCGGCATGAATGGCGCACACCGCTTTTTCCATGGTGGGATAGATGTTCTCCGGGCCGATCCTGGCCAGCAGGTGGGTCCGCTCCAGCACCCGCATCACCGACTCGTTCACCCCACTGAAGGAAATTTTTACACCCGCGCTGCGAACATTGTCAATAAGCAGGGAGAGTGTCTCTTCACCCGAAGCGTCGATGTCGTTGATGGCGTTGGCCGCGATCACGATATGGCGCAGGTCCTTGCGTTGCATCATCCGGTCGTTGATCTTGTCTTCCAGGTAGCTGGCATTGGCGAAAAACAGGGGGCCGTCAAACCGCACCAGGTCGATGTACTTGCATTTCTGCAGGCCGTGGACCATGGCGGCCCGGAACGCGTCATCCTCTTTGCGGGAAAGGGAGGCCACCGTGGGCCGCATGCTTTTATAAAGAAAGACGCCCAGGGAAAGCGCCACCCCCACCATGATGCCCCGGTCCAGGTGGGGGGCAAAGGCCAGGGTGCAGATAAAGGAGATGATGGAGATGGCCCCGTCATACCACTGGGCCTTCCATGCATGAATAAAACCGCTGACATTGACCAGGCCGATCACCGCCATCATGATCACCGCGGCCAGAACAGCCTGGGGCAGGTGGTAGAGAAGGGGCGTGAAAAAGAGCAGCACGATCACCACGGCCAGCGACGTAAACGCGCTGGACAGACCGGTGACCGCGCCGGCCTGAAGGTTGACGGCGGACCGGGAAAACGACCCGGACACGGGATAGCTCTTGCCGGCCGCGCCGATCATGTTGGCCAGGCCCTGGCCGATGAGCTCCTGGTTGGGGTCCAGCCGCTGGCCGGTCTTGGCGGCCATGGCCTTGGCAATGGAGATGGCCTCCATGAACCCCAGAAGGGAGATGATGGCCGCATAGGGAAACAGGTGAAGCATGATTTTCATGTCGATTTTTGGAATCGACATGGCCGGCAGTCCCTTGGGCACCACACCCACCACGGCCCCGCCGCCGCTCATGGTAATGCTGTCGGGGTTCAGTGCCGCCGCGCGCAACTTGATCCGCCAGGTACGGCCGGAAAGGTTCTGGGCCGCCGGGTCATTCAGGTAAAAAACAGATCCCGATGCATCGGCCACAAACAGTTTGGACCGCAGCTCATCGCGGTAAAGGTGGGCCTCTTCCTTGAGCTGGTCGATCTTGTAGTTTGCCACGCGCAGGTCGTGCTCGGCCGCCATCACGGACATGGCGTCATGGGCGGTTTTGGCTTCATCCAGGTGCTTCATGGCAGCGGTACGCTCTTCCACGATAGCCCGAATCTGATCGATACAGCCGTTGTAGGCCGTGGCTGTTTCATGCACCTCCGGGGCCTGAATCGCATCCAGGGTGACGGTGGTGTTGTGCTCAAACCCCATGGCCCAGGCCATGATCGTGGTAACGGCCACGGCCACCAGCACATTGGGAATTCTGGGGTTGATCCTTTTCAATATCACCATGATGGCAAAGGCCAGTGCCCCCATGAAAAATGTGGGCCAGTGGGTATAGTGGATCGCCGCCTCCACCACGCGAATGATGGTTTCGTAATGGTGGGCCGCCTTGTCCACGTCCACACCGAACAGCTTGGAAAACTGGGACGAGGCAATAATGATGGCCGCGGCATTGGTAAAACCGTTGACCACCGGGTGGGACAGAAAATTGACCACCAGGCCCAGCCGCAGCACGCCCAGGGAGAACTGAAAAATCCCCACCATCAGGGCCAGCATGATGGCATAGGCGATATAGCCCTCACTGCCCGCCGTGGCCAAAGGCTCAAGGGAGGCGGATGTCATCAGCGATACCACGGCCACCGGACCGGTGGCCAGCTGCCGGCTGGAACCGAACAGGGCCGCGACCAGGGGGGGCAGAAAAGAGGCGTACAGACCGTAGTAGGAGGGCATGCCCGCCAGCTGGGCATAGGCCATGGACTGGGGAATCAGCACCAGGGCCACGGTGAGTCCGGAAATGCCGTCCACCTTGAATTTGTCCAGGTTATAGCCCCGCAGCCAGGCCATAAAGGGGAAAATCGCGTTGATCATAAGCCGCACCTTTTCCTTTACATGAATTTCTGTTCCAATATTTTATAAACCCGTAAAAAGTCTATTTGCGATGGCAAAGTAAAAAGTTCAAGATCAAGGCGTCGCAAATCCCGAGGAATGAGGCGTACTTGTCGTACGTCGCAGTGACGAGGGGTGCAGCGCAACGCAGATATTGGGCTTTTTACGAAGCCATCAATATTTTATTTTACCATGCGACCAATCAAGGACATCAGTTCATTATAAAGCGCTCCCGCATCATACAGGTTGCAGTTCTTGAACCGGACAATGCCGTCCACCGTGGAGAGCAGCACCAGGGCGGTTTTACGGGGTGAAAGGCTGCCCACTGATCCGTCGGCCTGCCCTTCGACCAGGGCTTTTTCAAAAATGTCCACGAAACAGTTGTAAATCTCCTCCAGCAGGGTTCTGCAAAACTCGTTTTCCTCGGCCAGCTTGTAAGGATAATAGCGATGCAGCAGCAGAAACCAGGGCTGCCGGGTGCCGGCCAGGTAGAGGTAAAAGGCCACTGACGCCTCCAGCCGGGCCGCACCGTCGGTAAACTCTTTTTCACCGAAATAGTGGGAAAACTCCTCCAGAATGCCGTCCTTTACACTGCTCAGCACGGCCAGAAACAGGTCCTCTTTGGTTTTAAAATGATAAAAAATCGTGGCGCTGGCAACGTCGCTCATGGCCGCCACCTCACCCATGGAGGTCTCCTTGAACCCCTTTGTGGCAAACAGAAACGTGGCGACTTCAAGAATCTCGTGCTTTTTTGACATCAACCCATCTCTTTTCGTTTTTAATAAAACTGACTGATGGATCAGTCAGACTGACTGTTAAGTCAGTTTTACCCGCATGGGTTTTTTCTGTCAAGCTTTTTTTATTGTTTTTTACCTGGCCACTTGAATCCTGGCCCCCTTGACCCCTTCTGAAACAGATCGGCCCAACCGAAAAAATTGTGCGCTCGGCGTCACCTTCTCTTGATATTGATCTGCTTTTTTTGACATGGTATGGTGTCTTTCCACAATCAACACAGGAGTGCACATGAACTACATCGTAAAAGACCTGATGGTGCCCATCTCGGAATATGCCACCGTGCCGGTGGGCGCCACCCTGTTTGAGGCGGTGCTGGCCCTGGAAGAGGCCCAGCTCAATTTCGACCGTTCCAAGTACCAGCACCGGGCCATCCTGGTGATGGACGACAATAATCACGTGGTGGGCAAGCTCAGCCAGCTCAACGTGCTGCACGCCCTTGGCGCTGATGTTGACAACCGGGAAATCAAGACCATCCGCCAGTTGGACCGGTTCGGATTTACGCCGCAGTTTATCAGCGCCATGGAGGCCCGGAGACGGTTTGCCGGCCGCAGCCTGAAAAACATCTGCGCCGCACCCGCCGCCATGAAGGTGGAGCAGTTCATGAAAGCCACCACCCCCGGTGAATACGTGGATGAAAACGTCACCCTGGAAAGCGTGATCCCCCAGTTTGTCTACGGCGCCCATCTCTCCCTGCTGGTGACCGGCAACGGTGACATCGTGGGCATTCTCCGCCTGTCCGACGTGTTTGCCGCCGTGTTCCACGCCATGGAAGAGTGTCATCACGAAGCCGCCGGCGCTCCATCAACCGACAAGCCCTCAGGAGAAACAGGATGAAAGAACTGCAACGCCTTCTGGACAGACTGATACAGCGCGCCAATATCAACCTGCGGGAGATCAACTACGACGCCACGCCGGTGATTCAGAACCTGGTGCCGTTACGCCAGATGGACAAATTTTACGCCTTTTACGGCATTTCCAACTATCATCCCTTGGACCTTCAGTTCCAGCACGCCAACCTGGCCGGCAGCTATTTTCTGGGAAAATGCCGGGTGGCCAGCTCCCTGGTCTACAAAAGCGACGTGCGGGGCGACGAACTCAAGAAAAAGGGAGACGTCTTTAAATTCCAGAATTTTGAAATCCCCATCACCCGGGACGAGGGCATCGACATCGAAGACAGCTTCCTGGTCAAGACCCTGGTGCACAACTTCTCCCACGACCCGGAATCCCTGGAATGGTTTTTCATCAAAGACACCATCTCCACCCATTATGCCAACATTCACGGCTCGCCCTGCGACGGCTGTTTTCTCGGCCCCTTTGCCACGGCTGACCTCACCACCCTTCGGGACTGCATCATCGGCGCCTTTTCCTATGTGCAGGCCGGCGAAATCAGCCACATGAGCATCAAGCCGGGCACCATCTGGGTGCGCAGCCCCGGCGCGTTCAACTTCTTCTACCAGTACGACCGGAGCCGGCTGGAAAAATACATCAGCTACACCACCGGGTCGGCGCCCACCGGTATTTTCATGGAGGTGGCCGAGGCGTGCAAGGAGGATTTTCAGAACATCTTTGACCGGGTCCACATCGAACACCCCGTGGCCGTGCCGGAGACAGCGTCGGTGGACCGGTACGCCCTGGTCAAGGGCGGCACCCACATCAGCGATAACGTGCTGGTGGCCCAGCGGGCCTTTCTGGACAACGCGTGGATGGGCAAGGGCGCCAACGCCCAGGAGAACTGCTATATCGTGAACTCCCGGCTGGAGGGCAACAACGTGACGGCCCACGGCGCCAAGATTCTGGACGCGGAGCTGGGCAAAAACGTCTTTGTGGGGTTCAACAGCTTTCTCAACGGCCGGCCCAAAACCAAGCTCAAGATCGGCGAAGGCTGCATCATCATGCCCCACACCATCATTGACGCGGAAACGCCCCTGGCCATTCCCGACGGCCACCTGGCCTGGGGCATGATCACCGGTCCCGCCGACATTAAAACCAACACCATTTCCATCAAAGAGTTTGCCGCCGTGTCCGACCACTTTTCCATGGGCGACCTCTTTTTTGAAGGCAGCGGCAAGGCCTTTGTGGAGGCCTTTGAGCATCGGATTCAGCACATCCTGGAGGCCAACGGCGCGTTTTGCGACGGCACCTGCAGCCTGGGCCACGCCCAGTTCAACCAAAAGATCTCCTTTAACACCCTGCAACCCTATTCCGAAGGAGACCTGAAAGGGCTCTTCCCGACCATCACCATCCGGCCCTGACCCGGCCCTGCATATCGCCCCTTCGACAGGGAATGCCAAACCATAAAAGGCATTCCCTGTTTTCATTATCCGAATCGAAATCGCTATCGGGATCGGGATCGGTATCGAAATCGAGCAGAAAACGATTTCTCCAAATCCCGTAACAGATCAACGCCCGCACAGGCATCACAAGCCAAACAATAAATTGAAATAACTAAGAATTATTAATATTCAGCCAACCTGTTCAGCGTTTTTAGCAAAGTTTTTTTAAAAAAAGATATAAACAGTTTGTCATCTGAGCCTCAAGGACCTTATTTTGTTTGACTTTTTATATATTGACAATCAATTTTCAATCATATTAAATGCCTCAGGGGATATTTTTTCGGTCGGAAACGAGAATCACAATAATATTAATGTTCTACGATGAATCATTTGAGGACATAAATTATGCCAAAAAAACATGGAGATATTATCCCCGAAGAAAAAATATTAAATATTATTATAGTTGTCCGGGGAAAAAAAGTTATACTTGATTCCGATTTGGCGACACTATATGGCGTAGAGACCAGACGCCTAAACGAGCAAGTTCGTCGCAACATTGATAAATTTCCAGACGATTTTATGTTCCAATTAACCAAAGGGGAATTCGAAAACTTGAAATCGCAATTTGCGACATCAAGTTCCACTTGGGGCGGCCGACGGAAACTCCCATTAGTTTTTACTGAACACGGAGCCTTGCAAGCAGCAAATATTCTGAATTCATCCCAAGCGAATAAAATGAGTGTCTTTATCGTCAGGACTTTTATCAAGCTCCGTGAGATGGCGTTGAAAAACGAAAAATTATCAAGGAAATTCATAGAATTAGAAAAACGCGTAAGCGACCATGACGAAATTTTAATTGAATTGGTTCATGAAATAAGGAAACTTATCGATAGCCCAAAGGGAAAGAAACAATCGATTGGCTTTATAGAACCAGTTAAACGAAAGAAAAAGAATATATCGTAGAACAAAGCGGTGTAGCTGATGTCACGGTTTGCTTTTCGCTACGCTCAGGCAAGCCCCGCCACAGCTACCCGCATGCGTTAACTGCCGACCAGGTGTATAAATATGCCATCCCTTTTCGACAACCTCCCCCCCGATCTGGCCGAAGAGTTCTTTGAGACCCTGTGGAAGACGGACAGCGTTAAAATCGAACGGATCGTATCAAAGGGCCACGCCTCTCCACCGGGATTCTGGTACGACCAGGAAGAAGACGAGTTTGTCCTGGTGGTCAGGGGAAGCGCCGGTCTCAGGTTCGAGGGCCGGGAAGATATTGTTGAACTCAGGGCCGGAGACTGGATCAACATCAGGGCCCATGTGAGGCACCGGGTGGAGTGGACCGACCCGGCCGGAGAAACCGTGTGGCTGGCTGTTTTCTCCCGGAGAGAAAGCCGATCTTGACAGGCACGACAACTGGTGTATAGTTGTGGTGTATATGGCTCAAGAGGTGCATCATGATAAGAACCCAGATTTACCTGACGGAAAAACAGCGCAATCAGTTAAACGCCATTGCCAAGGTTGCCGGCAAAAACCAGAGCGAGCTTATTCGAGAGGCCATTGACAACCTGATCGGCAAAACCGGGGGCGGGCACAGGGCGTCGGTGTTGCGGCAGGCGGCCGGCATATGGAAAGACCGGACAGACCTTCCCGATTTTGACGCCCTTCGTGAAGAATGGAACAGGAACTGATCATGGAACGGCCCGTTCTTGTTGACACGGATGTTCTTGTTGACTTTTTCCGGGGGCATGAAAAAGCCGGGGCGTTTGTCAACACCCATCATGCGCGTATCATCCTGTCGCCGATTGTCATCGCGGAACTTTACGCCGGCGTCAAGGGAGAAGCGGAGCAGGCCGCGTTGAAAGACTTTTTCTCGCTTTTCCCTGTTGTCCCTATCAGCGCCGAAATCGGCAAGGCCGGGGGGCTTTACAGAAGGGACTATGGTAAATCACACGGCGTGGGACTTGCAGATGCGATCCTGGCCGCCACCGCGAAAATCGAAAACGCGGAGCTGAAAACGCTCAACACCCGGCACTATCCCATGTTCAAAGGGCTCAAACCGGCCTACACCAAATGATTCGCCAGCCGCTGGCGCAGCCGCGTGTAGCGCAGGTTGGGCCGGTTGTTGTTCACGCTGATGGCCAGGGCCTTTTTGGTGCCCACCATCACCACCAGGCGGCGGCCCCGGGTCACGGCATTCCCTGTTTTCATTATCCGAATCGAAATCGGGATCGGGATCGAGCAGAAAACGATTTATCCAAGTCCCGCAACGAATCAACGCCCGCACAGGCATCACCATCCAAACAATAAATTGAAATCATATAGAATTATTAATATTCAGCCGGCCTGTTCAGTGTTTTTATAAAAATTTTTTAAAAAAACAATATAAACAGCTTGTCATTTGAACCTCAAGGCCCTTATTTTGTTTGACTTTTTATATATTGACAATCAATTTTCAATTGTATTAAATGCTTCAGGGGATATTTTTTCGGTCGGAAAACGAGAATCACAATAATATTAATGTTATGTGATAAGTAACACCATCGTAAAAATCTTCTTGTGAACGTATGTTAAGTATTAAAGGGTGGGCATAGATACCGTGAGCATGAAAAATAAACTCAAACCTTGGGCAGCGCGCCCTTTTGAACTGATTTTCCATGCGGAGATTCATTACCGCAAAGGTAGTGATTACGATCGTAGATTAGCACTCATAAGCTTTGACAATGCCATTGAGGTATCCATAGCCACATATTTATCTTTGAATCCCTTACAGCGAGGAAATAGGCAATATCCTAAAAAAGATATAGAAAAATGGATGAACAACTATCATTCTAAGCTTGATTTTTTCGCGTTAGAAATACAGACGCGGGGTCTACCTGAATATAAAGAGAAAGCTGAGATCGTGTGGTATCACGACCAACGCAATGAGCATTATCATGGCGGCGGATTCGGTGTTCCCCAACAGGATACACTGGATGGAATACGGCAGGTAGCACTATGGGTATTCTCCGTTCTCTTTGAAGCTGCAGATATTGAAACAGACTTAGAAGCGGCTATCTCAGAAAGTGATAAGGAGATGCCATCAATTCCAGACAGCTTTATCGTTCCACGCGGAGCAGAATTAAACAAATTTGCTAGTGATACGGCCCAAGCAAAGGCATTAACTGCCGCCACAATGATTGGAAAATGGTACGAAAGCAACGAAAACGATTTAAAAATAATAAGGAAGATAGTTGATGGATTTTGATTCATGGATAGCCAGCCTTCGAGAAGTTCTTCAAGGGCAAGATAATCCATTGGCTCTGCGAAACGGGCGCTGGGAAGTGGTAGATCGGAAGGAGCTTTGGCATGGCTTGGGTTCTAGAATATTCGATACTCATTTAGACCAGTTCAAAGACTGTGCAGTTGAGGTGCTTTCAGAGTTAGACCCGCAATTTGAGTTACCTGCTGAGGAGCGTTATGCTGCAAACATTCATGGAAAAGTGCTTAATCATTCGTCAGATCTACGTAAAGGTTTAGCAGAAACTTTGGCGTTGCTTGGGAGCCATGGAGGTATATTAAAGAACTGCACGCAGCATAAGCCAGAATTTATTGCCGTTCTATCCATTCGCGATATTTTCGAGCAAGCAAACTGGCAACTTTGGGGAAGCCTAAATAGCCTGTTGCCCACGCTATCCGAAGCTGCACCTGGTGAGTTCTTGAATTTGGTACAAAATGCACTTCAGAAACAACCATGCCCCTTCGATGAGCTATTTGCTCAAGAGGGAAAAGGCATTGCAGGTAGAAATTACATGACTGGTTTACTTTGGGCATTAGAAGGTTTGTCCTGGGCTGAAGAACATTTTATGGGTGTAGCTATAATTTTAGCTGAGCTAGCATCACATGATCCAGGTGGGAATTGGACAAACAGACCAGTCAATTCTTTAATAACCATCTTGTTACCATGGTATCCACAAACGCTGGCGCCAATTGATAAACGTATTGCGGCTATTAAGGCAATAAGAAGGGACTTTCCCGATATTGCTTGGAAGGTACTACTTAGTCTGCTACCTAATCAGCACCAGACATCATTTGGTGTTCACAAACCGCTCTGGCGTAGCATCGTTCCCAAAGATTGGGAGCCCAAAGTCACCAATAAACAATATTGGGATCAGGTTGCTGGCTATGCAGAGATTGCTGTCGAAATGGCTTGCGGCGACTTAGATAAACTCAAAGAACTAGTAGCAAATCTTGATAATTTGCCCAAGCCATCATTTGATCAGGTTTTGAAATACCTATCTTCAGAAGCTATCACCAATCTTCCAGAAAACCAACGCTTACCGATTTGGACAGATCTTACAAATTTTGCAAGGAAACACCGACGTTTTTCAGATGCGAAATGGGCTCTAAATGATGAAAATATCACCCAAATTGAGGCCGTTGCAAATAGACTAGCACCCACCAGCCCGGAGGGCCTGTACCGGAGGCTTTTCGTTAGCAAAGAATTTGATCTCTATCACAAAAACGGGGATTGGGAGGAGCAACATAAGAAACTGGATGAAAGACGTCAAAAAGCTATTCAGGAAATTTATGATGCCAGTGGATTACAGGGTATTATAGCCTTTATTAATGAAGTTGAATCCCCAAATAAAGTGGGTTGGGCCTTAGGTCTAATAGCCGATAGTGGCATAGACTCTGATTTATTAAAAAACTATTTAGATACTGAAGACACTATCTATCGGCAATTTATGGGTGGCTTTGTTTGGGGCCGATATCAAAATCAAGGATGGGAATGGGTTGATGGATTAGATAGAGCTGAATGGACTATTGCACAGAAATGTCAGCTTTTGATGTATTTGCCTTTCGAAGACGATACATGGAAGCGCGCTGTCGATTGGCTAGGTGATGCCGAGTATGAATATTGGCAAAGAGTTCCAGTTAATCCTTATCAATCTAAAAGCGATCTCTTGTTCGCCATCGACAAACTGTTAGGGGTAGCTCGGCCACAGGCGGCAATTGCTTGCCTAAATTATCGATTACATAAAAAATTGCCTTTTGATGCAAAAAGGACAGTCCGTGCTCTATTAGAAACTGTATCTTCTTCAGAACCAACAGCGAATATTGATTCATATGAAATTACAGAACTTATCAAAGCATTGCAGAATGATTCCAATACAGATCAAGATGATCTTTTTAAGGTTGAATGGGCATATTTACGGCTACTTGACCGGCATAGTGGTGCTGAACCTAAATTACTTGAAAAATACCTTTCCACGCAACCGGATTTCTTTTGTGAAGTTATCCGGCTTATCTATCGATCCAAGAATGAGGAAACGCAAGGTGAAGAGCCTGGTGAGGTTAAAAAAGCTCTTGCATCGAATGCTTGGAGGCTTTTGCACGAATGGAGGAGGCCACCAGGTTTACGTGAGGACGGGAGTTTCTCTTCAGAAGATTTCGAAGCGTGGCTTAAAAGTGTTAAGCATCTATGTAAGGAGTCAGGCCATCTTGAGGTTGCCATGATTAAAGTTGGAGAAGTATTGCTTTATTGCCCTCCAGATCCCCAAGGGCTCTGGCTTCCTCGGTCGGTTGCTTCCGTATTGAATGCCAGAGACGCTGAAGAAATGCGGAGCGGTTTTCGTACTGAGATATTCAATTCTAGAGGAGTACACTCGGTTGATCCAACTGGGAAGCCAGAAAGAGATCTTGCCGCACTGTGGCGGGAAAAAGCTGATGCATTAGAAAATTCTGGATTTGCAAGATTCGCGTTCACATTGAGAGAACTGGCAAACTCATACGATCGTGAGGCTGAGCGGATAATAGAAGAACACAAGTCAAAAGTTGAATAAAAGATTGTATATGAAACCATAGTCATTACAATTATTTGACTTTTTATAAACTGAAGCAGAGAAGCTAAAACACATAACCAAGCTAATTCAGCCGACGCAAAAAACCGCGCGGCTGATTAGCGGGCGTTCGCCGACCAAGTGCATAAATATGCCATCCCTTCTCAAAAACATACCCACCGATCTGGCCGAAGAATTCATTGAGACCCTGTGTTCGACAGACAGCGTCAAAATCCAGCGGATCGTGTCAAAGGGCCACGCCTCTCCGCCGGGATTCTGGTACGACCAGGAAGAAGACGAGTTTGTCCTGGTGGTCAGGGGAAGTGCCGGGCTTCGGTTTGAGGGCCGGGAAGATATTGTTGAACTCAGGGCCGGAGACTGGATCAACATCAAGGCCCATGTGAGGCACCGGGTGGAGTGGACCGACCCGGCCGGTGAAACCATCTGGCTGGCCGTGCATTATGACTGACCATGACCGTCCTTACCTTTATGCACCGGCCAGCCGCTGGCGCAGCCGCGTGTAGCGCAGGTTGGGCCGGTTGTTGTTCACGCTGATGGCCAGGGCCTTTTTGGTGCCCACCATCACCACCAGGCGGCGGCCCCGGGTCACGGCCGTGTACACCAGGTTGCGCTGCAACAGGATGTAGTGCTGGGTCAGAACAGGCATCACCACCGCCGGATACTCCGATCCCTGGGACTTGTGCACGGAAATGGCATAGGCCAGCACCAGCTCGTCTAACTCTGAAAAATCGTAAGCCACCTCCCGCCCGTCAAACAGAACGCCCAGCACCCGGGCCTCCTGATTGATACGGACAATGCGGCCGATGTCGCCGTTGAACACTTCCTTGTCATAGTTGTTGCGAATCTGCATCACCTTGTCCGACAGGCCGAAGGTGGCCTCGCCCCGGACAATGCCCTTTGACTCCGGGTTTAACGCCTTCTGCAGCCGGTTATTCAGGTTGATGGCGCCCACCGTTCCCTTGTGCATGGGGGTCAGCACCTGAATGTCGTCAAAGGGATCAAGGTCAAACTTTGCCGGAATGCGGCGGGTGACCAGGTCGACAATGGTGTCGGCAACCGTGTCCGGGTCTTCCTGGTCCACAAAGAAAAAGTCGCCGGCTGTATCGTCGTTCTGAATATGGGGCAGTTGTCCCTGGTTGATCAGATGGGCGTTGACCACGATCCGGCTCTGCCTGGCCTGGCGGAAAATCTCGTTTAACGTCACCACCGGCGCCACGCCCGAGGAGATAATATCGTTTAACACGTTGCCCGGCCCCACCGACGGCAACTGGTTCACGTCCCCCACAAGGATCAGCACGGCATGGGGCGGCACCGCCTTGAGCAGGTGGTACATCAGCACCGTGTCGATCATGGAGGCCTCGTCGATCACCAAAAGATCGCACTCCAGGGGCCGGCTGTCGTGGCGCTGGAACCCGCCCTTGGCCATGGAAAACTCCAGCAGGCGGTGAATGGTGCGGGCCTCGTGGCCGGTGGCCTCCTTGAGTTTCTTGGCGGCCCGGCCCGTGGGCGCGGCCAGCAGCACCACGGCCCCCAGGGCGTTGATGATGTGCAGCACGGACTTTACGATGGTGGTCTTGCCCGTACCCGGCCCGCCGGTGATCACCATGAGCTTGCTTTTGGCCGCGGTGCGCACCGCCTCGGCCTGCTTCTCGGCCAGGGTGATGGAAAGCTTTTTCTGCACCCAGTCCACGGCCCTGGCCGTGTCGATCTCCCGAATCACCTTGCCGGTGGCCACCTGCTCTTTTATCCGGCGGGCGATGCCGGTTTCGCACAGAAAATAGCCGGCCAGGTAAACCCCCTTGCCGTCCTCGCCGTCGTCATCCTTCAACTCCTCGACCACGATATTTTTTTCCGTTGCCTCGTCGGCAACGGCAGCCACCACCAGTGCCCGGTCCACGCCCAGGATCTCCATGCTCTTTCGGACCAGCGGCTCAAAGGGGTAATAGACATGGCCGTCATCGCCCAGGCTGGAAAGCACATGCAGCACCCCTGCCCGCACCCGCACCGGTGAATTTTTGGCAAACCCCAGTTTTTCAGCGATGCGGTCGGCGATGAGAAACCCGATGCCGGCCACGTCAGCGGCCAGCCGGTAGGGGTTGTTCGTCACCACGTCCATGGTGCCGGTGCCATACGTCTGAAAAATGCGCATGGCGTAGCCGGAGCCGATGCCCTGGCTCTGCAAAAAGACCATCACGTCCCGGACTTCTTTGTGGGCCTCCCAGGACGCCTGAATCATGGTGATGCGTTTCTTGCCGATGCCCGGCACTTTGGCCAGGCGGCTGATGTCGGTCTCCAGGACCTGAAGGGTCTTTTTACCGAACTTTTTTGTGATGCGCTCGGCCGTGACCGGGCCGATGCCCTTGATCATGCCTGAGGCAAGGTATTTCTGAATGCCCTCCACCGTGACCGGGGCCCGGGCTTTGTAAGATTCCACCTTGAACTGGTCACCAAAGGAGGGGTGGGTGGTCCACTGGCCCTGCATTTCAAGGACCTCACCCGGTGACACCCCCAGCAACGGCCCCACCACGGTAACCGGGTCTTGTTGGCCCCGCACCCTGACCCGGGCCACGGTAAACCCGCTCTCCTCGCTGGTGTAGGTGATGCGCTCCAGCTGGCCTGTCAATGTGGTTTCCATGGAATCGGCGGCTCCGGGCAAAAAATTGCGTCAAACGCCCGTTTCGGGCTGAACACGAGCATACCATTTTCTGCCGGTCAGACAATCAAAAAGAGGCCCGCCGGCGCGGTTGCAATACCTGCAACGCGCCAACGGGCCTCCTGGTGTTTTGATCAGTTCAGTCCGGACAGACTATAAAAAGGTGTGGCGCCGGGCCGGCTTTTTGCCGTGGCTGCCGCTTTTTTCAAAAGTCTTCGGTCGCGGTGAAGACTGCCG
This sequence comes from Desulfosudis oleivorans Hxd3, assembly GCF_000018405.1. Lineage (NCBI taxonomy): Bacteria > Pseudomonadati > Thermodesulfobacteriota > Desulfobacteria > Desulfobacterales > Desulfosudaceae > Desulfosudis > Desulfosudis oleivorans. The sequence continues at coordinate 2,833,366 of NC_009943.1, forward strand.
GGCCGGTTTTTTTCGGGCCGGCCGGTGGGCCGAATCGGTGCGGGCCGGCGCGCTGCCGGTAAAGGCCGGAGCCGCTGCCTTGTAATTAAAACTTTCCAGGGTCCGCTGCTCAATCTCCGACCCCAGCAGCCGGTTGATGGCCCGTACCATGTTTCTGTCCTCACCGGTAATGAACGTAAACGCCTCTCCGGTGCAGGTGGCCCGGCCGGTACGGCCGATGCGGTGAATATAGGCTTCCGGCGTGGAGGGCACGTCATAGTTGATGACATGGGAGACCCGTGTCACGTCGATGCCCCGGGCCGCGATATCCGTGGCCACCAGGATCTGAAAGGTTCCTTTGCGAAAACCGTCCAGAGCCGCCTGGCGTTTGACCTGGGACAGGTTGCCCTGCAGCGAGGTGGAGCGAAAACCGGCGCCGGCCAGTTTCTGGTCCAGGTTCTTGGCGCGGTGCTTGGTGCGGGTAAACACCAATACCGACCGGGCCTGGGTCTGCTTTAACAGGTCCAGCAGAAACGCGGTTTTCAGGTGCTGGGCCACCGGGTAGAGCGCGTGGCTCACCGTGTCCGCCGGCGCTTCATTGCCGACCTGGACGGTGGCGGGATTCTGCAGAATATCCGCGGCCAGCTTGCGAATCTCAGCGGGCATGGTGGCGGAAAACAGCAGGGTCTGGCGCTGTTTCGGGAGATGGGTGAGGATCTTTTTGATATCAGGGAAAAACCCCATATCAAACAACTGATCCGCCTCATCAATGACCAGCACCTCCAGTTTGGACAGGTTGGCGGTACGGCGACCGATATGGTCCAGGAGACGGCCCGGGCAGGCCACCACGATATCAACCTTTTTCAACTTCTGAATCTGGGGGGTGATGCCCACGCCGCCGTAAACCGTGGCGCTTTTCAGGCCGGTCTTGCGGCCCAGAACGCCAATGGCCTGGTGGGTCTGCTCCGCCAGTTCCCGGGTGGGGGCCAAAATCAGGGCACGAATGCCGCCTTTCTGCCCCTTCATTAACCGATGCAGGATCGGCAGGACGAACGCGGCGGTTTTGCCGGTGCCGGTCTGGGCCATTCCCATGACGTCACGGTTTTCCATGACCGGGGCAATCGCCTGGACCTGAATCGGTGTGGGGACTGCATAACCGGCCTCTTTAATGCCGGCTGCTACCTGGGGGTTAAAACCAAATGCTTCAAAATTCAACTTGCTACCTTTTCTTTCCGTGTTCCTAATATAAAAAAAGCCCCGGAGTCATTCCGGGGCTTATGTAATGTCTTTCATCAACAACCAGGAACACTGTTATGTTGCTGCGACACTACAGGGATACAGTGTGGTTGTCAAGCATTATTATCTGAGTTCAAAGCAAATCCTGACGTACGCCTCAAAAGTGGTTCCTCTCCCGGTTGTTTATCCAAATCGAAATCGCTGTCGGGATCGGTATCGAAATCGAATTGTCTTTACGGCGTTACTCTCAAAGAGTATTTCTCTTATCCTGCTTATCCGTGTACTTTTCTTGGCGGCAAGAAAAGTACCAAAAGAACCGGCCCGTGCAGCTTGGCCTTCGGCTTCCCTCGCGCAAACGCTTTTTTCGGCGCGGGCAGGAACTCGCCCGCTTCGCGGTGCTCAAACAGCCTGCCCGCTTTTTTCCGAAAAAAGCATTTTCGCTCGGCTGCGCTGCAATGGGCGGGGCCTGCCATTGATGCCCTGACGTGGTATATAAAAGATTTGCTTTCCCAGAGACAACCTGGTTTTAACTCTTATTATCGTAATTTGTAAATTCAAATGATTATTTTATAGACCTGTCAATAACAACACTTGGATCCTTGAACCCTTTGCACCCAGCAACGCGGTTATTGGACTTTTTGCGAAGCCGTCCATCTTCCCCGTTGGAATCAGGGGTTGCCCCTGCTCTGGCCGTTTGCCAGTGCCCCGGCGATCAGGTGGGCCGCGCGAATGGGCTCCGGAATCCGGCTGTGCACGGCAAACCGCTTTATCACCTGCCGGGCCTGCTCCATTGAAATATCCACGCGCTGCACAAAAATATCCGCCACTTCTTCCATTTGCCCCAGCCGTTCAATCACGGCCCATTTCTTTTTGCCTTCCGGAATTGACGCGAGCAGGGCTTTTTTGATGGCCTCCATGTCGGGCCGAACCCGGGAGACCACCAGCACGGGCAGGCCGGTCCGCTGATGCAGGCTAAACACGTCCACCACGTTGAACCCGCCCAGGGCAATGCCCTGAAGCAGGATCAGGCGAATATGATCCGCAAACCGGGATTCCGTAATCAGGGTTGCCAGCACGTCAGCGGCGTCAGTGCCGTCTTTCTGAATCTCTCCCATTAACACGCCGTCAAACCGCAGGCCGGCATAGACCGCGCCCACCACGGCCACCGGTCCCGCATGGTCCCTTGCAAAGGGCGCGTCGTCAAACCCCACCACATTGGAAAAGTGTTTCATGTCCCGTCGCTTTCGAGATTTTTCCTGCAAATTATACCACACCCTGCCCGGTGCAGACACAGGATCAAGGGGCCACCTTTTTACTTTACAACCGCCGGGCGGCATTGATACTCTGAAACGCCTGAACACGTGGGATTTGCCGGATAAGATGCTTGCGGCCCCTGTTTCGGAAAAATATTTGAACTGCATAAAACCATCACACAAACCGGAGACAGATTCATGACAGAAACGATTCGCATCATGCCGTGCCTGGACATGCAAAACGGACGCGTGGTCAAGGGCGTTCATTTTGTTGATATCAAGGATGCCGGAGACCCGGTGGAATGCGCCAGGGCCTATTGCGCGGGCGGGGCCGACGAACTGGCCCTGCTGGATATTACGGCCACGGTGGAGGGCCGGGCCACCATGCTGGACGTGGTCCGCCGGGTGGCCGACGTTGCCACCGTCCCCTTTACCGTGGGTGGGGGCATTGCCGACGTGGCCTCGGCCGAGGCCGTGCTCAAAGCCGGGGCCGACAAGGTCTCCATCAGCAGCGCCGCCTTTCGCAAGCCGAACCTGGTGCCGGACCTGATTTCCGCCCTGGGCGCTGAAAAAGTGACCGTGGCCATTGACGTGGACCAGAACCCGGCCCTGCCGTCGGGGTACGAGGTTTACGTGGACGGCGGCCGCACCGCAACAGGGACCGATGCCGTGGAGTGGGCCAAAAAGGTGGACGGGTTCGGGGTGCCGGTGATTCTGCCCACCAGCAAGGCCGGGGACGGTGCCCAGACCGGCTACGACCTGCCGGTGATCCGGGCCATCAAACAGTCGGTTTCCGCCGAAGTGGTGGCCTCGGGCGGCGCCGGCACACTGGAACACTTTTACGAGGCAGTGCAGGCGGGGGCCACCATTCTGCTGGCCGCCTCCATGTTTCACTTCGGCATGATCCGGATCGACGAACTCAAATCATACCTGAAAAATCGCGGCGTGGCGGTAAAATAGACGAAGGCAAAACCATGATCCAGTGCCCGGCAGAGGCAAAAGCGTCATGGGACGTTGTGGTGATCGGCACGGGCATGGGCGGGTCGGCGGCCGGGGCCATCTGCGCCCTGAACGGCTTGAAGACCCTGATCGTGGACAAAAACCCCGCACCCGGCGGGGCCTGTTCCTGCTACGAAAAACAGGGATTCCGGCTGGACACCGGCACCCACCTGTTTATCCGGTGTAACAGGGGCCCTTTTGGCGATCTTACGAAACGTCTGGGCATGGGCCTGCCCATCGAATTCCGTCGCACCCGGTACCTCACCCACGTGAAGGGCATGAACGTGGACGCCCGCATTCCGGCCGGACGGTTCGGTATGGTCATGGTGCTTCCCCTGCTGATCTGGCAGCTCAAAATTCATCCACGATACCACGGCCCCATTCTCCGGCTGTTTTACGACATCGCCCGCATGAAACCCCGACAGGTAGAGGCCTTGGATAAGGTCCCCATCGAAGCCTTTCTGCTGCGCTATACTGAAAACCCGGAGGTGCGGGCCATGATGGGTATTCTGCTGGGGCTTTTCTTTGTGCTTCCCGCATGGGAGGCATCGGCCGGGGAGAGCATCTGGAACCTGCAGAAGATGTTTGTTGAAAACTGCCTGGGCTATCCCAAAGGCGGGGCCATCACCATTCCAAAGACATTTCTTGCCGGCGCGGAACGCCATGGCGCCGAAGTCCGCCTGAAATGCGGGGTTGAAAAAATAGAGATTCAGCACAACCAGGTCAAGGCCGTGGTCCTGGACAACGGGGAACAGGTCACCACCCGGTCCGTGATCAGCACCACCGCCCTCAGGGACACGGTGTTCCGGCTGGCAGGCGGCGATCTTTTCCCGCCCGGTTACGTGGCCGGGGTTAAAAAAATCAAACAGGCCTGGACCGCGGTCCAGGCCAAGATAGCGGTCAAAAAACGCCTGATTCACGCCGGTTCGATGGTGGGATGCGTGCCCCTGCGGTTCAAAATCGAAGACCGGGTGGTGCGGGAAGCCATGGCCCGGGTTGAAAACGGCATTCAGGGCGACACCATTCCCATCTACGCGCCGGTGCCCACCAACTACGACCCGGACCTGGCACCCGAAGGCTGCCACATCATCACGGCTGCGGCCGTGGCCCCCACCCTGGACGTGCCCCTTGCCGACAACGAACAGGTATGGATCAACGGCCTGATGAACGCCCTGCACCAAATGGTGCCGGGCTTGAAGGAGAACACCCTGTTTGCCGACACCTGGACCGTGGCCGACCTGGCCGGCTGGATCGGCAAAAGCAGCGGATCGGTGATCACCACGGCCCAGACCGTGGACCAGGTGGGCCCCGGCCGGCCGGATCACCGGACACCGGTTGAAGGGCTCTACATTGCCGGCGACTGCGCCGGCCCGGCCCGGGGCGTGGGCACGGAACTGGCCTGCCAGAGTGGAATGGACTGCGGAGACCTGGTGTCATCGGATCTGCGGCGCGGTGAAGGATAAAGCTTTTCCGGACCGGCTGCTTACTTACTGAAGGAACGCGGCTGCGTTTTTCTGCATGGCCTCGAAATCAGCGTCGGAAAGGCCGGCGCCACGGACAATGCGACGGGCCGTCTCGTGGTCGATGAGGTCCGACGGCGCGTGGGTATCGGTATTGATCACCATGCCGGCACCGTGTTTTTTCGCCAGGGCCGCCACGTGGCCGTTGGCAAGAGAGTGACCGGCCCGGGCCGAAATCTCCAGCAGCACATTGTTCTTTTTAGCGGCCATCACCTCGTCCTCGGTGATCAGGCCGGGATGGGCCAGGATGTCCACACCCGCGTCAATGGCTGCCCGGTTGGTGCCCGGCGCCACCGGCTCGGCCAGGGTCTCGCCGTGAACCACCACGATGCGGGCCCCCAGGGAGCGGGCCTGAATCACCACCCCGGCGATCAGGGACGGATGCACATGGGTGATCTCGATACCGGGAATCACCTGGATCGCCAGAACATTATTGAGCTCCTCGGCCACGTCCACGATGCGGGGGAGAATAAAATCGATGTTGGAGGAGTCGCCGTGGTCGGTGATGGCAATGGCGGCAAGGCCCTTGTGCTCGGCCCGCCGGGCCAGCTCGGACGGAATCAGTACGCCGTCGCTGAAAATTGTGTGCATGTGCAGGTCGATCATGTTTCCCCCGTTTTTGGGCGGCTTTTTACGAAGCCGTCACACTTTATACTTTCCAAAATCATCGGGAGAAAGACTGGCCAGATACTCGGCCCACTTCTTTCCCTCTTCGCTCTTGTCCTTGACCTCGTAAGTTCGGGCCCCGCCGTCGGGTTTGAGGGCCGCGATCACCTTTTCATCCACAAACACCGGAGCGCTAAACCGCACCGCCATGGCAACGGCGTCGCTGGGCCGGGCGTCAATGGAGAACTCGTTGTCGCCGGAGGCAAAATAGATACGCGCGTAAAAGGTGTTCTCCTTCAAATCGCACACCTCAATGCGCTCCACATCCACATGCATCATGGCGATAAAATTCTTGAACAGGTCGTGGGTCATGGGCCGTTCGAAATGGACCTCCTGAAGGGCCGATGCAATGGCCGTGGCCTCCAGCAGGCCGATCCAGATAGGAATGGTCTCCTGGGTGTCCACGGTCTTGAGTACCAGAATCGGGGTTTTGGAGTCCTGGTCCAGGGCCAGGCCCAGAATATCAACCTTATGCAGCATGCGCGTCTCCTCCTGCTCCCGGTTTCTCAACACCTACGGCAATGCCGGACAGGCTGTGGGCCAGGCCGGACATGATCTCCACGCGCACCATGGCGCCCGGTCCAACGGCATTGCCGCTGGCAAGCTCCCGGGGCACCGTGAAATTGGCCACCCGGTTGCAGGTGGTGCGGCCGGTCCACTGGACGGTATCCGCCGTGATGTCGTTTCTGCCCGAGGACTTGCTTTTGCCCTCCACCAGCACCTGTTCGACACGGCCCTCCAGCGCCCTGTTTTTTTCAGCGGTGATCCGGTTCTGCAGTTCCAGCAGGGCGTAAATGCGCTGCTGCTTTTCCGCTTCATCCACCTTGCCGTCAAACGCACGGGCCGGTGCCAGGGGCCGGTCTGAATACATGAAGGCAAAGATGCTGTCGTACCGGACCTTTTCGATCAGGTCCAGGGTCTGTAAAAAATCCTGCTCCGTCTCCCCGGGAAACCCCACAATGATATCGGTGGAAAGGGCCATGCCGGGTTGGGCCTCCCTCAGCCAGTGAAGTTTTTCCAGATAGGCCTGCCGGGTGTAGCGTCGGTTCATGCGCTTTAAAACAGCATCGGAACCGGACTGGGCCGGCAGGTGCACGTGACTGCACAGTTTGTCAAGGGAGGTAAAGGCCGCTGCCAGTTCCGGTGAAAGGTCCTTGGGATGGGAGGTGGTAAACCGAATGCGGTGCAGCCCGTCAATCTCGTTGACCCTGGCCAGAAGGTCGGCAAAAGAGCAGAGCCCCTCTTTTTGGCCATAGCTGTTCACGTTCTGGCCCAGCAGGGTGATCTCCCGCAGCCCGCCGGCCACACGGGCCCGAATCTCATCAAGAATATGCTCCGGCGCGCGGCTGGTCTCCCGGCCCCTCACATAGGGAACCACACAGTAGGTGCAGAAGTTGTCGCACCCCCGCATGATGGTGATAAAACCGGTTACCCCGCTGCTGTCCGGCCCCTGAAGGGCATGCACCGATTCGTCGATGGCGGCGGTCATCTCCACGTCCACGATGCGGTCGCCCTGGTGCGCCACGGCCTGAATATGTCCGGGCAGCCGGCCCAGGGCATGGGTGCCGAACACGATATCCACGCAGGGGAAAGCGTCAAGTAACTGCCGGCCCTCCTCCTGGGCCAGGCATCCACCCACGCCGACGATCATGTCCGGCCGGGCCCGCTTCATGGCGGCCAGCCGGCCCACAAAGCTGGTGGCCTTCTGTTTGGCCTTGGCCCGAATGGTGCAGGTGTTGACAAAGACCAGGTCGGCCTGTTCAGGTGCGTTTACGGATCGGTGGCCCATGGCGGTAAGGATGGCCGACAGCTGGGATGAATCGTACACGTTCATCTGGCAGCCGATGGTATGGATGTAAAACCGCTTCATGGACGAACGTCCTCTTCTTACTCATCCCCGCCCTGAATTTCCAGTCTCTGAATATCGGCCAGCAGAATTCGCACGTCGGCCACCGGGGAAGAACCGTAGCAGGCCATGTCCGCCTTCATGACCAGCCGGACCGTGTCGCCGTCCTTTAACTGGATCAGGGCCGAAACCGTCCCGTCCGCGGCCTTTTCAAACGCTGCCGACCGGATTCGGTCAAAATCCACCGATGCGTCGGCCATACCCATCTTGCCGAAAAAAAAGGTGCTCCCATCGCAGGAAAACCGGTTCAGCACAATGGAAAGGCCGGACCGGTCCACCAGGGCCGCGGAAAAATCACGCGCCGGTTCCGGAATTTCGATGCCGCCCTGGCCGGCACCGCCCATGCCCAGGCACATCACCGCCGCCATCACCGACAACAGCAGACACACTCTCTTTTTCATCGACTTTCTCCCGCAACGAATGAACCAAAACCAGCATCCGGACTAATAAGGAAGCTCCGCCGCCGTAAATCCTGTGTCTTCCATCAGCATCTCTTTTTTCAGGTCAGCCAGAATCTTTTCGACCTCGTCTTCACAACCCGGCGCAATGGAGAGCACCACCGTTCCCGCGGCCGCATCCAGGGTGGTCAGAACGGCCAGGCCGTCATACCCCTCAAACACAAACCGGAGAAAAGCGATTTCCCGGCGGTCCACCCGGAAGTAACGCCGACTGGTCTTTTTTCCACCTTGCACAAAAATTTCCTGAAAATCAAGCGGCCCGGCAAGAAAACACCGGCCCTATTTTTTCACCCGCTCCACATAGTTTTTTGTGCGGGTATCTATCTTGATCACCTCGCCAACCTCTATAAACGGCGGCACCTGGAGTACGCAGCCGGTTTCCACGGTAACCGGCTTGTTGCTGCCCGAGGCGGTATCGCCCTTGACCCAGGGATCGGCCTCGGTGATGGCCAGCTCCACAAAATTGGGCAGGGTCACGCCGATGGCCCGGTTGTCAAAAAACAGCACATCGCACACCGTGTTTTCCTTGAGCAGGTCCAGCACTTCAGCGACCTGAGACGGGGGGACAAAAATCTGGTCATAGGTGGTGCAGTCCATGAAGCAGTAGTTTTCCCCGTCAAAATAGAGGTACTCCATCTTGCGTTCTTCAAGGTTGGCACGCCCCACCTTGTCGCCGCTTCTGTAGGTATGGTCGTACTGCGAGCCGGTCAGCATGTTCTTGAGCTTGCACTTGTAAAGGGCCTGGCCCTTTCCCGGCTTGACGAATTCAAACTCCATAATCACATAGGGATCCCCGTCGATCTCGACCTTCAACCCCTTCCGTAATTCACCCGCTTCATACATGTTTGATTATCCTCCAGTTCTGAGTTATGGCACCGGCCGCCGCATCAGGCTTACCGGGCACTGCCGCCGTTCGCCCGAATATTTCATGAAATATCCGGGTTAGCCTCATCCCGGGCAATACAGGCCTCGGCCCGGCGGGTCTCTTCGACAAACCGCCGGACCCGGTCCATGTCCTTAGAAAACCGCACCGGGTTGCCGGCCGGATCGCGCCGGTTGGTCTGCGTACAGCTGTCCACGCCGGCGGGCCGTGTCTGAACGATCCCGTCATACACATTTTCCGGCGACATACCTCCTGCTAATATAACGGGAACCGGTGTGGATGCAACCAATTTCGCCACCACGGCCCAGTCGGAAGGCCTGCCGGTGATGCCCACAAACCCGGGAACCGGGGCCGCTTCCCGGGCCGTGGGGGAGGTGTCGGTAAGAAACCAGTCGCACAAATGCTCGATCTCCGGCAGCAGGGCCAGCAGGTCGTCTGTTTCGGCCTCTCCGGGGAGCCCTACCGGCAGGGTGCGCATGGTCTGAATCTCCGGAAACCGCTGTTTGACAATCCGCTGAACGGCAAAAATGTCGTTCAACTGCTTTCGGCCCTCGTCCCCCAAAGGCAGGTGCTCGCAGAAGTGGACAATGGCCGGCCGGTAAAAATCCAGCATTCGGGAAATAGTGTCCGGGTCGGAAAAAAGCGGAATCATGCTGCTTTTTGCCCCTGCCTGGGCTGCCAGGCGCACTGTGTCCTTTAATTCGGCCACCTTCCATCGTTCCGGGTCAAGCACCACGCTGCCCAGATGGTCCACGCCCCCATTGATCAGCGATTCGGCCTCGTCGGGCGTCTGCACCTCGTAAATCTGTACGACGATTTTCTTCATGGTTTGGCTGATTATTCCTTTTGGTCTTCGGAAAACGGGTCTGAATACAGGGTGTCAAACCCGCCCCTGGGCAGGACGGCAAAGCGGTAATACCGGCCGGCCGCTGTCCCGGGACTGTACCACCGGGCCTGGTAGACGGCCATGCCGTCACCGGTGGCCTTTTCAAGGGCCACGGACACATCATACCCGGTGTCGTCCACGGGCCGGCCCCCTTCGTCAGAAAGCGGTTCCCAGGACGTGCCGTCGAGACTGGTCTCGATCCGCACCAGGGGCCGGTGAAGCTCGATCATGGCCGGCGGCACATCCTGCCATTCAAAACCGTAGGCCTCCTCGTTGTCGGAAGCATCTTCGTCATATTTCACCCGGCCGCGGACGGCCCTGTCTCCACCGGGTGTCGGGTTTTCAGGGAAAAAAGATTTTGCCTTCAGTTCCACGGACCAGCTCTCTGGAATATCCGCCGTCCAGCCCTGGTCCATGGCAAGGGCCAGGGAAGCGGCATGACGGGCCAGAAAGGGAGTGGTGGCCGGTCCGTACAGGGTGTGCCCTCCCTCGTAGTGCTGCCGGGTATACTCGGCCGGTGTGGTGGCATACCCGAAATAACCGTTGGCGCAACTGATCACTGCCACCTGTTCCGGCCCGGTCTGAAGGGCCTCGGCCACCTGGGCCGCGATCATGGCGCCGGACCGGCAGGTGATCTCAAAGGGCATGGGCACAAACACCCGGTCCGCCACCTGGACCACCTGGAAAAAGAGAACATGGGGGAAATCCTGCTTTTTCAACACAAGGGGCTGAAACACACCCCCCACGTGACGCTTGTGGCCCTGGCATGAGCCGGTGAAAAACCAGCGGGCCGAGCCCCACCCCTCCCGGAAAAAGGGGGTGCGATAAAGAATCGGGTGTTTACCGTCATCAGCGCCGGCGGTCAGGGCATTGCCCACCACCGGCCGTTGGCACACCGATACCCCGTCGATGGACGGATGGGTAAACAGGTCCACCTCCCGGCAGGCCGACCGTACCGCCACGTCGCTGGAAAGCCCGGTCTCCAGAGAATGAAACAGTTCGATGGCCCGGCGACCCACTTCCACGCCGATCCGTTTTGCCTCGGCATAGTCCTGCCGGCCCTTTGCATAGTTGGGGGAGTTGTCCCCGTGGGTGCCGTTAGCCGCGGCATGAACCACCGGCCATGGGGCGGCGTACGCTTTTTCAAGATCGAACTCAAGCTCCCGCGCGATGTAACCGAATACATCGGCGGTATAAAGATTGTTCCAGTGGGGAATCACCGTGGGGTGAATAGAAAAGCTTGAAAAGGCGCCGGCCGGCTGATATACGCCGTTATCGTCCTTCAGGTCAATCCGGATCATTGTCATCCGCGGGTTGACCGCCTTTTCCGGGTCGCCGGTCCAGTCAGGCGACAGGTCCGGGTTGGCCAGAAAGGGTTCCATGCTCCGGTTGCGGGTCATGCCGTAAATTTCGGCGCTTCCCGTGGCGATTTTCGCCGGTCTCCGGGCCGCATGGGCCGAGATGACGGCATCGGCGATGCGATGCGCCAAAAAATCAAAAAGCTGCGGATCAAACCCGCTCTTGCCGCCTGCAAGGGCGTTATAAAAATTGCTGGAAAAATAGTTGCCCGGCCCGGAATGAGTATGGGTGCCGGCAATAATCAACTCCTGGACACCGATGCCGGTAGCGGGGGCCGCCAGCTCAGCCACCCGGTGATGCAGCAACCGGGCGCCGGACAGAAAATCACAGGCAACCAGGGCCACCTTGCCCCCGGCGCTATCCTCAATATAGACGGCCCGGGCATAGAGCCGGGTGCGAAACCCCCGGCTGACCTCGGCCATGAGTGAATAACCGGCCGTGGCAATGCCCGGCGGCGGTGTGATGTCCACCCTGGCCAGCCCGGCTGAAAGGCCGGCAACAGCAACCCCGGAAGCCGGCGGCGCAGGCCGTTCGATGCGAACCGAGTGAAGGCGCGGTGAACAGGCAATAAGGAACAACATCATGGCAACGGCCATGAGCCCAAAAAACTTATTGAATCCGTGCATGTTTTCCTCCATGGCCGACAAGCAGATTGACAAACCCCTGGTTTTCCGGATCGCTGTCGGTCTGGTCCACCCACTGGCCCAGAAACTCCGCAGTTACCGGCACCAGGTGGTGTCCGATATGGTCTATAAGATAAAGGGGCATATCAAAGGCGGACAGACCGGACAGCAGTTCCCGTCCCGATGAACCGGCCCGGCGCAACCCGTAGGGCCAGAACTCGACAATCATGGACAGGTGGTCCCGGTTGGCCTGAATCACCTTTTTCAACCCGGTGATCACCGCCGTTTCCGATCCCTGGGTGTCGATCTTGATAAAGTCAACCCGGTCTGTTACGCCCGACAGATGGTCCCCGCCGTGGACCACACTTATGGGGCAACAGGTCCGCCCCTCTCCCGGGTCATAGAGCCGGTGGTCGCCCCGGTTGGTCTCAGACAGGTAAATACGGCCGTCACCGGTGTAGTCCGCCATTGCCGCGCAAAAGCAGCGGGCATTGGTCACATGGTTGGCCGCCATGTTCTTCATCAACAGGTCATAGTTGTCGATATCCGGTTCATAGGCCACCACCAGCCCCCTCTCCTGGACCAGAACAGCGGCCAGAGCCGTGTAGTATCCGATATTGGCGCCCACATCCAAAAACACATCCCCTCTTTCCAGGCAGTCGACCACAAGGGCGGTTTCATAGGGTTCCCATATGTGATGTTCCCGAATGTGGCGGGACAGGCAGGTGTCGACCGCTTGGTGAAGATGCAGGCGGATCGGCGTGTCCATACCGGGTATCTCTAATAAACTCGGTTCCATATTTTCTTGTTTCAGCAGTGACGACCGGCAGACAGCTTGCCCAACCCGGTGTTTTGGTTTACCATAATCTCCCACCAGCCTCTTTTTTGCAAGATGAAAACAGGTTGCACCAGGGAGAAAGCCATGAAAAAAACCGGTTATGCGTTGATTCTGATCGTCCTGCTGTTTCCGGCGGCACTGCCGGCCCCGGCGCTGGAGAATGTCGTCACCGACTTTTCCATGGGCATTGACACGATTCGGGGCCACACCACCTACCGGATCGGGGGCCATGTGATGTTTCATGACGGCAGTTCATACCAGCTTCATTTTCCGGTCAGTGAACTGAAGTTTCCATTAAATCTTTACATGCTTACCGGCAGGGCGGATGTCCGGATGGGAGAAAGACTATCCGCGTATCTTTCCGGAAAGATCAACCTGAACAGTGATCCCGGCCAGATAAAAGATACCGACTGGCTCGCCTCACCCTTTGCCGTCGATATCTATTCCGAAAGCCGGGCCGATGCCGATGCCCTGATGGCGGAAACCGGCATCCGTTACAAAATGTGGCGCCGGCGCGGTCTGGATATGCTGGCCGGCCTGGGATGCCGATACCAGAACTTTGCGTTTGAAGCCGACCAGACCCTGCAATCCTACCCGGCCAGCGGCGCTTCTCCCGACTTTCTGGCCGGCCGGACACTGACCTATGACATCACCTACCTGATCCCCTATGCCGAGATTGTCCTTGCATTGACCCCCGCGCCGAAAACAGCGGTGGAAATCTCCCTGGGGTACAGTCCATGGATAAGGGCGACAGACAGGGACCATCACATCCTGTCAAACCGGGTATCGGAATGTGACTACGACGGAGACGGCATGATCGTGGGCATGAAAACCCGGCAGGACATCAGCGACCACCTGTTTGCAACGCTGACGTGTGAGGTGCTGGCCGTGGATGGAGAAGGGCGGTCGGTCACCTATACGAACGGCGCGTGGAGCCACTCGATTGACCAGACTACGGAAACCCGGCAGATATCCCTTGAGTTGTCGGCGGGATACACATTCTGACCGGACCCCGGGCCGCCCGTACCGGTAGGCCTCAGGCACCCGGTTATCGGGAATGCCGGGAGCTGTCGGCAACCGGCCCCTTGGCCGACAAGCTTTCTGCTGAAATACCGAGCCGCTCCAAAAGCTCCCGGGAGGGTATCGCGTCCCGATATTCAGGGGACTGGGCCGTTTGTCTCAGATTAACAAACGTCAGGTGTGTGGCTTCCCGGAAAAACGGATTGAGGGTCCATCCCGGCAGAAGGGTGCCCATATCGGCATAGACGCGGCTTGTTACCAGTGTCCGATGGGGTCCGAGAGGGGTAATGGTCCACTGGCCTTCAACATGATTGACCCGGACCAGACCCGGTTCAGCAGAAGGGTATGCATACTTTTCATCCGACTGGTAATCAATAACAAACCGTTTGTTTTCTTTTTCAAAGGTCCGAATGCTGTGCAGCACCGCGTCCCGGTCCTTCAGGGGCCATGGAAATTCGGTAATATTGTAAAGGAAATGCTCGTCCGGGGTAATCTCAGCAATCCGTTCAAGGCGGCGGCAATGGGCAAACCATTGAGGCGTCTGCTCCGTATCGTCAAACAGCGCCAGCACCGAAGCCGGACTGCTGTCTAGAACCATTTCGGCCCGAAAATCCCGCATGGGCGCGTCAGGACGCTGCCGCTCATAGACTACGATGCCGTCCTGTTCCAAAACCCGTTCCCACTCCTGGGCAAGGGCATCGAATGGCAGGCATACCACAAGGCAGATGGAAACCAATATTTTGAAAACGATTTTCTTTTCGGTGAATTCCAATTGCCGTCTCCGTCAGCGGCCCACAGACGCACCACGCAAAAGTTAAAAGCTGAGCTTCATACTTTTATGACACAGGAGCAGCAAAGTCAATAATTGAAATCGCCCTGTCCAATTTTTTCGAAGGCGTACCGCTTTCGTGTTTTTCTCTTTACAGCCACATGTGATAAGGTTATGACCACCTGCAATAAGTGCATCTTAATAGCATAAGGAAAACCATGACTGCTGTTTTTGACCTGGTTGTCATCGGGTTCGCCATCTATCTGCTGACCCTGGTGGCCAACCATTTTTTCATGACCAGCCTGGATGGCATCGCGGCCCGGTTGAAGCTCTCCCCCAGCGTGGCCGGAGCCACCCTCATGGCGGCCGGATCGTCGGCCCCGGAGCTGGCCATCGCCATGGTGGCCCTGTTCACCCAGGGCGGCACCCACAGTGACATCGGCATCGGCACCATCGTGGGCTCGGCGGTGTTCAACATCCTGGTCATCACCGGCGTCTGCGCGGTGATCCGCACGGCCCACATCACCCTGAAGGCCATCATCCGGGACACCGGCTTCTACCTGGCCGGCATCGGCGTCATGCTGTACGTGTTTATCGACGGTGAAATCACGCCCCTGGAGCCGCTGCTGCTGGTGGGGGCATACGGCATATACCTGATTGCCGTTTTCCGTTTTCCCGGCGACAGCTTCGAAGTCTACGAGCATGGCCCGGAAGAGACGCCGCTGATTGAAACCCGGTGGAAAACCATTCTGTTGTGGCGAATGGTCAACCGAACCGTTAAACAGACCGTTGGCCTGATCACCGGTGACCCCGGTCAACACTATATTCGCGCCTTTCTGGCTTCCATTGCGATCATCATTGTCCTCAGCAAACTGCTGGTGGACCACGCCGTTTCCCTTTCCCAGATCATGGGCCTGCCGCCGGTGGTTATCGGTCTCACCGTGCTGGCAGCCGGCACTTCGGCACCGGACCTGATCGCCTCCATGATCGCGGTGCGACGAGGCCACGGCGATATGGCCGTGGCCAATGCCATCGGGTCCAACACCTTTGACATTCTCATCGGCCTGGGCCTTCCCTGGCTGGTGGCGCTTGGTTTTACCGGCCGGAGCGTCATTCCCGTGGGAACCTCGAATCTGCTGGAGTCGGTATTTATACTGATTGGCACCGTACTGGTGCTCTTCGGTTTTCTGGCTGTCAACCGGCAGCTGGGAAGAAAAGCAGGTATTACCCTGCTGATGATTTACGCGGGGTATGTGGCCTGGATCGTGGCCGGCCAGTAACCCGAATCCGGTTGCCCCCCTGGCCCCTTTCAAAACCACCAACTGCCCCGAAAAGCATGCAGGTCTTTTGCTATTCACTGATCGGGAGATGAACCAACAAAAAAAACCGGTTTGCCCTCTTTGAGGCAAACCGGTTTTTGCGTATTATCGTACAGCCGAAAAGCGGTTATTCGCCGGTGAACACCGGATCCCGTTTCTCAAAAAAGGCGGTAAATCCTTCGACAGCGTCCTTGGAGGTGGAGACCCGCTTGGTGCCTTCCAGTTCCACCTTAAGGCCTTCGTCAAATGTAAAGTCAACACCGGTAGCCACAGCCTTCAACACGCTGGCCACGGCCAGGGGCGGCCGGGTGGCCAGCACCTCGGCCATTGCCCTGGCTTCGCTCATCAGATTTTCCGGCGTGCAGACCTTGTCCACCAGGCCGATCTCAAAGGCTTCGGGAGCCGTCAACCGCTTGCTGAACAGAATCAGCTCCAGGGTTTTGGTACGGCCCAGCAGGATGGCCATGCGCTGGGTGCCGGCCCATCCCGGAATAATGCCCAGATTCAGTTCGGTAAGGCCGATCTTGGCCTTGGGGGTGTCCACCATCAGCCGGAAGTGACAGGCCATGGCCAGCTCGCATCCGCCACCGAAGGCAAACCCGTTGACCGCGGCGATCACCGGCTTGGTGTAACGAAATATTTTGGTCCATACCCGCTGCCCCTCTTCCCCGGCCTTAGCCGCGTTGCCGGCGTCGCTCACGTCAAAACCGGCGGAAAAGGATTTTTCCCCGCTGCCGGTGAGAATAATCGCGCGGGCGTCCTTGTTCTCCGCCAGGTCATCAAAGGCCTTTTCAAGCTCCAGAATGGTGGCCAGGTTGACCGAATTGACGGGCGGCTTGTTGATGGTAACGGTCGCCACCTTGTTGGTGATCTCCACTGTCAGGTTTTCGTAAGACATGATCTCCTCCTTATAAATAGTAATGAACGGTTACAGGGCACCAGGGATTATCGGTAACCCATGGCCGTATGTCAAGTCCCGGTTGACGAATGAACCATCAACCGCCGAAGGAGGCGTCTTCAATCTCCACGGCGGCCCCGTTGGTGGCCAGCATGGAATTGACCTTGCCCAGGGCCACCGGCAGAAACACGTTGACAAAAAATTCCACCGACTTGATCTGGCCCTGGTAGAAAGCCGCGTCTTTGGGTTTTGCTTCAAGCTTCTGGGCGGCGATCACGGCCCGCCACAGCAGCATCCACCCCATCACCACGTCGCCGGTCACCTCCATCAGCGGATAGGCGTAGGCAAAGGCCAGGTCCACGTTCTCCATGGCGGTCTTGCCCAGGTGCCGGGCGGCCTCGCCCAGTTTGTTTAAGGACGCCTCCACCTTTTCAGCGGCATCCTTGAGCGAGTCAATCGCCTTGGCCGCATTGACCGTCTTCATGATCTCACCGAACAGGTCCATGACCAGCTTGCCCTTTTTCATGGTCATCTTCCGGCCGAACAGGTCCATGGCCTGAATGCCGTTGGTCCCCTCGTAGATCATGGTGATACGGCAATCCCGCAGGTACTGCTCGACCGGGTACTCCTTGGTATACCCGTAACCGCCGTAAACCTGAACCCCGTGGCTGCATACCTCAAAAGCCTTATCCGTACCGTAGCCCTTGGCAATGGGGGTAAGAATGTCCACCAGGCCTTCGTATTTTTCCTTTTCCTCCTCGGTTCCGGCCAGGACCGCCATGTCCTGGCAATAACCGACATAGTAGTGAAGGCTTCTCATGCCTTCCACCATCACCTTCATGTTCATGAGCTGGCGGCGCACATCCGGATGCCGGATGATGGGCACCCCACCCACGGAGGCGTCCTTGCCCGCTGTCAGGGGCCGACCCTGAATACGCTCCTTCGCGTAATTCAGGGCCGACATGTAGGAGGCCGTGGCGCAGCCGAAGGCCTGCATACCCACCAGCAGCCGGGCCTCGTTCATCATGACGAACATGGCGCTCATGCCCTTGTTCTCCTGGCCCAGCAGGGTGCCGATGCACTTGCCCTTGCCGCCCAGGGTCAGCGAGCAGGTGGAGCTGCCGTGAATGCCCATCTTCTCCTCAATGCCGGTGCACACCACGTCGTTGAAGTCACCCAGGCTGCCGTCGGCATTGACCCGGTACTTGGGCACCAGGAACAGGGAGATGCCCCGGGTTCCGGGAGGGGCGCCCTCAATACGGGCCAGCACCGGGTGAATAATATTTTCAGTCATGTCGTGTTCACCGCCGGAGATAAAAATCTTGGAGCCGGAGATGGAATAGGTACCGTCCGGATTCTTCACCGCCGTGGTGGTCAGGGCGCCCACGTCGGAACCGGCCTCTGCTTCGGTGAGCAGCATGGTGCCGGACCATTCTCCGGTGTAAAGTTTTTTCAGGTAGGTCTCCTTCTGTTCCTGGGTGCCGAACACCTCAACCAGGCGGCCGGCGCCGTGGGTCAGGCCGGCATAGAGCATGAAGGCATAGTTGGCGCCCTGAAAGTAATCGTTGGCGGCCCGGGACACCACCTGGGGCATACCCTGGCCACCGTACTCGGGGTCCTCGGTCATGGCGGTCCACTCCCCTTCCCGCAGCAGATCGTAGGCTTTTTTGAAACTCTCCGGCACCGCCACCTTGCCACCGTCAAAGGTAGCGCCGATCTCATCGCCTTCCTTGTTGATGGG
The DNA here is from genome assembly GCF_000018405.1 of Desulfosudis oleivorans Hxd3. Lineage (NCBI taxonomy): Bacteria > Pseudomonadati > Thermodesulfobacteriota > Desulfobacteria > Desulfobacterales > Desulfosudaceae > Desulfosudis > Desulfosudis oleivorans. The sequence goes on from NC_009943.1 coordinate 2,851,719, forward strand.
GAGAAACTCCTTGACGGCCAGGCTTCGGGCCTCGGTGACGATCATGTCGATGGTCTTCTTGTTGAACTCGGCAAACTTCTCGTTTTTGCTCAGGTCGGCAGCATTCAACTGCTCATGAAGAACAAAATCAACATCCCTTCTGTCTGCGATTACTTGTGCCATAACCCTCTCCTTGCTTCTTTTTTTTGGTTGCTATGAACGATGGTCCATTTCTTTTTATTTCGGGGGCGTTGCGCCGATGCCGTTGACAAACAGGTCCACAATGGCATCGGCCTGGGCCTCCAGGTCATATTTTCTGGCCGCGTGCAGCCATGTGTTGATCACCTCGTCCACGGTGCCCAGAATAAACCGCTTTACCAGGGACGGATCCAACCCCCGGCGAAACACGCTCTCCTCCTGCCCCTGGACCACGATCTCCCCCACCAGGTCAAAATACATGTTGGTCAGGTCCTTGATATAGACCTCGAAATACCGGATCTGACGGGCCTCGGCCTGAAAGACCACGGCCATGTTCCGGTCCTTCTGGAACTCACGCAGATGGGCTTTGATCAGGTTGCGCAGTTTTTCACGGGCGTTGCCGCCCTTGTCCACTTCATGCCGGAAGGTGCCGAACACCTCTTTTGTCTTGTAATTGAAAAAATGGAGCAGGATATCGTTCTTGTTCTTGAAATAAAGATAGATGGTGCCATCGGCCACACCGGCAGCCCGGGCGATCTTGGAAACCGTGGCATTAAAAAAGCCCTGCTCGGCAAACACACCGATGGCCGCTTCCAGGATGCGATGATACTTATCCGGATTAACTGAGTTTTGTGCGGGGTCCACCATTCTTTTTTCCTTGTCAGCAGTGATGAATGAATGCTCATTCATTAGACATGATCGCCACTTTCCTGTCAAGGAGAATATATGCCGGGCAGGCCTGCCCTTCAGCGCCATCAGCCCTTGTCAGCGGTGCCTGAAGCCTTACGGGTTCCGGCGGTGCCGAATGTGGCACCGCCCGGGCGGTGGACGAGTAAAAACCGCATGAAATGAACGGATTACACATCATCCATATCCCCGGAACGGGAAAGAATGGCTTCCAGGGTCCTGTCCTCCTTCAGCCGGTTCACAAGGGCCGCATGGCGCCGGAACTCTTCCATGCCGGAAAAGGTCAGCTCCAGCACAAAATCGGCGCCTTCAAAAAAGGACGGCGGACAAAGCCGAACCCGGCGACCGAGTTTCAGCCGCTTTTCCAGCTCCTGGTAACGCTCCCGGCTTTGCACCAGGGCCGGGAACCGCCGCTTTTCAAGGAATGCGCGCAACCGGGCCGCCTGAAGCCCCCGGTCGGCATCGGTATCGTTTAATATTCCGTGAAGCGTTTTGTCCTGAGCAAACAGGTCGGCAACGGATATCCCCTCCCGGACGGCGATCTCCCGGGCCAGAACCGCGACCTCCCGCTGCTTGTTGGCCCCCAGCCGAAGGTTGGCAAACACCCCGGCAAGAATTTGGGCATCCGGCCCGTTCATGCCGGCCAGCAGAAGGGCGGAAGAAAGGGGAATGGTCTCCCGGGCCACGTGGTCCAGCACCGGCTCGGGCAAGCTTAAAAGGGTCCGGAGCTTTTCAACAAGTGTGGGATTGGCGGCCATTCCCAGGTCGGAAAGAACGGCACACAGCCGGTCCATCTCTTTTTCCAGGCCGAACAGCTTCTCCACGGCCAGGGCCTGCTCCACCAGGTTGAGGGGCCGGGAGCAGAGATTATCCGCCACTGCCAGCTTCTGGCAGATCAGCCGGTCCGCCTCGCCCTCAACCACACGGCAGGATGCTGATACAACACCCAGGTGCCGGAGCGCGGTCAGTCGGCGAAATCCGGAAATCACCTGGAAACCGTTTTTCTTCGCGGGCCGGAGAAGCGGCGGCGACAGCAGGCCCACCGCTGACAGGGAGGCAACCAGCGGGGCCATGGGCTTGTCCGCGTCCGTGGTAATGCGAAACGACCGGTCTTCCATGTCTATATCAGCCAGCGGGATCGTGTGTTCTGAAAACCGGATGGACATCTTGACCACCTGTGTCGGGAATTTTATCTGGGCAAAACAGAAAGCCGGCGTTGGCATTGCGCCATCCGGCGAACGGGGAGCGCGCGCTTCCGAATGTCAGCCCACCAGCAGGTCGAGCGCCTCACTGTACTTCTTGCGGGTGTTGGCAACCACATCCGGGGGAAGGTCAGGGGCCGGCGGTTTCTGGTTCCAGTTCAGGGAAAGCAGATAGTCCCGGACGTACTGTTTGTCAAAGCTCTGCTGAGGCCCGCCCGGCGCGTATCCGTCCCTGGGCCAGAACCGCGAGGAGTCCGGTGTCAGCACCTCGTCGATCAGGATCAGTTCACCATCTACAAAACCGAACTCGAACTTGGTGTCCGCGATGATGATACCCCTGGCATCCGCGACCTCCACCCCCCGACGGTAGATGGCCAGGCTCAGGTCCCGTGCCTTTTCCGTTGTTTCCCGGCCGGCAATATTTGCGGCCTCGTCAAAGGAGATGTTGATGTCGTGCTGGCCCGCCTCGGCCTTGGTGGAAGGCGTAAAAATCGGTTCGGGCAGCCGGTCCGACTCCCGCAAGCCGTCGGGCAGGGAAATGCCGCACACGGTGCGGTCCTTCTGATAGGATTTCCAGCCCGAGCCTGACAGGTAACCCCGCACAACACACTCAATGGCCAGGGGCTCCGTCTTTGTGACCAGCATGCTGCGGCCGGCAAGGGTTTCCGCGTAAGGACGGCACGCCTCGGGATAATCGTTCACATCGCTGGAGATTAAATGGTTCCGGACAATATCCTTCACCTGGTCGAACCAGAACAGGGAAATTTGCGTCAGTATCTCCCCTTTGCCCGGAATGGGGTCCGGCATGACCACGTCAAAAGCGGACAGCCGGTCCGTTGCAACGATCAGCAGCCGGTCCCCGAAATCGTACACATCACGAACCTTGCCCCGCTTGAGCAGGTTTAAGCCTGGGAAATCCGTATGGTAAACCACCTGATCCATATTCTCTTTCACCTCCGTCAGTTACAGCTATTCAGGTTGGTCGGCCTCATCCCGGGTATCGGAAAAGGCTGCCACATACCGCCGGATGATGCGGCGGGCCTTTTCATCCGGATCGATAAACTCAATGCCGGTCTGTTCCCGGCCGTTCTCCCCCCTCTTGCCGTAGGCGATCTTGCCCCGGACCTCGGTCACCTCATCTTCAAAACCGATGGACAGCAGCACCGTGCCTTCTTTTTCCAGGGGCACATGGGTCTCGATCAGGATACCGCCTTCGCTCACGTTCAGGGTTCTTCCCATGCCCTGGGAAACCACCTTGTTTTCGTGATCGACGCAGGAGTAAGAGAGGAGCCGCAGGGAGTCGATTCTGTCGTATCGGCGTTTCTGGGATGTCATGGCAATAACCTCATTTTTATTTTTTATACAAATCATACAAAATACTGGTGGTGGCGGAAATAAACGTGGCACAATTGTCGACCATGTTCCGCAGGGTGCCGGAAAGACGGGCGTACTCCTCGGCCAGGGCTTCCGTGTTCAGCTCCTTCATCTGAAGATTGTCGGTACCGAAAACAGCGGCGGACTCCGGCTCATGCCCGATATTGAGAAAGGGGACAGGCCCCACAAAATCGGATTTTTCCAGCTTGCACAGCAGCAGGTCTCCCTGTTTCATAGACTTGACAATAAACGCATTGCCCGCAGAAATTGAAAGCAACCGGGCACTGCTTCCCCCTTTGGGAATGATGGGGGCCTTTCCCGTGGGTACACCCTTGAGGGGCTGAGGACTCACGCGGCCCATGGCTGCCTGACGGGTGACCTGTTTCAGTCGCCTGTCCATGCTGAGAATGAGATTACGAAAATCCGAGGTCAGCGACGCGTATTCATGGGTCAGGCGGGGCCGGTCCAGTACCCCCAGCTGCACCCGGTCCGCTGCAATGGCTGTTGCGCTGCGAACCTCGTCCTGCTGGGAAAAGGCGGCCATGCTGCCGATAAACGATCCCGGCCCTACCTTCAGTATGGGGATCTTTTCTTCCCCGGCCTCTTTGCAAATATTCACCGTGCCTTCAAGAACCACCCACATCCATGTGCCGTGCCGGCCCTGGGAAACGATGGTCTGGCCTTCAGAAAAATCCTCCTCGGCCACCACATCCATGTAATCGATCAGCGGGCCCTTGATAACGGGCAAACGTCCACCTTTGCCGTCGGCCGTGTCGGGCGACGGCTCAAACCCAACGGCTCCCTTGACCTCGATCTCCCCATCGTCGAGCAGTCGCAGACCTTCAAGGATGATCTGCATGCGGCTTTTCTTGATCGACGGTTTGACATTCAACGGCTCCTGGCTGAAGCTAAACTCCCCTTCCTTCCAGCCAAAAAAGGAGTAAAGAACCTTCAATCCACGCTCCATGCCGTTGGACGCGTCCACCGGGTTCCCCTCCTTGAAGTAGACCTCCCCCGGAGACTCCACATATTTGCTCAACAGATGCAACACGCCTGTGCTGCCGCTGGACCCGATCAGCTGAATCAATTCGCCGAGATTGAGAAACCGAAGATCACCGGTGAGAACGACCTGGTCTTTCATAATGCTCCATGCCCGAAAATCAGCTCGCCCATTGCAGTTGTTTCTGCAGGTGTTGAAGCGTCAGCCGAAGGCAGGCCTGAAGGGTCTGGCCCACGCCCTTGCCGTTGACCGCACTGGCCTCAAAGGAAGGTACCTTCAACTGGCGGTTGAGATCCTTTTCCATCTGCTCCACGGACATCAATGGTATGCCATCGTCGGCCAGATCCCGCTTGTTGTACTGAAGTATCAGGGGAGTTTTGAAGATGCTCATGTTGTACTCCTTGAGGTTCTGCTGTAAGTCCTTTAAGGAGAGCATGTTCTTTTCCCGCCGCACCTCCATGGAATCGGCCACGAACACCACGCCGTCCACCCCTTTTAACACCAGTTTCCGCGTGGAGCTGTACTGTACCTGGCCGGGAACGGTAAAAAGCTGTACCCGGACGTCACATCCCTTGATCTTGCCCAGGTCCATGGGCAGAAAATCAAAAAACAGGGTCCGGTCCCCCTCGGTATCGATGGAGACCATCTCGCTCTTGACCTGTTTTTTATACGCCTTGAAGACATATTCCAGATTGGTGGTCTTGCCGCCCCGGCCGGGGCCGTAGTAGACGATCTTGCACTCAATCTCGCGTTTATTGATATTAAATACAGCCATAGTAGGTCTTTATAACAACGATCAAGCCGTTACGGGTTCGTGAATACCCTACATACCACACTCACGCCTGGATGCAAACAGTAAAACCGTATGTTGTTGGAACTTGATGGTAATAAAGCGATTACAGACTGTCAATCTTAATGTCCATGCTGTAATCGCCCTGCTTGGGACCGGAGGTGATTTTTGTCTTGGAGGTGACTTCGCCGGAGCCCCTGAAGATGGCGATGGGGGAATAGAAATGAACGTCCTCCAGCTTGGATCCTTCCTGGAGGTCCTGAATCATCTTTTCATCTTTTCGGTCAATAATCAGGCTGACCACGTTGCCGGACTGAAAGCTGACGTCCAGTTCAACCTGGTTGCCGTTGGGAAGGGTAATGGCCACAGCACTGATATCAAGGAAATCGTCTTCGTCCACGCCGCCGCCGGTGAGGGCCTCGGACCGGGCCGCCCCCTTTTCATCCCATTTTTTGTCAAGAATCTCCTCAAAAAAGCTCTTGACCTTTTCCAGCTCATCCTCGCTGAAAATGTTTTCCACCTTCCATTCGGAAAGCTGGGCATAGGCGTCATCGGAGGACTTGTAGGTGATCAGGCACCGCAGAATGTTCTTGGCCGCCTGGACTCGCTGGGAATCCACGTCCAGCAGCCGCCGAAACTCGGCAATGGCGTCGTTGAACTGGCCGAACTTGGCCAGGGCCACGGCCCCCTCAAGAGCGGCCGCGTCTTTGTCTTCAGAGGCGGTCTGGGAAAAAAGCTTTTTAATGAGCCGGTTGACCTCGGGCGACATCTGCGGAGAGCTGGAGGCATTTTCCAGCCGCACCAGAACCCCCTGGACCTTGGCGATTTTCTTGGAAACATTGTCCAGCAGTTTGTCCCTGTTGGGCAGCTGTTTGCTTTTCTGAATGATGCGCCGGACACGCTCGTAACTTTCACGGGCCTCGTTGAACAAACCCTGGGAACGATAGAGTTCCGCCTGTTTTAACAATGATTTGATCTTCTCCCGCATGGTTGAAGCAGCCTTTTATTGTCCGGGTGCCGGAAAACGGTGTTTCCTTCGCATGCGCCGTTCCGGTGAATAAAGCGTAACCGGCTGTTTTAAAAGTATTTACTTTCTACAGCACCGTAAACAGGCAAATCCTATCAGATATATAATGTTTGTCAATAGCATTTACTCCCGGATATTTCATGAAATTTTTCGACATGGATTAATGTTTATAAAGATACAGTGTATTGAAATTGATTTCAGGCGTTTTTTGGAAACACAAACTGTTATGAACGGTTTGAGGTATTTTATCTCAATTTTATGCCGAAAAATTTCACCCTTCGGGCGAGTCACCTTGATCCCGCCATCGGCGGGACTGTGTTGCGGGACATTCGCGGTAGATTGACTACAGCTTCATGTCCCGCGCCTTGCATCTGCGGCCAAATCAACTCGTGAAATATCCGGGTTACGCCCTTTGCCGCAGGCACATACGGGACACGGTTTATATTGACATCAAAAACGCCAATGGGGTATGACATGGCAAACCGGGCGTGGACCCGACATTCACCAGCAAGGAGAAACCATGGACAGAAAAGTGACGGTAATCGGCGCGGGAAACGTGGGGGCCACCACGGCCCAGCGCCTGGCGGAAAAAGAGCTGTGCGATGTGGTGCTCATCGACATCGCCGAGGGGCTGCCCCAGGGAAAGGCGTTGGACCTGGCCGAGGCGGCGCCCATTGAGAAACATGATGCAAAACTGGAAGGATCGAACGTCTATGACCCTTCCGCCGACTCCGATATCGTAATCATCACCGCCGGCATTCCCCGCAAACCGGGCATGAGCCGGGATGACCTGATCAGCACCAACGCGAAAATCATCAAGAACGTCACCGCCCAGGTGGCGGCCCTTTCACCCAACGCGATTCTCATTATTGTGAGCAACCCCCTGGATGCGATGTGCCACGTGGCCTTTGACGCCAGCGGGTTTCCCGCGAACCGGGTCATCGGCATGGCCGGGGTCCTGGACTCGGCGCGGTTCAGAACATTTATCGCCCGGGAGCTCAACGTGTCGGTGGAAAACACCCACGCCTTTGTGCTGGGTGGCCACGGCGACACCATGGTGCCCCTGCCCCGCTACTCCACGGTGGCCGGTATTCCCATCACCGAACTGATGCCAAAAGACCGGATCGACGCCCTGATCGAACGCACCCGCAACGGCGGCGCCGAGATCGTGGGCCTGCTGAAAACCGGCAGCGCCTTTTACGCCCCTGCATCGGCGGCGGTGGAGATGGCCGAATCGATTCTCAAGGACAAAAAGAAGATTCTTCCCTGCGCGGTGCGGCTGAAGGGCGAGTACGGCATCTCCGACCTGTTTATCGGCGTACCGGTAAAACTGGGCGCCACGGGTGTGGAAGAGGTCATTCAGATCACGCTGACCGAAGAGGAACAGGCGGCCCTTAACAACTCGGCCCAGGCGGTCCAGGGCCTGGTGGACACCCTGAAAAAGCTGGGCCTGTAATTCAGGGCCGGATTTAAAACATCATCAAACGCGCATTCCGGTGTACCGGGGTGCGCGTTTTTTTTCGCAAGCACGCTCCCGCTGATCCAAATCGCTATCCAAATCGGGATCGGGATCGACCGCTTATTTACGGAGGTGTAATGGGGTTTCGATTTCGATACCGATACCGATACCGATTTGGATTTGGATAAAAAGTATGTATCCCTTCACTTGGCCCCTCAACCCCTCGACCCCTTGAATCCTTGAGCCCTCAGGTGTTCCCTGATCTGCCCGGCCATGGACCCGGTAATTCCCGGCAGTGCGGCAAGGTCTTCCACCGATGCGGCGCGAACGCCTTCGACCGTTCCGAACCGGTCCAGCAGCATTCTTTTGCGCTGCGGCCCGATGCCGGGAATGTCGTCCAGGGCGGAGCGCAGGGAGATGCGCTTCCGCTCCTTTCGCTGGTAGTCAATGGCAAACCGGTGGGCCTCGTCCCGAATCTCTTCCAGCAGAAACAGAGCCGGGTCGGCCGGGCCAAGGTTGACCGGGTTGCGCCGTCCCGGCACATAGACCTTGTCTGCCGTCTCCTCTTTTGCCTCGTCCTTTTTTGAAATGGCGGCCACGCCCATCTTTCCGGCCAGGCCGGCCTCCTGAAGTACGGCCGCGGCAATGTTCAGCTGCCCCCTGCCCCCGTCCACCAGCAGCAGGTCCACCGGGCCGGCGTCATCGGCGCCGGCGGCAAACCGCCGCACCAGCACCTGCTTCATGGCCGCGTAGTCGTCCGCCGCCGGCACACCGGCCAGCCGGTAGCGCCGGTAGGCCGACGGATCGGGAACGCCGTCGGCAAAGACCACCACCGCGGCCACGGTGCCGGTGCCGGCAAGATGGGAGTTGTCCACGCACGCGATCCGGGCCGGCACATCGGAAAGGCCCAGCTTGCGGGCCAGCCGCTCCAGTGTCTTCTGGTGCTTCCGCGCTCCCAGGGCGGCGGCGGCCAGTTCGTTTTGCGCGTTCTCCCGGGCCATCTTTATCAGCAGAAACTTTTCCCCTCTTCGGGGAACAGCCATGTTCACCCGTTTTTCCGCCAGGTCCCGCAGATGGTCGGCGATCCACGGCCCGCCGAACGGGGTGCCATCGGTGAGAATCTCGTCCGGCACCCGGCCCGGCTCGGTGTAATACTGCACCATAAAGGTGGCCAGACTGTCAGCCACGGAGGACAGCAGCTCCTCGAAGTGAAAAAACCGGGTGCCGGAAAGCACCCCCTTTCGTACCTGGAGGAGGGCCACCACGGAGCGCCGGCCCTCCTCGGCCACGGCGATCACGTCCCGGTCCGCGAAATCAGGGGTTACCACCACCTGCTTTTCAATCACCTTTTCAATGGCAAAAAGCCGGTCCCGCAGCAGGGCCGCTTTTTCAAATTCCTGGTTCTCCGCGGCCCCCTTCATCCGAACCCGAAGATCGCTCACCAGTTCCGTGGCCCGGCCCTTGAGAAACAGGGAGACCTCCCGCACCGCCTCGGCATAATCGTTTTCCGGCACGTCGTAAAAACAGGGTCCCAGGCAGAGCCCCATCTGGAAGTTAATGCAGGGCCGCGACCTTTTTTTAAAAACTTTGCCCCGGCACTTGCGCAGCCGAAAGGTTTTATCCACCACCTTCAACGTTTCCCGCACGGCCCGGGCCGATGAAAAGGGGCCGAAGTAAACGGCCCCGTCGGGCCGGGTCTTGCGCACGATCTCCAGGGCCGGATAGGGCTGCCGGGGGTCGATGCGGAGCGACGGGTACCGCTTGTCGTCCTTTAACAGCACGTTGTACCGGGGCTTGTGACGCCGGATCAGGGATGCTTCCAGAATCAGGGCCTCGTTTTCCGTGGCCGTGACAATGGTGTCAAAATCAACTACGCGCTCCATCAGCAGCCCGGTCTTGAGGTCGAGCCGCTCTTTTTTGACAAAATAGGAGGCCAGCCGCTTTTTCAGATTAAAGGCCTTGCCCACGTAGATGATGGCGCCGGCCCCATCCTTCATCAGATAAACCCCGGGCCGGGCCGGTGCACCGGCCAGTTTTTCTGCCAACCGGTCTTCGGGCAGCTCGTGTTCGTTATCTGTTTTTGCCTGTGTTTTCATAAAAATCTTACTCTTGCTCTTACTCTTAATCGTGCTCGTGCCCGTGCTCGTAATCGTACCACCCTACCAGCCCGAATTCCGGGTCTGGCCCGGGTTCCGGGGCAGGCCCAGAATGACGGATGTGGTGTTGCTTAGCCCGTGGCGCCCCTTGTTTCGATCCCGATACCGATAGCGATAGCGATCCCGATGTCGATTTGGGCAAAGCGGCCCCCCTATCCATTCCCGTCAAAAACAATCAGCTTCCTTAACGCCGCGATCCGGTCCCGGATATCGGCGGCCTTTTCAAATTCATAATCATCGGCAGCGGCCTTCATCTCCTTTTCCAGGCGCCGGATAATCTCGTCCAGGTCGTCCGTGTCACCGTACCGGGCAAGGGTTTCGGCCACGGCTGCGGAAGGCCCTGCCCTGTCACCGCCCTGTGCCCCGAAATCCGGGGACATCTCCTTGAAAATCGTCCGGGGCGTGATGTGGTGGTCCGTGTTATAGGTGGCCTGAATCTTCCGCCGACGGTTGGTCTCATCCATGGCCCGGGCCATGGCATCGGTGATGCGGTCCGCGTAGAGAATCACCGTGCCGTTGACGTTCCGGGCGGCCCGGCCGAAAATCTGAATCAGGGATCGTTCGGACCGGAGAAACCCCTCCTTGTCGGCGTCCAGCACGGCCACCAGGGAGACCTCGGGGATATCCAGCCCCTCCCGCAACAGGTTGATGCCGATCAGCACATCCACGTCGCCCCGCCGCAGTTCGGAGATCACGGCCATGCGCTCCAGCGTCTTTACCTCGGAATGAAGGTACCGGGTCTTGACCCCCAGCTCGGCGTAGTAGTCGGTCAGGTCTTCGGCCATGCGCTTGGTCAGGGTGGTGATCAGGACCCGCTCGTTTTTCTCCACCCGAGCCCGAATCTCGTCAAACAGGTGATCCACCTGGTTTTCCGCGCTTCGCACCTCAATCCGGGGATCCACCAGGCCGGTGGGCCGCACGATCTGCTCCGCCACGGCATCGCCCGCCTTGCGGTACTCATAGGCAGCCGGCGTGGCCGACACATAGATCACCGCGGCCCGCCCTGTCTTTTCCTCAAACTCCTCAAAGGTCAGGGGCCGGTTGTCCAAGGCCGACGGCAGCCGGAACCCGAACTCCACCAGCGTGGACTTGCGTGAGTGGTCCCCCTTATACATGGCCCCCAGCTGGGGCACGGTGATATGGCACTCGTCCAGGAACAGCAGAAAATCGTCGGGGAAATAGTCCAGCAGGGTGGCCGGGGGCTGGCCCGGCTCCCGGCCGGTCAGGTGGCGGGAGTAGTTTTCAATGCCGTTGCAGTATCCCATCTCCAGGATCATCTCCAGGTCAAACCGGGTCCGCTCCTCGATGCGCTGGGCCTCTATCAGCTTGCCGGCAGCGCGAAAGTGATCGATCCGGACCTTGAGTTCCTCGTTTACCCGGTCCACGATGGCCTTGCGGTCCTGCTGCCGGGTTACGTAGTGGGTGGCCGGGTAGATGACGGCCCTTGGAATTTTACCCCGCACGCTGCCCTTGAGCGGGTCAATTTCAAACAGGGCCTCCACCTCGTCGCCGAAAAACTCCACCCGCAGGGCCGCCTCCTCCTCGGACGCGGGGAAAATGTCCACCCGGTCGCCCCGCACCCGGAACACGCCCCTGGAAAAATCGTAGTCGTTGCGCTCGTACTGAATCGCCACCAGGTCGGCCAGGAGCCGGTCCCGGTCCAGTTCCATGCCCGGCGCCAGTTCCACGCGCAGGCCCCGGTAGTCTTCCGGGGACCCCAGACCGAAGATGCAGGACACGCTGGCCACCACGATCACGTCAGGCCGGGAAAGCACCGACCGGGTGGCGGAGTGGCGCATCTTGTCAATGGTGTCGTTGATCGACGAATCCTTCTGAATATAGGTGTCGGTCACCGGCAGGTAGGCCTCTGGCTGATAAAAATCGTAGTAGCTGACAAAATATTCCACTGCGTTGCGCGGAAAAAGGGCATGGAATTCATTGTAGAGCTGGGCCGCCAGTGTCTTGTTGGGCGCGATGATCAGGGCCGGCCGTTTCAGCTCGGCGATCACGTGGGCCATGGTAAAGGTCTTGCCCGACCCGGTGACGCCCACGAACACGTTGTGGCGACGGCCGGAACGGATCTGGTCGCAGAGCCTGCGAATGGCCCGGGGCTGATCCCCGGCCGGGGTGAATGAAGTGGTCAGATCATACATGGAAGTAACACCGCGCTATCTTCTCCTTCAGCGGTATATGACGGCAGGGGCGGGGTCACCCGCCGATATAGGTAAAGGCCTTATAGGTTTTTCGCACATGAACCCGGCCGTGGCATCGGTCAGTGAAGGCCCCGGCCGCCTCCAGCGCGGAATACACCGCCCCGGCAATGGACTCGGGGACCACCATGCTGCACGCGTCCCGCACAGGGGGAATGCCGCCCAGAGGGGAATCGGCGGGCCGGACATACTGAACGCTGGAGATGGTGGCGCCGCCGGCGCCGGCGGCCATGGCCGCCTTCATCAGGTCCGGCCCGGTGCCGCCGTCGCAAATCAGGACCATGTCCACCAGGTTTCGAATGTACTGTTTTTCCCGGCAGGCCCGCCGGGAGCCCAGGCTTCGCCGGCGCCGCCATTCGGTGCCGCCCTTGATGCTGTCCAGGGTGGTGACGATCTGCTCAATACTGGCGGCATGCTGCTGCTGTCCCCGCCGGACCCGGATATTGACCAGCCCTTTTTCGATGGGAAACGTGTAGATAAAACCGCTGCCGGGTCGTTCCAGTCGTCCCGCCTCAATCATCATCTCCATGATGTTGTCGGCCTCGTGAAGGGTTGTAAAGGTGTAAACAATCTCCTTTTCCCAGGGAATGGTGATCCGCAGCAGCCCCATCTTATCCCTGACCCCCATGCCGGTGCCGAAATGGATGGCCGGCACACAGGTGCCCGTGTCCAGGGGAATCCGGGCCACGGTCTCTCCCTGGCCCCGCTGCATGATACAGCAGATGCCGGTACAGGTATGAAGGTGCCCCGGCGGCGGCGGCACATAGGGGCCGGGGACCTCATTCTCCCTGCAAAGGGCGTGGCCTTCCAGCAGGTCCACGGCCTCCACCAGCACCGAGCCCCGGCCCGGGGCGTAGAGATGGCCCAACTCGGCGATCCGGTGGGCCAGCGACGGGCCGGCCTCGTGCGTGGCCAGAAAAAAAATCGTTTCCAGGGGGTCTTCGGCCAGGTCCCGTCCCGGAAGCATTGACCAAACGCCCTGCTTTTTATCGATGACAACAGACCGGGCCGCATACATGTAAAAGTCAAGAACACCGGCATCTTTGATACCGGCGGTCACGTCTTTTGCGATGTTTTTATGGACGTGAGCGGTCACCAGGGAGACGGTCTTGCCGGTGCTCATGGTTTCTCCTTCAGGATTTGCGGCCGTCGCCGTCGGCCGATTCAGCCAGGGCGTCCCGCTGTTTCCGGTTCACATGAAGCCCCAGCAGCAGTACCGTGAGAATGGGGCACACCGACGCGGCGGCCAGAATACCGAAGCCTTCCACCACGCCGACCTGGGAACCGATACCCAGACCGATGGCCAGCACCAGGGGCACTGTGATGGGCCCGGTGGTCACACCGGCGCTGTCCCACCCGATATTGACAAAATCCTCAGTGGAAAGTCGGGTGACAAGGAGCAACACCAGATAGGCGGGGACCAGGATCCAGGCCAGGGAAAAAGCAAATATGACCTTCATCACCCCCAGGGCGATGCCGATCCCCACGCCCACGGCCACGGCCTGCATCAGCAGGGATTTCCGAAACGCCCCGGCGGTCACATCCTCCACGGTAACGCCCAGGGCGTTTAAGGCCGGTTCCGCCAGGGTGGCGCCGTATCCCATGATAAACGCGAACACCACCACCAGCAGAACTCCCGGGACGGTGGCGCCTTCCCCGAAAAGGGGGCCCTTGACCGGTGTGTAGTGGTACCGGCGGGCCAGCGGATCAAACTGCTCCGGTTCATAAGGGACCGACACCACACGCCGTCCCTTTTGTGTAAAAAAGAATTGATACGGCTCTCCGCTTTCCGAAACGGCTGTCTGCACAATGGCCGGATCAAAGCCATCAATGGCCCGGCCGGCCTCGGGAATGGCAATGGTTTTAAAAGCGGCGGGCAGTTTTTTGCCCACCTGGGTTCCCAGTTTGTCCAGGCCCAGTTCAATGCCGATGCTGAAAACCGCCAGGCCGGCCACGCAGAGCAAGAGACCCAGCAGGATTTCATCCGGATGGGGCAGCCGTTCCCTCACCACAAGAAAGAACACCAGAAAAATCGGAACCGTCAACAGGCCGATGGCCTTCAAGGCCGCGACACCGTTTCGCTGCAACAGCCCCCGCATGTCGATCGCTGATCCGGCGCCGGTATTTGCCGCCTCTTCCGCCGGGGTGCCCCCACTGGTGGGACCGGCCGCCAGGAGCCGGTACTGCTCGCAATCGGCCGGGGTATCAAACAGCACCTGCACGCTTGCCCTGTTGTCCGCGCTGAAAAAATCGGCCCTGCTCATGGGGGCAGGCACGGCCGTGTTGAACACAGCCCCAAGGGCCAGCACCATGACCACGGGGAGCAGGGAGGCCAGGGTGACCACGCCGAAACCGGTGGTGCCGGAATCCGCCGATCCCACCATGCGGGAAACGCCGATACCCAGGGCCAGAACCAGGGGAACGGTGACCGGACCGGTGGTCACGGCGCCGCAGTCCCAGGCCAGACCGATAATACTGGCCAGGTTGGCATCCAGGCTGGCCCAAACCGTAGCCCCGGCCAGGGCTGTTACAAACAGGTAAATAAAGGGCTTAAGGGAAATATTATAATAAAAACGGAACATGCCCAGGGCCACGGCCACACCCACACCAATGCCCACGGCATAGACCAGGTAGTGGGCATACCGATTGAGCAGCAAAAACAGCAGCGGTGCGTCCCAGGGTTTTACGGACATACCCGCCATCTGCAGCACCTGAATGGAGGGCTCTGCCAAGGTGGCCAAAAACCCCATCACCAGGGCGAACATCAGCACCACCCATATAGGCGATTTTCTGGGAAGGCCGCTGCCAATCAGGCTGCCCAGGCGCATCAGCCCGAGAAACAGCCCTTCCATGAACAGGGTCAGCCCCACCACCACCAGGCCGATACCCACGGCAATCACGGCGGCTTCAAATATCCGGATTCTCAGGATCAGTGTCTGAAAAAAGACCAGATAAAGAATAATCAGCCACACCGACCGGATCTGGGTCAGCAGACGATCCTTTATATAAGGTGCCAGCAGGGATAAGGCCTGTCTGAAGCCGATATGAATGCGCTGCGGTTTTGAGGGGGTCATGGTTTTCCCCGTATTTTCTAAAATTTTGAAACATTCATGGTACCTGCGTGTTTCTGAAGTATACCAGCCCGGCACCGGGTGTAAAGATTTTTCACTTTATATGGCTCTGAAATAAGCGCAAAAAAATCGCTTTTGCCAAGGCCGGTCCCGTGATAAAAATATCCGGTCACACAACAGGCGCACGGGGAAAACGCAAAAATGGAGCAATGGATCTATCATCACGAGATGCTGCTGGGGTGGCTCACCCTTGGGTCGCTTGCCGTTTTCATCGGCACCCTTGTGCTGGTGCCGTGGCTGGTGGCCCGCATTCCCGCCGACTACTTTTCCCATGGCCGGCGGCAACAAGCGCCATGGGCCGGCAATCGGCCTCTGCTCCGGCTCCTGTTGCTGATCGGGAAAAACCTGCTGGGGGCGCTGGTGGTTATCGCCGGCATGATGATGCTGGTGCTGCCCGGCCAGGGGCTGCTGACGATCTTCCTGGGAGCCCTGCTGCTGGACTTCCCCGGCAAATACCGGCTGGAACGGTGGGTTGTTTCCCGGGGGCTGGTGCTGAGGCCCGTCAACCGCCTGCGCCGCCGGGCCGGAAGAAAGCCGCTGGAGATGTGAGACAGAGGGTTCACTCCTGCTTTAGCACGGCAGGCCGTCCACGCATATCCGGTTTCGGCCCGCGTCCTTGGCACGGTACAGTGATTTATCGGCCTTTTCCAGCAGGTCCTCCGGCGTATCATCACGGTCCGGCACCATGGAAGCCACCCCCATACTCACCGTCACCTCGCCGGCCACCGGTGAATATCCGTGGGGAATGGCCAGGGCCTGAAGGTGGGACTGAATTTTTTGCGCCACGTACAGGGCCTGGTCCATGTTGGTGTTGGCCAGCAGCACCACGAACTCCTCCCCGCCGTACCGGACACAGGCGTCCCCCGGCCGATGGACGTTTTCGGTAAGGGTATCGGCAATCTGCTTGAGGCAGAGGTCGCCGGCCTGGTGTCCATGGTTGTCGTTGTACAACTTGAAGTGGTCGATATCGATAAAAATAAGGGAAATCGACAACTGTTCGCGGACCGCGCTGCGCCACTCGGCATCCAGGTGGGCGTCAAAATGGCGGCGGTTGAACAGCCCGGTCAAGGGATCGGAAACCGCCATCTCTTCCAGTTGCCGGTTGAGCCCTTCCAGTTGCCGGGCATCGATCTTCATCTTCAATGCCCGCAGGTATGCCCTGCGAAACTCCCGCTCTATCCGATAGTTTCCCAGCAGGGAGATAACCGCCACGGAAAACACGACCAGGGCCGAGTGAACAATCAGGTCCGTCGGCATTTGAAACCAGGGGAAAATCAGAAGATGAAGCAGGAACAGACCGCCACACAGGGCAACGGCATGCCAGAAGGGAATGCGGATCACAATGGCGGCAAACAGGATGACCAGGGCCACGCCGGTGTAGGAGTGGCCCGCGTTGGGCGCGCTGCTCAGTACCGCCAGCAGCAGCAGGCTGGCCCCGCCCATGAAAAACAGCAGGGTGAGCAGGTGAATAATATACCGGCGGAACCGCTGCCGGGAGGCCAGGGCCATGGCCGCGATCATCACCGGCGTGGCCAGGGCGAACCGGAAAAACCAGGCCACGGGATAGATGTCCGGCGTCAGGACATAATCAGAGATGGCAAACAGGTTGAACAGAAAAACGGCAAACCAGAACAAAACGCGGTAAGTGCCGAACCGGTGCTCAATGGTATCATGAATGTACTTTCGCTCCATAACCGGGGAAAATCGCAGGCCGCCTTGTTGAAGAAGACTCTTTTCGATTTCCGCCTCCAGGGGGTCGCGCCTGGAAGCGCCGGCAATGGCTTTATGTGATCCCTGTATCATGAATAATCACCGATAAAACCCGCACCGCATGAATAAAGCAGCCACCGGCGGCAGCCGGTTATCATGGAGTGGGCGGGCCTTCCTGAAAAATGACGCCGGGTATGACGCCGGGCCCTTCCGGGGCCGATGCCTGGGGCCGGGTGATGGCGCAGGTGTTGGAAAAGGTGGCCGCTATGTTGGAAGAGTACACCACAATCTGCTTCAGCATATCCATCAGCTCCATGTGAATCTCATGGGTCACCTGGGAGGCCTGCTGCTGGCAATGCACCCGTTCCAGGTGCCGCAGCCGGAACTGGGACTCAAGATCAAGATAGGTCCGCTCCTGGGACATGATCTGGCAGGCCTTGTCCCGGTTGGTTTCAACGAAAGCCTCCTTGAGCAGCCGAATATGGGTGCACACCTTATTGTGATAGATCATCAGCTCTTCCTTTCCCTCATCGGAAAAGTCGGCGTGCAGGGCCTTTTTCTTGACGATCAGGGGCACCATGTTCCGGTGGATAAGATCCCCGATGCTCTCCATGTCCTTGGCAATGGACATCATGCCGAACACCTCGCTCACGCTCTCTTTTGAAACCCCCTCCCGCAGCACCCGGTTAAGGAAGTCACCGATCTTCTCCTCCAGAAAATCGATCTTGGCTTCCCGCATGTCGATCCCCTCCATCAGGGTCAGTTCAGGAAAGATGGCGTCCCGCTTGGGAATCTCCCGCCGCAGCAGTTCGATCTCTTCCCGCTCTTTAACCCCTTTTGCCACATGCTGTTCATCAGAGATAAAAGGAATAATAATGGCCCGAAGCATACGCTCCAGCAGCTTGGCCATGCGGGAGAGTTCGGTGCGGGCCAGGCTGATGGCGATTTCCGGGGTTTTGATGCTGCTGTCATCCAGGTACCAGGTGGTCAGTTCCCGGGTGATCTGCTCTTTTTTCCTGTCCGGGAATACCTTCTGAATCAGCCGGGCGAATACCGTGGTGAATGGAAGAAACACAAGTCCGACACTGACATTGAACAGGGTGTGTGCGTTGGCGATCTGCCGGGCCATACCGCCGCCGAAATGGGTGGTCAGGTCCCGAACCATGGCCGCAAACTCTGGAATCCAGAAAACAAACAACATAACGCCGGCCACCTTGAACAGCACATGGCCCATGGCCACCCGCTTGGCCTCCCGGGTCATACCAATACTGGCCAGAATCGCCGTAACACAGGTACCGACGTTCGCCCCCAGCACCATGGGGATGCCGGCCTCCAGGGTGATCAGGTTTTCCTGGGCCAGGATGATCAGAATACCGGTAAACGCGCCGCTGCTCTGGATCAGGGCGGTAAAGGCCCCGCCGGCCAGAATGCCCAGCAGGGGGTTTTCCAGTCCCTGCAACAGGGTTATAAATTCCGGCCAGGTACGCAGGGGCGCCATGGCGTCGCTCATCAGTTTCATGCCGTAAAACAGAATGCCGAACCCCAGCAGGATTTCCCCCATGGCCATAACGATCCGGCGCCTGGAAAACATTCTGGCGCCGACCCCCGCGGCCACCATGATCAGGGCGTAGTCGGTGAGTTTGAAGGCAATAAGCTGGGCCGTTACCGTGGATCCCACGTCCGCGCCCAGAATCACGCCCAGGGACTGAACAAAGGTCATCAGTCCGGCCTGGACAAAACTGACCAGCATCACAGTGGTGGCGCTGCTGGACTGGATCACCATGGTGACAAAGCCCCCCACCAGAAAGCCGATCATCCGGTTGCGGGTCAGGGCGCCAAGAATCCGGCGCATCTGGGAGCCTGTCGAGTCCTTCAGGCCCTTGCTCATCTTTTCAAGGCCGTAGAGAAACAGGGCAAGACCGCCCATCAGGCCGATGATAATAAACGACCATGAAATGGGGCTGTGTGGCTCAGGCGACGGGGAGGCGAAACCGGTCGCGGGGATCAAAAGACACGCAAAAACAGCGGCCGCAAGCCCTGCCAGGACAGGCCTGCACAAAAAGTTTTTGCCGATCCGCTGTTTCATCTTTACCCTGCCGCCCCGGTTAAAAGAAAATATGCCAGGCCCCGGAAACCTCCGTGTCCGATTCATGCCGCACCCGTTCCCAATTGACCGTCACCGAGACCTGATGGTTTTTTGACAGCTTGAAATTGTTGGCAACCCCCACCCCACGTTCCGTGTGGTCGTCGCCGGCCACGAACCATTTCACCCCGCCGTACAGGTGACTCTTCCAGAAAGGGGCCACGGTCCTGACCATGCCCAAAGCCAGGCCCGGGCCCAGGGCATAACTCTCATCCAGGGCGCCGGACAGGTCCACTTCGCCGTCCACCATGGCGTAGGTCAGCCCGGCAAGGGGAAGGTCAAACGCCAGGCCGGTACCGGTGTTAAGACGGTAATAGAGCGACTGCTTGCCGTTTTTCATGCGTTTCCGGTGAAACCCGGTATCCACCTTCCAGGAGAGGGGTTTAAAAAAGGCGTCCCTGCCCGATATGGAGATAATATCGATGATGTCGAGCTGTTGCAACCGGAATGCGTGATCGGAGAGCGAATAGCGGACCCGGGCGTCCCCGAACTCGATCTGGGCGCCCTGGTGATGGATATAGTCCATGTCCAGAAGGTCGGTGAAGGCCGGCCGGAAACGGATTTCCATAAACCCTTCGCTGTCGCGCTGTCCCGCGGAGAGGCTGAGCCGGTTGGCGGCATGGCCGGTTTCCGGCCGGGGCGGTACCGGAATCCCGCCATCTTCTTTTGAATCCATCACCCCCAGCCGGCTACGGGCGCTCAGGGTTCCCAGAAACCGCTTTTGGTAAGTGGGTTTGTCGATCTCCCGTTTCACATGCAGATACTGCAGCTGCTCGGCGGACAGGTCAAGAATCGACGCCTGCCGGGCCGGATCATCGGGAAATGCGTCGGCGATACCGGCCGGGGCAGCCCGGCCGTAAATAATGTCCAGGGCCGCGTCAACGGCCGGGGGAGGAAGCGCATCCATGGCGTGCTTGATGCGCGTGGCCTTGGACGGCCGGAAGTCCGGCGGGCCCACCAGCCCTTCTTCATCCATGGCCCGAATGGTCTCCAGCGGCAGCACCGCCGGGCCTGAAAACCGGGACACCAAGTCCACCGACGGCCGGGCCGCTTCCATAAGATAAAGAAGATTGAAGGAACAGTTCTCGTCAAAGAAAAAATAGTCGGTGTAAACGCCCCTGTCGAACTCCTTCACATGACGGATCAGACGGCGCAGTTCTTCGGGTGTCAGGTTAAGGGGATACTCCCAGATATCTCGCTGGTGCATATCACCGTACTCCTGAATTTTCTTGTAATAAGGCTCTACCGAATAGTAGCCTTTGTACAGCCCGAAGATGCCGGAAACGGCAAAAGAGAGGCCGTTTACATTGTCGGCCCTGGCCGCGTAGTTGACCGCGTAGGCCAGCCGCTTGTTTTCGTAGTCGGTCTGGACCGCCAGCAGGGTGTGGCCGAACATGGAGGCCGGGTTGTTCATGTAATAGGTGGGAAACACCAGGGTGGCGGACACCGGGACGATGCGCTCGATATCCTCGCACACCCGGTGCGCATACGACTCAGGATCAACTTCCAGGACCTCCTGAAGCCACATGAACCGGGCGTAGAACCGGCACACATAGGGCCGGGCCGCTTCGTCATCCGCCTGGAACAGGGCCGCGATGGTGGCCTCCAGCTCGGCCGCGGGATCGGTCTTGCCGTCCGGCGACAGAAAAAACCGGGGGTCATCCACCTGGCTTTCGAATCCGAAAAGGGTCTTTCCGTAGTGCATCAGAATGTGCCAGTAGCGATCCCGGGAAAGATTCTTCTCCCGGGAGATGGCAATCAATTCATCCACGGCCGGAGGCGCGGCGTAGGCGGGGACAATAAACGCCGGTCCGGCAGCCAGCACAAAGAAAAGGGATACATGGCAAAGAAAAACCATGTACCCCTTTTTTGCTTTTTTAAAATCGTCCATTAACAGGATTCGCCCGGATATTCCATGCTAGATGGTCTGCATAACCTGGGCAATCCCGTTCACCACATCCTTGGAGGTTACTTCAGCGGTGGGATAGATTGAGTCGAAGTTGCTCTGCAGGGCCGCAAACAGGGACGGTCTGTCAGAAGCTGAAACTTCGGCGATCTCAGCCAGAGCGTCCAGGGACTCGCCCTGACCCTGGGCGATGTCGATGGCCAGCACATCCATATTGTCGGCCACAAAGACGTTCATCTTGTCATACCTGGCCGTTAGCGGATCCTGTCCGCAATCCAGGGTGCCGCTGGACATGGCAAAGGTCTGGTTGCCGCAGATGCCGTTGAGAAAGGTGCCTACCAGCTTCCACACAATGCCTTCCTTTTCGCCGATGGCCATGCCGCCCAGACCGCAGCCGCAGTCTTCACGAACGGTGTTGGCGGTTGCCACGCCCATCATGCTGACCATAATAATACACGCCAGAACTGCAATGCTCCATCTTTTCATCTGTGTGCTCCTCCTCTGTTACGGGTTTGGGTTAATCATAAACACCCACGTGTATGTCGCATGGAGTGTTATGACGGAAAATCATCGACCGGTGCGTCGTGTGACAAGGTTGAATTTTATCTGTCTGCATCCCGGTTGTCAATATGGAATCCTTTTCCCTGTTTGACAATCAATACCCATCTGAATATGGTACACTCATTATTCCAGTCAATCCTCTTTATTAATGACTGACAACTCCGTACTGGTCGAGGTGCATCATATAAATCCGATTCAAGATGGCGAAAGGGAGCGGCAAAAACTTTTTCGATCCCGATTTCGATAGCGATTTCGACCTTGATGATCAGGAATAACCAGCCTTCTTCGATTATATTGACCTGGCTGTTTTGTGTATGAACAGGCCTATCATGTCCAGACACATTTTCAAAACAACTGTTGTTGCCGGTGCCATAGTCAGCATTATCTGGCTCTGTTGGCAGGTAGCGGTCAATGTACTGCTGGCCGGCTGGCTGGAGACCACGGTGATTCCGCGCGCCGCAAGGCAGGCCGGTCTTGAGCAGGCCAGCGTGTCCGTCTCCCGGCTGGGCTTGTTTGAAACGGAGATCGGCCCTGTGGTGCTGGGAGACCCGGACCGGCCGTTTCTTGAGGTTGCCGCGATAAAGGCGCGGTACACCCCCTGGGGCCTTGCGCGCGGACATGTTAATACCGTGACGGTCCACGGCGTCTCGGTGAACACACAATACACGGACGGCGCCATTACTTTTCCCGGTTTTGCGCCGGTCGCGCCTGAAAAAACACCCCCGGCCGAAGGGGCTTCCCTGCCGGTTTCCATGGATGCCGTTAAAATCTCCGGCGTCATGGTAAACCTGTTGACAGAAAATCAGCGGTTCCAGGTTCCCTGCGATCTGGAGTTGACCTCAAGCGACGGCACAATGGAGGCCATCGACGCCGTCCTTGACCTGTACCCCTGCGGCCAGCAAATAACAGTCACGGCCCGGGCCATGCTGAACCAGGAAGAGCTGTTTGCAACCCTCAACGCCCCTGCCCTGGTCCTGGAACGGTTCGCCGGCTGGAGTTCCCTGGTGCCCGGCCTTCATCTTGCCGGCAACGCGTCGGTGGCGGGCCGTGCTCACATTCGCCTGAACCCGGCCGCCCTTGCTTCCGGATCGGTCCGCTTTGAGATGACAAAAGGCGAGGCCGGATATCAGAACGGGGTCTTGGGTCCGGCAGGTTCCGACGCGCCCCTTGCCGTCACCGTTGCCGGCAGCCAGACATCCGGATGGCAACTGACCGGCGCCAACATCAAGTTTGTCTCACCGGTTTCCCTGACCCTTGAAAAAATCACAGGCACCTTGCAGGCAGAACCGGAAGCAGATGAAAAGCAGGGAAGCTTTTTTATCGCGGCAGCCCCATCAGCGCCGGACCCGCAGGCCCCCTTTCTGCTGGACGCCCCATTAACCCTGGCCGGGATTTTTTCAGGCCGTGCGGACAAAAACGGCTGGCAATTTGACCTGACCGCTGGCAAGGAAGGGACCGGCGGCAAACAGGGCTGCCGCATCAGGATGGGGGACGCCCTTGTTGCGCTGCCGGTACCCGACATTCAGGTTTCAGGCAACGGCACCGCCGACAGGGGGTGGGCAGAATGTGTACTGACAGCCTCCGGCGCTGCCATCACTCTGAATGAAGAAACCATCACTGTTGCTGACGCAAAAATCAGCGGCACCGCTGATTTTTCAACAGCAGCCGGCCAGGAGATGAGCGCAAAGGGAGACCTGGGCCTGGCCCTGGGCCGGATACGCGTGGACCGGCACCAGGTACGAGTTGAAAAAACAGAGGTTCACCTTCCCTGGCAGTGGCCTGAAGGCACTGCCCCGCGGGGCAGTCTGGCCGTTGGCCCGGTGAAATGGAAGAACCTGAACATGGGAGAGCTGTCCGGCGCCCTTCAGCAGAAGGGGCAGGGCCTGGTGCTGAACACCCGTTACGGTAAAGGGTCGCTCTCCGGCCTGTCCGGCACCCTGACGGCTTCCGCGTCCGCTGAGGGTTCCGGCGGGCCGGCCATGGACATGAAGCTTTCTCTGGTCCACCGAAACACGGCCCCGGACATCGATCCAGGGCTTTTTGCCCCGGAGGCCGCCGGCTCCCTGGTCAACGGCAACCTGGATCTGACAGCAAATTTCTCTCTCCATGACAAAGAGACCACCGGCCTCCTTCACTGCCGGCTTGACGCGGGCAGTTTTCGAATGCCTGAGAAAAAGGCTGCCATTACCGGCATTGATGGTAACCTGACATTTCCCGACCTGCCGAGGTTCAAGAGTAGCCCCGACCAGAAGGTCGTTTTCAGGGAGGCCGTGTTTGGCGACATTCACATGGCCGACGGCAAAATCGACCTTCAACTGGAATCAGGGCCGACCCTGTTTATTGAAAAAAGCAGTTTTAACTGGTGCCGGGGAACGGTTTACACCGAAGGCCTGCGGATCGCGCCGGGGCAGACAAGCTATGACCTGACGCTTTACGCCGACCGGCTCAACCTGGCCGATGTGCTGGGCCAGATGGGCGCGGTGGCCGCCGAAGGCGAAGGCACGGTGAGCGGCCGTATTCCCATTCTTTACACCGGCGGCGACATTACCATTGACAACGGGTTTCTCTTTTCCGCGCCGGGCGAAGGCGGCATTATTCATTTAAGCAGGGCCGACATGCTGACGGCCGGCCTGCCCGAAGCATCGGCCCAGTATCGGCAGATCGACCTGGCCCGGGAGGCCCTGAAAAATTACCAGTATGACTGGGCCAAGGTTCTGCTCAACTCCGAAGGCGAAAATCTTTCCGTCAAGCTCCAGTTCGACGGTAAACCCACCCGGTCCCTGCCCTTTGTGTACGACAAGAACACAGGCGGGTTTGTCCGGGTGACCGACCAGCGAAAATATTCGGAATTCAAGGGGTTGAGCCTGGACGTCAATTTCCGGATTCCCATCAACCAGCTGATCGGGTATAAGGATATATGGAACCTCAACCCATAACACAGGAGCAGGGCATGAGAAAAAAACAGATCATCTACCTGTGGGCAGCCGCGTTCTTGTTTACCGCGGCCTGCACTCACAAGGTCCAGGTGGAGCCCATTCACATCACCGTGGATATCAACATCAGGGTGGACAAGGCACTGGACGACTTTTTCAGCGACCTTGACGCCACCGAACCCGCGGCCGAACCCCTGACCGCGCCGAAAAAAAGATAGCGCTTCCACCGAATCCTCGATTCTGAAAGGAGAACACCATGAAAAACAGAACCTTCGTTTTTTGCATACTGGCAGCCAGCATGGTCCTGCTGGCCGCATCCTTTGCCCTGGCCGGTGAGGCGGATGACATAAAGGCCCGCATGAAAGAGCGTTTGGGAACCATTGACAGCCTCAAGGCCCAGGGCCTGATCGGTGAAAACAACCAGGGCCTGCTGGAACTTCGAGAAGCCGTCGGCAAAGGCGCCGACATCGTGGCCGAAGAGAACAGGGATCGCATGGTGGTCTACCAGGCAATTGCCAGGCAAACCGGGGCCACCGTTGAAAAAGTGGGGGCCCGCCGGGCCCTTCAAATTCGGGAGACCGCCGTACCCGGCACATGGATTCAGACCGGGGACGGCACATGGCAAAAAAAATAGTAGGGGGCAAGGATTCGAGGGGTCAAGGGGCCGGGTGTATATTCCAAGGCAACCAGACCCCCCTGATCTGACACCGTTTTATGTGTACGTTTTCGACTGATGATAATTTTCCTCGACGTTCCGGCTCACTCCTTCCCTTCCCTTTGAGAGATATCCCCTGATCCGAAAGCCGATCATTCAGAAGGCGCGGCCTGCCTTCCCTCCTGTTTTGCGCTCCAGGCCGCCAGCCCCATCAGGGTCAGGGTGACGGCCAGGGGGACAAGGGTGAGCAGCCCGGCCCAGAACGTAACCGTTACCGGCCCGGTCCCCGAATAGTTGATGTTGAACCGCGCCAGCAGGTTGATCAGTGCATAATCGGGGATCAATAACGCTCCGGCAAGCATCGCCCACAGGGCTGTCTGCAACAGTGGATATCCCCGGCGTTTCAAATTGTTCAGAACTAAGGCAAAGGGCAACAGCAACAATACCAGGTAGTGAATCCAGGCGATCGGCCCCACGACAGCGCTCAAACAGAAAAGCACGGCCCATGAAACGTTGCGGTCCTTTGACTTTGCCGCCATCAGCAGTCCAGCTCCCAGCGCAAGCACCAGCAGCAGCGCGGAAACATACAGGGCCGCCCCGGGCTTCTGAAACAGCGGCAAAATGACCGTGCTCTTTTCAAACGGCCCCCCCACACCGCTAAACAGCCGCCATCCCACGGTCCAGGGGGAAAAATTCCATTCAACCAGCCGGTAGGTATAAGCCATGCTGCCGGCAACAGACCGATAGTAATGCGCGATGGGGCCGATACCCATCGCCAGGGCCGCCGCGACATGGGTGACGATAAAAACGCCAAAAGCCACGCCGGCGGCGTACCACTGTTTTCGAATCAGAAAAAAAAGCCAGATGGGCGCGCCCATCAGTTTCAAGGAAAGCGATGCGCCCAGAAAACATCCGGCCCAAATCTGGCGCTGCGACCGCCATGCGCAGAGGAGGAGGAGCAGCAGCAGGGAGGAGAGCTGGCCATAGAGCAGTCCTTCCCAGAATGGGGCAGCGGCCAGTACCAGAAGAGTGGTAAAGGCGACGCGGACCAGGGAAGGCCGTCCGCCTCGCCACCAGTGCAGTACGATATAGACAGACGCGCCGATACAGGCCAGTTCACAGAGAAACCAGGCCAATGCCGCTTGGGGATAGTTTATCAGGCCGAAAGGCAGGGCCAGCAGCACCGCCGGCGGCGGGTGCGGGGAAGGCAGGCCCAGGCCGATGATGCACGGCGCCGGAGAAAAAAATATTTCAGCCAGCCGGGCCAGCGGCAGGTAGGGGTTGACCCCTTCCATAACGGCCCTGGCCATGAGCCACTCCTGTATGAAATCCTTTAAAAAAACACGAGGAGGGAAAGCATAGAGCATCATCAGGCGCAGCGGTTCAAGAAACAAGGCAGCCCACACAACCGCCAGCAGCAAAAAACACCCCCGCCTGAACCATCTTGATTGCCGGCAACATATAGCAGGGGCGGTGTTTCCAGTTTGATCCGAAACCGGTTGCCGCATACGCAGGCGGTAAAACAATCGGCATTTAATCATAATACCGTGCCCCTTTACCTTCCCGTGGCATTCCGGGGGAGCAGAAACCTGGAGGCATCGTTTTCCCCGTCTGATAGACAAACGCCATCATTCCCAGGGTAACAGCCAGTGGTATCAGGGTTAACAGACCGGCCCAGAAAGAAACCGTCACCGGGCCGAAACCGGAGGGTTGTAAATCAAAAAAAGCGGCAAGCCCGTTCAACATTGAATCTGGAACAAGCAGCAACAGTATCAGCAAAAACCATATGGCCGTCTGCCCCAGGGGGAACCCGAGCCGCATGATGCGCTTGAGTATCACAGCCGCAGGTGGAAGCAGCAAAACCAGATAGTGTATCCAGGAGATAGGGCCGGTGACGGCACTCAGACAAAACAACAGCGCCCAGGCGACATCAGAGTCCCGTCTTTTCAGGGCAAGAAGCATCCCCCCCGCCACAAAGACAACTGTTAGAAAAAAGGAAACGGGCATGGCCATTGGGGCGTTTGCAAAAAGAGGTAAAATGTTGATGCTCTGTTTAAAGGGGCCGCTGATCCCCACGAACATACGCCAGCCCAGAGACCAGACGGAAAAATTACCATCGGCGAACCGATAAATCGCGTCCACGCTGCCGATGACCTTGCTGTAGTAAAGCCGGACCGAATCTGCCTCCATCACCAGAACAGCGGCCATGTGTCCCGCAATCAACACCGCAAAGGCGGTGCCGACGACCCGCCATTTTTTGCGCAGCAGACAGAACAGCAGGATGGGCCAGCCCATAAATTTTATTGCCAATGAACACCCGATAAAAACACCACATAACCATTGTCTTTCTGTTTGCCAGGCACATATCAACAACAACAGCACCAGTGTGTTGCTCTGCCCAAACAGCAGCCCTTCTCCAAAAGGGGCCCATGCGATCAGCAATATGGTCAGGCCCGTGGCCCATCCAAGTGAAGCCCCCCCCCACCATTTAAGTACCAGGTAAACGGAAACACCAATACACATCAACTCGAAACCCAGCCAGACAAACGCCGCCTCCCGGCAGGACAGCAGTCCCAGAGGGAGGGCAGCAATAGCGGCAATGGGGGGGTGGGGCGATGGATGACGAAGGATAACAAATTCCGACCAGGGGCCCAGGAAACGGGCCGCCAGCACCGGTAACGGGTCATAGGGAGAAATGCCGGCCAGCAGAGCTTTGGCCAGCAACCAATCCTGAACCATGTCCTTCATAAAAATGTAGGGTGGCAGAAACGAAAGCCATAGGGCTTTAACCCCATTAATAAAAAAGAAAAGAACAGCCGGGCCAGACAGAAGGCAGAGCACCCGGAAAAACCGACTGTTCAGCCTCCGATTTGGAAAATCTCCGGTCACTGGCAATTGATCACCACAGGTTTCGAATTGGGCAAACAAACGCAATGACAACATCCTCCCCTTACAATGGATCGGCGCAGGCCTCCGCTGTGCCGATCCGCTGCTGCCATTCAAGCAAGCTTATTCTGGGCATTTCTATAATGGAATCATCCAGTAAAAATTTGATGTTATTACATCATATTTGACGGCAGCTGAAAATGATGGATCGCCATATACATATAGTAGATTAATGCACCGGTTGTCCCACGTTTTATCGTTTTTTGCAACCGCCACGGGCCTGCCGGGCCAAACCGGCCGTTGACTTATGCGGTACAAGGTGCCATAACACTAAAAGCTTATTCGAACTTAACTATTAATTCAGTAACATCCTTTTTCAGGTTCGCCATGCCCCTTTCCACATCCAAAAGCGAGAAGGCAAAATCCTTTGACCTGGCCTACCAGTCATCCGGCATGTATTACGGATGGGTGGTCCGGCCGGAATTCGAACGATTTTTCAACAATATAGACCTGACCGGCAAAACCGCCCTTGACCTGGGGGCCGGCGAAGGCCGCTATTCCATTCACCTGGCCCGGCGGGGCTGCGCGGTCACGGCCGTGGACTTTTCCGCATCCGGGCTCAACAAGCTTCAGGGTATTGCCGAACAGGAACGGCTTCCGGTGACCACGGTTCTGTGCGACCTCGAAACTTACGCGTTTCCGGAAAATACCTTTGACGTGGTGGTGGCGGCCACCATTCTGGACCATCTGGAAACCGGCGCAAGGCACCGGGCCATGGCCGGCATGGCCGCAGCCCTGAAACCCGGAGGGCTTCTCTATGTAAACGTGTTTACCACCGAAGACCCCGGATATGCCGCCGCCGGTGCGGTGGACGCCGAAGGGGTCAGCGACACCTCCTTTGGCATGGCCCACTATTTTGCGCCCGGTGAGTTGAAGTCCTGTTTTACCGGGCTGGCCCTCCTTGATTATTACGAAGGGGTTGAAGAAGACACATCCCACGGCAAGCCTCACCACCATGGCTGGGCCAGCCTGATCGCCAAAAAGGAGTAAGCCATGGCCGCCATGCCCAAACCCGATGATACAGCCCCTGCCTTTACCTTGAACAGGGAATACATGGGCGTAGCGCGCACCACCTTTCTGATCGGCCCCAACGGAAAAATCGCGCACGTATGGGAAAAGGTCCGGGTCAAAGACCATGCCGAATCGGTATTCCAGGCCTGCTGCGATCTTTCATGATTTCCATTAAAACAGCGCAAGCCGCGGCCCGGCACTGGGAACTTGATTTTAAAACCCTTCGGCCGGACCTGCGCCTTCAGGGAAGTCCGGAGCGATGTCTGTGCCGCACGGCCTTTGAGGACAAGGCTGGCCAGGTGTTTGTTTTAGAAAAGATCAGCCCGGCCCAACTGGGAACAAAACAATTGATCTGCCGGGTCCTGGACCATCTTTGCGCCCATGGCCTGAATCAGGTCGTACCTTATCTGAAATCAACGGAGGGCGCCTGTCCGTCTTTCTGTGAAGACGGCTGGTGGCTGGCCTCGCCCTTTATTGCCGGCACTTCCCTTGATCGGCCGGCCTATATTCAGGATGCCCCAAAAGGCGAGGCCCTGGCCCGTTTTTTATGCGGCCTCACCATGCATGCCGAAACGATTCTCCATGACCCGGCCCTGCCCTGTTTTTCCCTGAAACAGTACATTCTTGGAATGGAACGACAGATGGAACAACACGATCCGGACACGGGCCACCGGGTTTCGCCTGTTCTTGGTTTTCTGAAAAAATCCTTCATGGACCGTCACGACACCCTGGCCACGGCCTTCTGCCACGGCGACTATCATCCCTTAAATGTCATCTGGCAGGACGACGCCGTTTCGGCGGTGATCGACTGGGAGTTCTGCGGCATCAAACCCGACATCTACGACGCCGCCAACCTGGTGGGATGCATCGGCATGGAGCACCCGTCCGGGCTGACCGGCGGCCTTGTTCTCTCCTTTCTTGACGCCATGCGACGGAACGCCCCTGTCAGCACGCAAAGCTGGAAAGTGTTTGCCGGGTTTGTGCTGGCCCTTCGCTTTGCATGGCTGGCCGAATGGCTGCGCAAAAAAGACCACGAAATGATCGAACTGGAAATCGTCTACATGCACCTGCTGATGGACAACATGGAGGCGCTGAAACAGGCCTGGGGTCTGTCACCGGCCGGCTGAATGCCTGCTCTTGCTTCGTGGTCTTCGTGTACTTCGTGTTAAAAGCGGCCAGCCAACTGCATCGTCAGGGTGTCTGGACAAGAAAATCACGAAGAATATCAATCCCGCTATTTTGACATGATCTCTGACGGCGATTCGGTGGTGGGGAGCGACACCGTAAATGTGGTGCCCTGGCCAGGACTGCTGGTGAGGTGGATATAGCCGCCCAGTTTCTTGATAATGCCCCGGGAAACGGACAGGCCCAGGCCGGTGCCCTTTCCCTGGCCCTTGGTGGTGAAAAAAGGCTCAAAAATGCGGCCCTGAATATGCTCGGGAATGCCCGGCCCGTTGTCGCTGACCGTCACCAGCACATAACCGGGCATCTTGTCTTTCCCCACCTTGACGTGAATCTGCCCGCCCGGAGGCAGCACATCCACGGCATTGAGAAT
This sequence comes from Desulfosudis oleivorans Hxd3, assembly GCF_000018405.1. NCBI lineage: Bacteria > Pseudomonadati > Thermodesulfobacteriota > Desulfobacteria > Desulfobacterales > Desulfosudaceae > Desulfosudis > Desulfosudis oleivorans. The sequence continues at coordinate 2,882,352 of NC_009943.1, forward strand.
CAGGTTGACAAAAACCTGTTTGAGTTTCTGTTCATCCCCGTGAATCCGGGGCAGGTTGGGCTCGCAGGAGACCGTCAGCTCCACCTTGGCGAACCTGACCTGGTTGGCCACCAGCCGGGCTGAATCCTCCACGATCTTGTCCATCTCCAGGGGGGCCAGCTGTGTCTCCCCTTCCCTGGCAAAGTCCAAAAGGTTTTTCACCACCCGCCGTGCCCGTTCGGTTTCGCTGATCACATCGTTGACCATGTCGAGTTTTTCCTGGTCGGAGAGGGTGGCAAAATCCTCGGTCAGCATGGACGCGGTCAGCAGGGTGTTGTTGAGGGGGTTGTTGAGTTCATGGGCCACGCCCGCCACAAGCGTGCCGATGGCCCGGAGTTTGTGGGACTCCAGCAGCACCTTGTGTTTGTGGTCCAACTCCTTGATCATGTGGTTGAAAGCCTCGGCCAGCTTGGTAAACTCATCCTTGTATTTGCGGGCCGGCAGAATGGGAGAAAAGTCACCCTCCCCGATCCGCCGGGTATACTCCATGAAACGGTTCAGGGTCAACACCAACTGCCGGGTCAGGAAAACCGTCACAAACACCATCAACACAAACACAACGGACATGAAGTAAAGGGGCACGCGCTTGGCCAGAAGGAACATGCGGCGGACCGATTTCTGCTCTTTTTCCACGAAATCTTCGGCAAAGGCCACCATCTGGCCCCCGAACTCGCGCAGGTCCGGAACGATTCGCTCCTGTGCGGTCTCATTCCCGGCCCGGCCCAGCAGCACCAGCTGCTCGTGGTATGCCGCCACCAGGGTGGACATGGTGCGGTAGTGCTCCCGGCCCAGGATCTTTTCAATTGTCGCGGTGTTGTTTGTCAGGATGGCGTCCGCCACCTCCAGGTGTTCATGGGCCTCCTGCAGGCCGGTGCCGTAGAGCAGGTAGTTTTTTTCAAACCGCCGGGCCTGTTGAATCTCCACCAGGTAGCTGTCCGCCACCTCCAGAAAGTTTATCTTGTGCTCAAGTTTTGTAAGAATCCAGTAGGACCAGCCGGTCACGGTCAGGGAGAGAATAAAAAAGAGAAAAAACGAAACCGCCACCTTCAGCCGAATGCTGATCGACGGACGCCGGTGCAGGGGTATGTTTTCCGGCTCGCTGCTGTAGTCGTTTGACCAGGAACTGAGCATCTCTCTATAGCGTCTCATTCGATCAAAGCCCCCTCTCCAGGACAAGGCCGTGTTCAAGTCGGTCCCGGCGGCACGTGGACCGTATTTTATTCTACACCCGAACCGGTGCGGCGTCCCGCTTTTTTTCCGCTACGCAGCTGGCCGGGCGTCAACCGAACATGCCGAACTGCTCGTCAAGAAAATAGGCGACGTACCGTTTGACGGCATCATCGGTCTGAAGCACGGCGTCCAGCTGCCGGGCGCACACGATCAGGCGGCCCAGGCACTCCAACGCCTTTTCCGAATCCGCCCGCGGATAGCGCCTCAGCCAGGCGGTCACCAGGTCCCCGCTGCGGTCCACGCCAAAACCGGATTCGCGCAACACCCGCTCCAGGAAACGGGCCCGCCGCTGTCGATTCTCTTCCCTGCCGCCACCGCCGCGAAAACGAAAATGCACGTGGTTATGGTCCGCCCCCGGCCCCACCATGGCGTCGATCATGGCGTAGTGATAGGCAAACCGGGCGTTGAGATTCATGTAGTCCCCTGCCACAATGGCGTAGTTCTTGTCTGAAGGGCGCCGGGGCCCCTTGTTGCCGCCCAGCACCGCTTCCTTGAAATCAGAGGGCATGCCCTGCATGGCCCTTCCCCACCGTTCCGCCCAGACCAGCCGGGAATCTGAAACCCCCCGCCACAGAGCCTGGAATGGCACACTGGCCACAGTATTCGCCGTGACCCGCCGAAGCTCCGGGGGAATGGACCGGTCCAGGTCGATCAACTGGAACTTCACCGGCAGGTCGGTGTCCAGCTTCCTGCTTGTCCGGTGCAGGCCCCGTTTCTGACGGTCCCCGAATCCAAACATGGCCCGCACCGACATCTCATGCATAAATCGCAGCGTGTCATGAACCGATCGGCATGACTTGGCCTTGAAAGAGGATGCGTCCGGGTCCAGCAGGTTCAGGCCCAGCACCAGGTCGTACAGGGGGCCGGCCTTTGGGGGACGGCGGTTACCAGCGCCGATACGGGCCATCACCCGCTCCCGGATGCCGGGCCAGCGGCTGCCGTCATACACACGCCGCCGGGTGGCGTTAACGCTGACCACGTTCCGGGCGGACAGGGCTGACGCATGCCGTCCCACCCTGAAAAGGCAGGGAACGCCAAACTCACGGACCAGGGTCGCCAGGTGGCCCACCGGGTTGCCTTCCATGACCAGAAGCGCGGCCACTTTCGGCAGGATGGAGGCCAGTTCGGGCCGGGGCTGTTCCACCAGCACTACGGCGCCTTCCGGCACGTCGGAAAGCGGGGTGTCGGCATTCAGCACGGTCACCGGTCCCTCGGCCCTTCCCGGAAAGATGGTGATGCCGCCCTCCAGCAGGGGCGATTCATTCTTATGCGCCGGCGCCTTTGCCGGGGTCTGGTCCGGCCCGGCAACCGAAAGCCGGCGGGCCTGCAGGAACCACACAGCGCCGTTTTTGTCCACGGCCCACTCCATGTCCAGGGCATGACCGAACTTTTCCGCGGCCCGGCAGGCACGGTCGGTGATTTCCAGCACCCTGGATTCGTCCAGGTATCCCGTGTCGCCCTTTTCCCCGGCCGCCAGCACCATTTCAACGATCCTGCGCGGTGAGCCCCGGGAAACACGGAACGTGTCCGCCGGGACCTCGCCCCTGACCATTCGGTCGGCCAGACCGGAGACCGCGCTGAGGGTCAGGGTGTTGGACGCGGCATTTCCGGCATCCTCGGTATAAATCACGCCGGCGGCCGCCGGTTCGATCATGGGCATGAAAAGCACCGCCATGGGCGTGGCCACTTCGCGAATGTTGTGATGTATGCGGTACCTTACCGCACGGTCTGAAAAACGGCCGGCCAGTACATGGCGATATGCGGTGATCAGGTCCCGGCTGTTGACCTGAAGTTCGCTGTCGAACTGCCCGGCAAACGACAGGGGGCCGTCCTCGCTGACCGCCGATGACCGGACGGCCCACAACAGGTCCGGACCGATTTCTTCCGCCTGCGCCCGAATCATTTTTCCGATCTCCTCGTTGACCGCCGCCTCCCGCACCATCTGCCGGATAGTCCTTGTTCTGGACTGAAACCGGTCGCCATCTTCGGTGACATCCAGGTCGGCCAGCAGCAGGCGAATACGATCGTCCAGATGGTTCTCCTCGATCAGCCGATCATAAGCGGCGGTGGTGACCACGAATCCCGCAGGCACCTGCTCCGGAAAATAACGGGCCAATTGGGCCAGGCCGGCGGCCTTCCCGCCGACCAGCGCCGAATCGGCGGCCGCGGGGTCGGCCAAGCCGACCACCAGGGACCGGTCACCGGCGGGCCGGCTTTCCGCCAATACCCGGTCCGTGTCACCGCGCAGCCGAAAAAGAACATCGTAAAGCTCCGTGTGGCGGTCGTCGGTCATCAGGTTTAATTCCTGGGCCATGAGCAGCGACTCGGTAATCAGCCGCCCGATGGGACGCCGAATGCGCTTGTCATAGTGGTGCATGTGATTCAGGTCCGCTTCCAGGTCGCTGAGGATCTGAAGCGCGCCGCCGTTTTTGTTCAGCAGCGAGCGAAGGGTTTCATAGCGAAACCGGAACCGGTGGTTGTCCGGCTTTGTGTTCAGCTGGTGCGTCATATCGGTCCTCCTTCACTTCAGGGGGCAGCCACCCGTCATGGTCTCAGCTCTCTGGACGCCCGTTCGATAATGGCGCGCAGGTCCGCCGGTTTGAAGGGTTTGGCGATGAAGTCAAAGGCCCCTTTTGATAAGGCCTCCCGGGCGATCTCGACCGTGGCATATCCGGTAATCAGTATCACCTTGGTCTGCCGGGACATGGCCAGGATCTGTTCCAGGATCTCAAGCCCGTCGATTTTCTCCATACGAATATCGGTGACAACGATATCAAACGGCTGTTTTTCAAACCGGGCCAGGGCGGTCTCGCCGTCCTCAAAGGTCTCCACCACGTCCCCTGTTTTCTCCAGGGCCGGCTTGAGGCGTTTGCCCACGATGTTTTCATCATCAATGACCATAATTCTCAGCGGCTGTTGCGACATGGCTCCTCTCCTTTTTTACAAAAACAGTTAATCATTCCCCGGCCCAGAGCCCTTCGTCAAAAAGTCCCCGGCCCATGGCCGCCAGGCTCTTTTCGATGGCGCTTGCCGACATATCGAGGCTCCACGCTATCCGGGCCTGTGCGGCGGCCTCCACGTGAAGACCCCGGGGGAGAAGTGTTTCCAGCAGGCCGGGCCGGTCGGTATAGACAAAAATAAAATCCGACGGCTCGTATCCGCTGGCCAGCGCCTCCAACCGAAAGCACGGGCCCGGCCCCAGCCGGTTAAGGCTCAGGTGGTACTCATCCACCGCCGCCACCCATGCCGCCTTGCCCGGCGCGGCACCGCCGGTATCCGCTGCCTTATCCCGGTGCACATCCATGAGCAGGTGCCGAAGGGGAATACTGTTGAAACCGGCCACGGACCGTTTCTGGACCGGCAGCGACAGGGGGTCTCTCCACAGATCGACCAGGTAGATATCCATGTCCGCGGCCCGGAGATTGCCGCTGTCAAACAGCGACGTCCTTTTTACGGCACCGGCACCAAGGCGACCCTGCATCACGTCAAGAAAAGCCTTTTTCATAAGGGCCATCACCGTTTTCTCCGGCACCGCAGGGTCGTCAAACCATTGCAACGCATCGGCCAGAAGCTTATACTCCGGATCTTCGGCGTCGCCGACGCTTTCCACCGGCCCCGTGATAAGGTGTCGGGCCGCCTGCTTCAGCCGGTCATGGGCGGCATACAGCGACGCACCTTTTTCCGGAACCAGCACGCCGGCGTCATACACCATCATGCCCAGCCGGTCCACCACGCTGTCGATAAGGGAAACCACATAATGGCGGTCAAAAATATACTCCCCGGCCACTTTTTCCCGCCCGTCAGCAGCAAGCTCCAGAAGGGCCCGCGCGTTTTCAAGAAACTTCTTGAACCGAAGGGTCTGAACAGAAAAATCCCGAACCCCTGTCTCCCCGTGGCCCAGTTTTTTAAGTTTTCCCAGTATTCCCATGTGCCCACCTCCTTGCGTAAACCGGCACCGGCCAGCGCCGGCGGGGATCTATTGGTCCGCCGGCGTGTCCCCGTCCGGCGCGGTATCAAGAAAAATCCCCATGTCCTCGGCGGCGCGGAGAATGATCCGCCGAAGGTCGTCCGGCCGAAAGGGCTTGGCGATAAAGTCAAACACGCCCTTGCCCATGGCCTCCCGGGCCAGGTCCATCTTTGCGTACCCGGTGATCAGGATCACCCTGGTGCCGGGCCACCGCCGCTGCACATGTTCCAGTACCTGAATACCGTCCATGCCTTCCATGCGAATGTCGGTCACCACCACATCAAACTGCTTCTCATCGATCCGGGCCACCGCGGCCATGGGGTCCTCAAACCCCTCCACGTTGCACCCGATCTTGTCCAGCGCCGGTTTCAGGCGCCGGCCAACGATGGGCTCATCATCCAGCAGCAGCACTTCCAGTGTTCTGGCCATATCCATCTCCTTGTCTGCGGATTGGCGGCGACGCAAACGCCCGCCTGTCCGCGCAGCGTTGCGAACGGCTATGAGCTGCCGGTCGCAAAGGCCTACCCCGCTTTCCCGAAAATATTATTCCGCACATGCACCTCCACGTAACCGACGCCCGGAATCTGACCGGCCAGCTGCTTGATGGTCTCGACCTTCTCCCTTTTCCGCCGGTTCAACGCACGGGTGGTCACCACCACCGAACCGTCCCTGGCCTGGACCTGCATGTCGCTCATGGATTTCAAAAGCGCGGCCCGTACCTGAGCCGCCAGGGCCAGGTCGGTAAGGCATTTGGTGGAATAGGTCATGCTCTGAAACTTCCGGTACGCCGAGGCCCCCACGATGGTGCGGACCGCCTCCACCGGGTCGATCTGGTCCAGACTGACCACCAGATCATAGCCGGCCGGATCGGCCTCGTCCTTCTGGTAAGCGGCCATGGACCATGCCGTGCGACGCCGGTTTATGCGAGACCTCTGTTTTTCCACCTTCTCCAGGCTACCGCCTTCCCGCTCAGCAGCTTCCCGGCATGCCTGTTTTCCCGTCAGAACACGAATTTTCATGGCATGAGAAACGCCGTTGACGTAAAGATGCGCACCCACGTCCCGGCAGACGATGTTGTCGGCCAGCAGGCGGTCCAGCACCTCGGCTTCGATACAGGCAAGGCAATAACGCCACTGGCGGGGCGGTAACCGCCGCAGCAGGGAAGGCCGGTTATCCAGTGCGTCGTTGAGCCGTTCCGGTTTCACGCCATACCGGTTCGCCGCGTCATGGAGAACCCGCCGGTCCAGCAGGGCGTAGCCTTTTTCTTCGGCAACCTTTTCCGCGATCATTGCCTCCGTTTCGGCAACATCCGAAGAAATTATGATAATAGACATGACCCTCTCCTTATAATTTCCGCGCTATTTTCCGTCAGACGGCCTCCGCAGGCACCACCACTCCCGAATGAATCTCAATATGAAAAATGCCTTCCACCGTTTCTCGAACACGATCGATCTTTTTGGCAAGCTTCCCGCTGCCGTGATCCGACCCGGTCCCGGTGTACACCAGCACGTTCCCGTATTCACAGGTCACACCCACATGGGGAAACTCATCCACCAGGGCCGCCTTGACCCGGCAGGCCACGGCCATGTCCGATACCTGCCGGCGGTTTTTCTCCGTTGCCTGAAACCCATCGGTGCCGGCGGCCTGGCAGATAAAATCCACGGCATTGTCCACGGAAAGCGTGTCAATGCAGATGGTCAGGTCATAGAGGGAGGCGTCCCAGGGATCCTGACCGTACAGGGCCTGAGTCCATTTCCGGCGCTGCCGGTCGTCTTCCTGAATGCGGTTTCGCGCCTCATCCGCTGGAATCCGATCCCGCTTCATGACCACGGCGACGCGCTTTTCCATGTCCGCGTTGATCCGTACCTTGAGCACCTGGGAAAGCCCCTTGAGCAGCAGGTGGCCGGCCAGGCCGTGGTAGACCACGTTGTCCGCCACCACCTGTTCCACCAGGGCCGAACGGATATAGGCCACGTAGGACTGGCTGCTGTGACGGTAGCGATCCAGAATGCCCGGCGCGTCGTGAATGGCCTTTTCCAGCTTGATCTCAGGCACGTTGAACCGGCTGCTGGCGTCCAGCAGTACCTCCCGGCTGATCAGCCGATAGCCCAGCCGCCGGGCCACCTGTTCGGCCACGGCCTTTCCCATGGAGGAGGACCCCCGTGAAATCGTTATAATTGCCATATTCAGACTCCTTGATGTGAAACGTGCTCATATTCCGTAAATCAGGCTGATGGCCGCAATCATCACCACCAGGAAAACCACGCTGACCAGGGACCCGGCCTTGATGAAATCCACCGTGCGATAGTGGCCCGGCCCCATGTAAAGGGCGTTGACCTGGTGGGTGGGCAGCACGAACGAATTGCTGGTAGCCAGCCCCACCACCAGGGCCGCCATGCGGGGGTCCGTGTGGGCCGCGATGGCCATGTTCACCACAAGGGGCACCAGCAGCACCGTGGCCCCCACATTGGAGATCACCAGGGTGAACAGGGTGGAAAGAATACCGATCACCGACAGCAGCACAATGGGGGACACATCACCGATAATGCCGAGGAGGGTGTGGGCGATCCAGGCGGCGGTGCCGGTTTTTTCCGTGGCAATGCCCAGGGGAATCAGGCCGGCCAGCAGGAAGATGGTGCGCCAGTCCACCGACTGGTAAGCCTCGTCGATGCTCAGGACCTGGGTCAGCACCATTCCCAGGGCGCCGGTCATCAGGGCCACTGACAGCTGAACCTTGAACCCCATGATCATGGTCAGGGCCACCACCAGCCACAGCCCGGCCCACACGGCCTTTTCCGGCCGCAGGTCCTCCATGTCCGACGGCAGGGAAAAGAGCAGCCCGCCCTCCTTCTGCAGGGTCTTCAGCCGTTTCCATGTGCCGTAAAGGGCCACCACGTCGCCCACCTGCAAAACGATATCGTCCAGCCGGGCCCGGTAGGTCTCCTCCTGCCGGTACACACTCAACGGTGTGACATGAAACCGGTCCTGGAAGTTGATGTCCTGCAGGGCCTTTCCGGCATAGGAAGACCGGGGGGCCACCACCACCTCCACCGTTCCGGCGGTTTCAACCGCCAGCCGGTCCCGGTAGGTTTCAAGGGCCGCCTTGAGCCGCATGCCTTCGGCGGACGCCATCCGTTCGGCATCCGCTTTTCGGCCGCAGACCACCAGATCAATGCCCGCCCGCACCTCGGCGTCCGGCGCGGGGGAAAGCACCTTGTAGTCGGGCGGTTCGGTCAGGGCCACCACGTTGAGCAGGTATCGCCGCCGAATGTCCTCCACAAAAAGCGGATCCCGGTAATCGGTAAAATCATCCGGGGTCCGCAGTTCATAAAATTCGGTCCCATCCGGATCCGGACCGCCGGGCAAAGAAGGGACACCGGTTTCCGAGGCGTCCGGGTCTGGAGCATTCACGGCCGCCCCCTGGGGCAGAATGAACCGGCCCAGCAACACAAAACAGGCAATGCCGCCGGCCACCAGGGCCAGGCCGATGGGCGTGACGTCGAACAGGCCGAAGGGCTCCAGGTTGAAAGGCACCAGCAGGTCATTTAGAAGGATCAGCGGGCTGGAACCCACCAGGGTGACGGTACCGCCCAGAATGGCGGAAAACCCGATGGGCATGAGCAACCGGCCCAGGGGGATGTTCTGCATCTTGCTGATGCGCTGAATGGCGGGCAGAAAAAGCGCGGCGGCCCCGATGTTCTGCATGAAACTGGAGATAATCGCCACGGTAACGGAAATGGCGACAATGATCCGGGAAGTGCTGTTACCGGCAATACGCAGCACCGGGGTCACCAGTTTATTGATCATGCCGGTGCGGTCCAGGCCCGCGCCGATGATGATCACCGCGATGATGGAGATAACGGCGTTGCTGCTGAACCCCACAAAGGCCTCCTTGGGCGTCACCAGGCCCAGCAGGGGCAGGGCCACGGTCATCAGAATCGCCACCACGTCCACTCTCACCCACTCCACGATAAACAGAAAAACCGCCAGGCCGATCATGGCCATCACCAGGATCATGTCAAGGGTCAATGCGTCCATAGTCACTCCGTCTCCGGTTGGTCTTTCCCGGGCGACTGTCGCCCGTTCTTTTCATTTGTATGTCAACTCCGGTCATCCCGCTTGCTGACGGTCAGAAGCGGGCACTCCAGGCTGCCCGCAATCTTTGAAAGCCAGTGGCGCTGGCCGGTGCGGGCCCTGTCCGGCAGATCTTTTCCGCTGCCCCATACAATGGCCTGAAACGGGGGCCGGTTGGCCAGAAACTTCACCATCTCCTGGGCCGGATCGCCGAGCTTCAAGGCCGAGTTCACTTCGATGCCTGCCTGAATAAAAGACTGAAGGCAGTCAGACAGAACCCTGCCCGCCCGAATTTCAATATTTTTGACGACACTGCGCCGGGGGCCGATGGACGTGCGCATGTCAAAAGACATGGGCACGATCATCAGCAGCGTAAGCCGGGCGTCAATGCGCAGGGCAAACTCCCGCGCATACATCAATGCCTCGGGCACAACCGCTTCATTTTCGAACACCAGAAGAATGTGACGCGACATTTTTATCTCCTGGCCGACTGCAACGCAAAAAGCCTGCCAAAAGATAAAAAACCATAACAATTTGAATTTAAGTTATATTTGAATTGCGCCGCTGAAGGCCGATGGCACGGAGGGTTGCAGATTGCAACATGCCTGCGGCAAAACAGAAGGAATCGGTAACAAAAAGGGAAAGGGACCGGTTTGTTGCAAAAACGAACGCGGGTGTTGCAAAAATCTACTCAAGGTCGTATTTTTTCATCTTCCTCCACAGCGACGCCCGGTCAATACCCAGAATTTCCGCGGTACGGGACCGTGCTCCGCCGGTGATCTTCAACAGGTGGGCCATATAGTCCCGCTCCAGTTCGGCCAGGGTCATGAAGGTTTCGTCCGGCGGTCTGTAAGCCTGAAGTTCCAGGGCCACCAGGTCCGGGGGCAGATCGCACTCGCGGATTATCTCCCCCTGGCAGATCGCCACGGCCCGCTCCAGAATATTTTCCAGCTCCCGCACGTTTCCGGGAAAGGCGTAGCCGGACAGCAGGGCCATGGCTTTTTCGGATATGGCCTGAATGTTTTTCCCGCCCTGCCGGTTAAGGCGGCTGAGAATGTGGTAAGCCAGCAGGGGAATGTCCTCCCTGCGCTCGGCCAGGCCGGGCAGCTTGATGTTGACCACGTTGATCCGGAAATAGAGATCCTTGCGAAAGATGCCTTCACCCACCGCGGCCTTGATGTCCGCGGCCGTGGCGGACACGATACGCACGTCCACGGGAACGGGCCGGCTGCCGCCCACCCGCATCAGCTCTCCTTCCTGAAGCACCCGCAGCAGCTTCACCTGCATGGCGGTGGGCATCTCCCCGATCTCGTCAAGGAAAAGGGTGCCGCCGGAGGCCGCCTCCACCAGGCCGATGCCCCTGCTCTCCGCGCCGGTAAAGGCCCCCTTCTCGTGGCCGAACAGCTCGTTGTCGATGAGGGTTTCACTCAAGGCGCCGCAGTTAAAGGCCAGAAAAGGTCCGGCAGACCGGCGGCTGGCCGCGTGAATGGCCCGGGCCACCAGCTCCTTGCCGCTGCCCGAGTCGCCGGTGATGAGCACATTGCATTCGGTGGGCCCGATCTGGCCGATGATGGAAACCACCTCCCGAATCCGGGCCCCCTGGCCGATAATAACGGGGCCGGCGTCGTTCCGGTCCTCCCCCTGGGCCCCTGGCCGGGCGGACCGGCGGGCGGAAAGCAGGTGCAGGGCCTGGCCCACCCGCTCCCTTACCCGGTCCGGGGTAAAGGGCTTTTCCAGGTAATGAAACGCCCCCTCCCGAACCGCCTCCACGGCGCCGTCCAGGGAGGCGTACCCGGTGATCAGGATCACCTCGATATCCGGGAACCGGGCCTTGACCCGGGTCATCAGCTCCATACCGTCCATGGCGGGCATGCGTACGTCGCTGATCAGCACATCGCAGGAATTGCTCTCGATATGATCCAGTGCCCGACGGGGATTGGAAAAGGCCGACACCCGGTGGCCCTCTTTTTCAAGAATCCGCCGCAACTGCTTGAGCGTGATGGGTTCGTCGTCAACAACGACAATGTGCGATATCATCAGGATCTCTCTGTTTGCGTCGCCAAGGGGGAGAGGGGCGGCAAGCCTCCTGCTCGCCCCCTTGCATGTTCGGCCCTTTGCTGAAAACCGGACACTAACCGATGTATCCGGCCAGGGGAGAGTTCTTCAGGGCCGCGATGGCAAAGGACTGTTCAGCTTCGATATACGCTTCAATGGCCGCCACCCCTTTTTCAGGGTCCCGGGTTTCCAGGGCATCGATAATGATCTTGAAATAACGGGTGCTCTCTTCCAGGGCGTCGGCCTTCAGGGCAATGGCCACATACTGCAGGCGCCGCAGGTTGGGCATGATGCCGTCGATCAGTTGCAGAAGAACGGGATTTTTCGTAGCGGCAATGCCCGACGCGGCAAAGTCCAGAATGGCCTGGTAAAACCCCCGGCCGTCATTGACCCTGGCCGACTGGACCATTTGATCGTAGGCGGTAATCAGTTCCATGCGATGAGCCTCATCGCAGTTTTCAATTCAGCGCCGCACCACATGGCCGAAGAGCAGGGCGAACACGTCGCAGAACCCCCGAATGCTCTCCTCCGTAACCTTTCGCACCCGTGCGCCGCAACGGGGAATGATCTCCACCAGGCCGGTTTTTTCTAAAATCCGCATGGCCTCGCGCACCGGGGACCGGCTCACCCCCAGCTCCTCGGCGATCTTCTGCTCCAGGATGCGCTGGCCCGGTTCGATCTCCAGATGAATGATCTTTTCAATAATGTGGTTTGCTATCTGGTCTGAAAGTGTGCCTGCCAGAGAAAGATTCATTTCTTTTTTCGCCGCCTCCCTTTTGCGCCTTCAATATATTCCGGTCAAATAACAGAAAAAGAGATTTTTCACAATTTTCCTGTTGACAAAAAAACTCAATCAGATATTGTCGACAATATACAAAATGCTTAAGGAGCTGTCAACTCAAACCCTATTATCGCCTCCGGCAGGGATAGGCGGCCAAAAAAAGCAACCAGCGCCGGAGCGGTCATCAAAAAGGAGCCAGCCATGAACACCACCCAGCATTACGACGCCATTATCGTCGGGTCAGGCCCCGGCGGGGCAACCGTGGCCAGGGAACTGACAAAGCAGGGCAAAAAGGTCCTGATTCTGGAATGGGGCAGCAACGCGCCGATAAAGGGGTCCATGTTCCAGATGGCCCTGAATGCCGGCATGCCCGGCAAAAGCGTGCTGTTTACCAACAAAAAGATGCTGGCCATGGTGAGAGGGATCTGCACCGGCGGCAGTTCTGTTTTTTACTGCGGTACCGCCTTTGATCCGCCGTATGAAATGATGCGGTCCCACGGCATTGAACTTGAAGAGGAAACGGCGGCGTTAAAAAAGGAGCTGCCTATTGCCCCGGCCGGTGACGCCATTTTCGGCCCGGGCGCCCGCCGCATGATGGAAAGCGCCCAGGAAATGGGCTATGACTGGAAGCCACTCAACAAGTTCATCTACCAGGACAAGTGCAAGCCCGACTGCTGGAAGTGCAGTTACGGATGCCCGGAAGGTGCCAAGTGGAGCGCCCGCATGTTCGTGGAAGAGGCCGTCACCGATGGCGCTGAACTGATCAACGGCGCAAAGGTGACCCGGGTGCTGTTTGACGGCAACACCGCCACCGGCGTGGAATACAAAAAGAACCTGGGCACCCACAAGGTCACCGCCGACCGGGTCGTCATCTCCGCCGGCGGGGTGGGGTCTCCCACCATTCTCCGGGCCAGCGGCATTTCCCGGGCCGGCTACGACTTTTTCTTTGACCCCCTGATCATGGTATTCGGCACGGTAAAAAACCTCAAGGGCAAAGGCGAAATCCAGATGGCGGCCGGTGCCCACATGGCCGACGAGGGGTACCTGATGGTGGACCTGGATTTTCCCTGGCCCATGTACATGGTGCAGAGCGCGCCCAAGCTGCGGCTGCACAAACTTCTCTCCAGGCGCGATACCCTGATGCTGATGATCAAGATCAAGGATGACCTGGGGGGCCGCATCACCGACGGCGGTGGGGTCCGCAAGGACATCACGAAAAACGACAAGGCCAAACTGCAAAAAGGATATGAACGGGCAAAAGGCATTCTGCAGAACGCCGGAGCTAAAGGGGTGTTTTCCGGCTGGACCGTGGCGGCCCACCCCGGCGGCACGGTCAAGATCGGTGACGTGGTGGATTCGAACCTGAAAACCGAAAAGGAGAATCTCTACGTGTGCGACTGTTCGGTGATGCCGGATGCCTGGGGCATTCCCCCCACCCTCACCCTGCTGGCCCTGGGTAAGCGGCTGGCAAAGCATTTGGGAGAGGAAATGGACGCAAAATAAATTACGCTTCTGACCTTGAAAAAATAAGGGCGCCGCATACTGCCGCGCCCTTATTTTTTGGGTTTTGCCTCGTCCGGTGGCACCGGCCGCCACCGGACCCTGAGGGCCAGCCCCACGTAACGGAGGTTCTTGAAAAACGAGTTACGGCTCACCCCTTCGGTGCGGCCGGTCCAGAAGGTGGGCACCTGGCAAACCGAATACCCGTACCGGATCGGCTTGACCGTGGTTTCGATAAAAATTTCGTGAAGCGTGGCCTTCCAGCAAATGCGGTCAACCACGATTTTTTCCAAAACCTTGAGGCCGTAGGTCAGATCCCCCACATCCGTAGCGTAGACCCTGCGGAACACCTGCTGAAAAAGCCAGTTGGCCATCAGCTTGACCGGATTGTACCGGGCAAACCCACCGCCGGGCAGCCACCGGTTGGCAACCACCACGTCACATCCGCTCTCCTGGATTTTCCTGACCATACGATCCACGGCTTCCGGCTCGGTTTCAAGATCGGCCGACAGCACAGCCACGTGGGTGCCGGTGGCCGCGGCCATTCCCTGGCGCAGGGCAAGGCCCACGCCGGGATTCTTTTGTTGAACCAGAATCGTCACCAGGGTGTGTGTTTCGGCCAGCTGCCGACACACCGCCATGCAGGCGTCAGAGGAAAACGGGGAAACCACCAGAAGAATTTCGTGAATATAATCCCGGTCCTGTTTCAAGAGCCGCTCCACCGTCTGGACCAGGGCGCCGGTCTCAGAGTAGACGGTGATGATGATGGAAAGTCTTATGTATGAGGACGCGTCGGTCATCCTTAACCCGAATATTTCATGAAATTTTTCGACATTGGTAAGTTTTTTATAATATACAGAATGTTGTAATAGATCTCAGGCTTTTTTTGAAAATACAAGCTATCATGAACAACTTGTGGCATTTTATGCCAATTTTATGTCGAAAAAATTCACCCTTCGGGCGAGTCACCTTGGTCCCGCCATCGGCGGGACTGTGTTGCGGAGCATTCGCGGTAGATTGACTACAGCTTCATGTCCCGCGCCTTGCATCTGCGGCCAAATCAACTCGTGAAATATCCGAGTCAATTCCGATCGGTTTGCGTATGTACGGCGTATCTGCTTGATCGCATTTGTGAACTGGTATATATACGGTCTGCGGCCAAAAGACAACCACCCAAATAGATCCAACCCTCAAAATACGGGCAGCAAGCGTGCGCAAACCGTTTCACATCGTGTTGACCACCATCGATACCCCCCGGGTGCTCTACGATTACCTGGAGAACATCAACCGGTCCGGCTACACAGGCCAGGTGAAGATATGGATCATCGGCGACACGAAGACCCCTGCGGCGGCCGGTACCATTGCCGAAGACCTCACCGGCAGGGGACTGGAAACCGAATATATGGACATGGCCGCCCAGGAGTCCTGGGGGAAAGGCTGCATCGATTTTTACCGCCGCCTGCCGGTCAACAATGAAACCCGGCGCAACATCGGTTTTTTAAAGGCCCTTGAAGCGGGATGCGAGATACTGATTTCCATTGATGATGACAACTATCCGCCGGAGGAGAGTTTCATCGACGGTCATGCCGATACAGGAAAACCGTGGAGAGGCCCCATGATCGAAACCGGTTCCGGATTTCACAACACCTGCCGTTACCTGGAGCTGAGCCCCAAGCGAACGGTCTTTCCCCGGGGATTCCCGTTCCGGCTTCGAGACGCGGACGACCCTTCAGACATGGCACTGGCTGAAGCCGATGCCCGCATCGGGGTCAAGGCCGGGCTGTGGACCGGCGCGCCGGACCTGGACGCCGTCACCTGGCTCAACGGCCCGGTGGAAAGCCTCTCCTATGTGGGAAAACCCGCCCACGTACTTTCCCAGAACACATGGATTCCCCTGAGTACCCAGAACCTGAGCGTGTGCCGGAACCTGATTCCGGCCTGCCTGTGCGTTCCCATGGGACACGACATGCCCGGGGGCCGGCTGGAACGGTACGGCGACGTGTGGGGAGGCTATTTTTTACAGGCCCTTATTCGGGGGACCTGTTACCACGCGGCCTTTGGCCACCCCGTCACCCTGCATTCGCGCAACCCCCATGACGCGCTGGCCGACCTGCGCCGGGAATACTGGGGCATGCTGCTCACCGACTGGCTGGCAGACCTGCTCCGGCACCGGTTTGCCCCTTCCGCGCCGGCCATGACGGACCGGACCAGGGAGCTGGGTGACTTCCTGCGCGATGAGGCCACGGCCCTTGTGCCGGACTGGTGCCCGCCCGAGGTGGGGGTGTTCATGGCCATCACAGGAGAAAACCTGCGGTTGTGGGCCGACGCCTGCGCCCTTTTCCTGTAAGGCCGCCCCCGCTTTAATGTAATCCCTTGGAAGCCCGCCTCAAAAAAACCGGCAGGTAAAAAGGCAGCAGGTGGGGCTGGGGAAAATCCCTGACGATCCGCATCATGCGCAGGGGGTTTAAAAAGAAGGTCCGGTTGGCCTTGCGCTGGTAGGTATAGAGGGTGTCATCCGACACAGCCGACAGGTTGATAGAAATTCCGGAATATTCCATGTCAGCGTAATCAATGGCCGCAACCTTCTCCGGGCATTGGCGACGGGCCATTTCGTAAAGTTCCGTGTTGGGAAACGGCGTGACCGTAAAAAACGAGATGGTGTGAAGGCGGGAGCCGCAGGCCACGTCAATGGTCATTTGCATCTCCGCTTCGGTTTCCGTGGGAAATCCCATCATGGCAAATCCGTTGGCATAGACCCCGCACCGGACCGCGATCTCCACATTTTTTAAAAACTTGCCGATATTCAGGTTTTTTCTGACCAGGCCCTGAATTCGGGGCGAGCCGGTCTCCAGGGCAAAACTGGCAAAATACATGCCCGCGTCGGCAAGGGCTTCGATCTCTTCTGCCGTAAAAATATCGGTGCGCACCCCGTTGGGAAAGACCAGCCGGGTCTTGAGATTGCGGCTGTGAATCAGATCACAGAAGGTCATCAGCCGTTTTCTGTCCAGGTTGAAGATATCGTCCAGAAACTCAAAATCTGAAATGCCGTACGTTTTCGAAAGAAACGCGATTTCATCCACGATCCGGTCCGCCGAGTGGCCCCGGAAGGTGTCACCGAAAATGCGGTGGCAGTAGGCGCATTTGTAGGGGCATCCCCGGCTGGAAAAAAGAGAGGCATACCGGCGTCGGGGAATGGGCGGCATGGACTGGCGCTTCCAGTAGGCCGGCAGGTCGATCAGGTCATAGGCCGGGGGCGGCAGGCTGTCCACATCCTGAATGAACGGCATGCGCCCTGGATTGATAACGATGGTGCCGTCCTTGTCCCGCCAGAAAATTCCCGGTACATCGGCCAGACCATCGCCTTCAAACCAGTGGCGCAGAATCACCTCAAAAACCAGCTCCCCTTCACCGGGCACAGCGGCATGGGCCGCGTTACCTTCCAGGGATTTTTCCTCAAAGGCCGATACATGGGGGCCGCCCAGCAGGAGCAACGCCTCGGGCAACAGGGCCCGAAGCTTTTTCGTAATATAGGGGATCTTGTGCGATGCCGATGTCAGGGCGCCCAGCCCCACCACATCGGCCTTGAAATCCACGGCCATCTTCACCAGGGCGTCATTGGACAGGTTGTGCAGCTTCTGGTTGACCAGGCAGAATTCGGCGGAAAACTTGGACCGTATATAAGCGGCAAGGGACATGATACCCAGCGGCGGCGTCACCAGTTGAAACACCCGGGGCCGGTCACCCACATTTACCAGAAACACGCGGATCTTTTTCACTGCAATCGGTGCCTTTCACATATCGCGCCCGGATTTTATTCAACAGGCCGCGTCTTGCGCCACAGTCGCGCCTGTGGCCGTTTCGGACTCAAGGAGGACGCATGACCATCCGCGCTATGTATAGCGCTTTCTTTTGGTGCGGATCAAATAAAAAGTGAGGAGCCCCGTCACCAGGGCCAGGGCCATGGCACAGAGTGCCAGCAGTTCCCACTGCCCCAGGGGGACGGACTGCAAGAGAAACGGCCCCCGTCTGCCATCAAACAGGCCCACCAGGGGAGAGGCGCTCCACTGAAAATATATCTGGTTGTTAGCGATGATGGAGATTCCCTGCTGGAGATTGACCATCCTGAGCATGTAGTAAAAGGATATGGGTTCACCGAGACAGAAATAGAGCTGCTGCACCGTACAGGCAAACAGGAACGCCCCGGCGGCAACCGGTCGCCAAAAACCGGGCGGACGGTCCCCGGCGAAAAAATCGGCCAGCCGGCACCCGATGGGTATCAGCAGGAACGGCAGCACCATGAGAAAATATCGGGGCCCCAGGCAGAAACCGCCGTGCCAGTCGCTGCGGCACGCAATGAAAAGCAGGCGAAACAGGACCATGGCGATGATAACAAAAGAGAGATACCGGTAGCGTTTATGCAGGTACGGCCACCAGAAAACAGCGGCGATCAGAATGGGACAGAACCAGAAAACCCCCTTGCCCGGACTGGCAAGAAGACCGGCCAGCCCTTCCCATGGAGTGGTAAAGACTCCGTAAGCCACCCCCTCAGCGGTCTGACGTCCCAGTTCAAAAGGATTGCCGAACCGCATGTAATTATAGATGCCGTAGAGCAGGGCCATAATACCTGTTCCGGCAGTAAAGCCTGCCGCGACCCGCGCACAGATCCACCGGTTTTCCCAAAAGCCGGTTTTCGACCGTGCCCACGGAGAAATGGCAATCACCAGAAAAAAGGGTGTCATCAAAATCGCCGTGATATGGGTGGTAAAGGCAAGCCCCAACAGCAGGCCGCTGCCCAAAAAACGGACGGCTTTACCTGAAACGGGGAAAGTATTGAGATCTTTTCGCGGAGAAATCAGGTAAAAAGACAACAGGACAAAAACCATGGCCAGGGGCTCTGCAAACATCGTTCCTGAATAGTGCCACAGGGGC
The DNA here is from genome assembly GCF_000018405.1 of Desulfosudis oleivorans Hxd3. NCBI lineage: Bacteria > Pseudomonadati > Thermodesulfobacteriota > Desulfobacteria > Desulfobacterales > Desulfosudaceae > Desulfosudis > Desulfosudis oleivorans. The sequence continues at coordinate 2,900,927 of NC_009943.1, forward strand.
GTGGCCAGGCCCAGCAGCAGGGCTGTGATAAAGGCCGCAAGCGGGCTGCCGGTCAGCCGGCGAATGATCAGAAACTGTAACACCACCACGAGGCTTGAAACCAGGGGGGTAAAAAAGGACACCAGGAACCGCAGGGCATGGGGCGCCATGTCCGATGGTCGCTGTTTGAGAATGTAGGACCGGAAAGAGAATCCATCCGCGGCAAAGCTGATGGGAATGCGCCGGTATTCATACCATCGGGTCTGGTTAAGGCATGAGGCCACCCGAATAAACGGGGCCAGAAGGACAGACTGCGCGGGAGCGAACCCCGAATATCGCCTGTTGTCACACCCTCTGGGCAGGCCAAAATCCGGCCATGCCTCCAGGTCCTTTTCAACAGCAAAAGTGCCGTTCATTGCAAGGGATTCTCCCACACGGAAAACCACCTCGCCGTCCGGCGTTCGAACGCCGCCGTAGACCATCAGGGAAAACAGAAGAAGAGAGACCAGCCACGGCACCAGAACAGGCCCCGGCACACGAATCTTTCGGGCGGGAATTATCATAAGAAAAATCAGTCGGACTTCTCTTGAATGGCAAGCAACTCCAGATCGACGATGAGCATGGCGTTGGGACCGATCACGCCACCTTCGAGAAAATTGCCTTCTTTGCCGTGGGCCAGTTCCGACGGGATGAAAAAGCGGTATTTGCTGCCGACGTTCATCATCGTCAGCGCCTCTTCCCAAGCGGGGATGACACCGGCCACCTTGACCCAGACCGGCGTGCCCCTTTGATAGGTGGACTCAAACACCGTGCCGTCCAGAAGCTTCCCTACCATGTGGATCTGGACATTATCGACAGCCTCGGGCCGGGGGCCGTCCCCTTTTCTCAACACCGTGTACTGTAAACCGCTTGCGGTAACGACAACCCCCTCTTTGTCTCTATTATCCGCAAGAAAGGCTTTCTGCTCATTTAAATTTTTTTCCGCGGCAGCGGCAATTCGTTTGTTGTGAAATTCGCGCTCCTGCTGAGAAACCAGGGCCTTTACCCCAGTCATCTGATCCGGAGAAAGCATGGGTGTGTTGCCTGCCAGACCGTCCTCAATGCCCTGAAGAAACGCTTCCCGGTCAATAGTGACCGTCTTCAGTTCCTCAAGCGTGTAAATCATCTCCAGCCCTACAATATAACTGAACTGTTTTGATATGTTATCAATTTTTGCCGCCTGCTCTTTTCCGCCATCTGAACAGGCCGTCATGCACAACATACCAAAAGCCATTACTGCAGATGGCAAGCGCTTTTTCATGTTGATTCCTTCCGCAGGGTGCTGTAGTTTACCCAAAAAGGGTTGTTTGCTTTGAAATTCTTAATGTTATTATCCGGTTATCCAAACCTTGTCAAGCCAAAACAACGGGACGCAATGATCAGGCGGTTCATCTTATCCAGGTGGATACAGGCGGGAATACTGGCGGGAATGGTGTTGGTGGCCTATCTTCCATCCACCGACCACTCCTTTATCTGGGACGACGACTATTATATCACTCACAACATGACCCTTGCGGGCTTTTCCGGGTTGAAACGCATATGGCTTGAGCCCGGCGCCACGCCGCAATACTATCCTCTGGTCTTTACCAGTTTCTGGCTCGAGTATCATCTGTTCGGTCTTAACCCGGCAGTGTTTCATTTCACCAACATCCTTCTGCACGCCGCAAACGCCGTGCTGGTATGGCTGATCCTGGCCCGACTGCGCCTGCCCTGGGCATGGCCGGCCGCTGCCCTGTTTGCGCTTCACCCGGTCAACGTGGAGTCCGTGGCATGGATCAGCGAACGCAAGAATGTACTTTCCGGAATGTTTGTTCTGCTCTCCCTGCTGTTTTTAATCCGCGCATCTCTTTCCGGAACCGGCGGGAACCAGTACCCCGAAACGGCTTCAACAAACAGGCGGCTCTCCTACATGACCTCCTTTTTGTTTTTTATACCGGCCCTGTTAAGCAAAACCGTCACCTGCATGATGCCGGCAGCGTTCCTGATGCTGGTATGGTGGAAAAACCCTCAGGGGGGGGGCAGAAAAGCAGTGGCAACGCTTCCCTTTTTCCTTGTCGGGGCCGCGGCCGCGCTGCACACCGTCATCATGGAAAAAAGCCACGTAGGGGCCTACGGGATGGAATGGGCTTTCAGCACAATCGACCGTGTGCTGATCGCCGGGCGGGCCCTCTGGTTTTACGCATACAAACTGGTCTGGCCGGCAAACCTGGTGTTCATCTATCCCCGGTGGGACATCAACGCCACTGTATGGTGGCAGTATCTGTTTCCCGTCGGCGCGCTTGGGGCCTTTATTCTACTCTGGGTGACAAGAGGCCGGCTGGGCAGGGGGGCTTTGACCGGTGTGGCGATTTTTGCGACAGCGCTTTTTCCCGCCCTGGGATTTATCAATTACTATCCCATGCGATATTCCTTTGTGGCGGACCATTTTCAGTACATGGCCGGCATCGCCCTGATCGCCCTGATAACGGCTGCGGCCCATCGCCTGTTTCATGGCATCCATCGATTTCCCGCTAAAACAGCCTGCATTCTGTTTTCCGTCCTGTTGTTGCTGCTTGGCACGCGTACCTTGCAGGAACAGAATAAATATGAGAACCTCCATACTCTGTGGCGGGATACGCTGCGAAAGGACCCCTTGTGCTGGATGGCCCACAACAACGTCGGGGCACTGCTGTCTAAAATCGGCAATTATGAAAAGGCGATTGCCCACTTCAACAAATCGCTCAGCATTTATCCGACAAACGTAATGGCCCATTTAAACATCAAGGGTGTGTCTAAAAAACTGACCGGTCAAACAACAGGGCCGCTGCTTTACGCTGGCGAACCCGGACGGCCCCGACTGATGGCATGGGATAACCGGCTGGCGACTGTCATGACACGATTGGGATGGGATAAAGCGGCGAACCATTATTATCAAAAAGTCATGGCCGTGGATCCCCGGAATGCCGAGGCCCACTACGGAACAGGCCAACTGCTGGAGCGACAGGGAAAAATCGACGCTGCGATTACCGCCTATGAAACAACGCTGGATATCGACCCCCTGTACACGGACGTTTACCAAAGACTGGGAAAAATCCATCTGACGCGCAACGAATACGAGAAAGCGATAGACCGGTTTTTCATGCTGTTAAAAATCGATCCGTTCCGGGCAGAGGCATTTGAGCAACTGGGGCTCTCCTATTATCACACAGGCGACTTAGAAAACGCAATCAGAGCCTACCGACTGGCCCTCAATATTCAACCCCATAACCGGGCTCTCCAAATGACGCTTTCGCGAATACTGACACAGCCTGAACCGGTGGAGTCCCTGCCACCACGGCCATGACACGAACGCACTACCTACAAGCATACAGCCCCCCGGTAATGACCGTTGTCGTTCTGTTGCTCTGCGCGGGCGCCGGCCTTCGCATCGCCGCCGCCAGCGACTGTTTGTGGTTTGATGAGATATGGTCATATATGCTGAGTCGGCATATGACTCAACCATGGCAGGCGCTGACGGTCGTCAATGTAGTGGACAACAACCATCCTTTGAACACCTTCTTTATGTACATGATGGGTGATCCTTATGACTGGAGATGGTTCCGCGTACCGTCCCTCATCACCGGCACGCTCCTGTTGATTCTCATATGGCGGGCGGCAGACCGGTTCAGTCCATCCGCGGGAATGCCGGCGCTTTTCATGGCGACGGTTTCCCACCCTTTTATTCTCTATTCTTCAGAGGCGCGGGGATACGCGCCGGCCCTGTTTTTTTTGGTATCCGCGTTTTTCTTTATTCAGCAGTACTGGCAGGAGCGCGGCATACGACCGCTTGTGTTGTTTTGGTTCACCATCACGATGGGTCTGTTGGCCAACCTTACCGTGGCGTTCATCTGGCTGGCCATCTTCCTGTGGTCGGTTATGCACGAACTGCGCGCGTCCTCGTCCTTCCGAACCTTCATGGCCCACATCCTGAAATGCCATCTGGTGCCGCTGCTGCCGATGGCTTACCTGTCGCATGCCTACCTTGTCAGAAATATGGCGGTCGGCAACATCGGCAGTCGATCGACTGAATTTATCACGGATTTTCTGGCTACCGTGGTGGCAGCCCTCATGGGCACCCCGTCCACAGGGGGATGGTTTGTTGCCGGCCTCTTTCTTTTTATTTGTGTTTTTCTCTACGGATGGTGTTCTTTATACAGAACAAACGCGGCGGTTGCGATTTTCTTGCTGCTGGCCGTCTGCCTGCCCCCTCTTTTGGGAAACCTCGGCCGGCAACTGATGTATTTCCGTTTTTCCCTGGTCGCGTTTCCGTTCACTTATATCGTCCTGGCCATCGGAATCGCCGCCTGTTATAAGGGGAATCGCTTGGCCAAAACACTCTGCCTGCTTTTTGTACTTTTCTTTTCTTACGGCAATATCACCCGCACCCACGCCTTGATCACCATTGGGAGAGGGGATTACCTGGGTGCCATGTTCTATATGGCGGCGCAACCCCACACAGGCCCGAGAGCGACTGCCCCACGCGATGACGACCGAACTATTCTTGTCGGCAGCGATAATGATTTTCGCAACCTGCCGATCTTATACTTCTATGCCAGATACCTTCCTCAAAACACCAAAATGATCTATATCGGAGAAGGACAATGGCCCACCGAAGGTACGGACTGGCTGATCCGTCATTCCCAGCAGCTGAACCGGGAAATAGCCGCACTGTACCGGCCCAATGACAGGCACGTCTACCGGCTGGAAAAAATATTCCCTTATGCCGGCGTTTCGGGCTGGAACTGGTACCTGTACAAAAGGGTGCCGCCGGACACGACATCCGCGGACCGGCGAAAAAATGTCACAGGGAGTGAAACATCCCCGCCATGAAAAGACTGGTCATCATTCCTTGTTACAATGAAGAAAAAACCGTTGGCGCTATTGCCGAGGCGGCCAGGCCCCACGCCGACCTGTGCTTTGTTAATGACGCCAGCACGGACCAGACCGGCGACCGTCTGCATGCCATTTCCGGCATTCACATCATCACCCACGCCAGGCGCACCCACATTCCCGGCGCCATTCTCGACGGCATGCGGTTTGCCGCGGACAACGGCTACGACGTTGCCGTGACCATGGACGCGGGGCTCTCCCACGACCCGAAGGACCTGCCCCGGTTTTTTGAGCATGACGGGTACGACCTTGTCATCGGGGCAAGACGGAAAACCATTGGAACTCCGGCCCACCGGAAACTGATTTCCCAATGCGCGGCCCGCATCGTCAACTACGGTCTTTCAGATACCTGGCATGATCTGAAAGGACCGGCCTTTTCAGACTGCACGTCCGGGTTCAGAATGTATTCAAAAAAAGCGCTGCAAACGGTTCTGAATGCTTCCCTTGCATCAAGATCCTTCGGATTCCACATGGAGACCCTTGCTGTAATATACACCCACGGACTTTCTATTCAGGAAATCCCCGTCACCTACACGTTTACCAACAGCTCCTTCAATTCGGCGGCTGTGGGGGACGGCCTGCGTGTGGGAATCGGTCTTATCCGAAAAAAAATCGACAACGGATAGCAGCGCCGGTTCGCCCCTGCCTGTTCATTTTCCGCGCCTTGCGTCCTTTGCCCGACTCACCGCGTAAAATATTCAGGTTATTCGCCGGACGATTCCATGACACGAAGCCGTGCCAGGTTTTTTCTGGCGGTCTGATATTCCGGGTCGATGGCAAGCGCTTTTTCCAGGTGCTGAATGGCTTCCGGTATCCGCCCGCTTTGCGCCAGGGTCGTGGCTAAATTATTATAAAATTCCGGTTGCCCGGGGTCTGCCGCCAGGGCCGCCCTGTAGTGATCAATGGCCTCGTCGATTTGTCCCGTATCGGCCAGCAGATTGGCCAGGTTGTTATGGGCCAGGGCAAAATCCGGATTCAGGGCCAGTGCCCGGTGATAGGCGGCCAGCGCGGCCGACACGGCCCCTTTTCGCGCATGGGCAAGACCCAGGCAATGGTAAAGGCGGGGGTCCGCCGGTGAATGCGCAAGGGCCTTTTGATAATAAACAATCGCCTGGTCCGTCGCTCCCCTTCCCAGCATAATGTTCCCCAGGTCGGTATAAACATCTTCCGCCGGGCGGTGGCCGCTTTTGAGAAGACTTTCATAAAGGGTGGCGGTGTTTTTCCAGATTGCGGTCTGCCGCCATGAAAGTGTCATAGACCCCAGAACAAGAACGAGTAAAGTCGCCACAAAAAAAGATAAAAGGTGTCGGTTATGTTTAAAGATGTCATGCCCGCCCCACACCAGAATGACAAGTATGCCGATTCCCGGTAGATAGGTATATCGGTGGATCAGCGAATGCCGAAACAGGCCGCTCAGAACGACCGGCAGCGCCATGGTAAGAAGAAACCAGAGCAAGCCGATAATCATGTAAGGCCGCCTGCGGCCGGTATAGAATACCAAGCCCGTTATCAGAAAAAATAAAACCGCTGCGCCCGCGATTTCCCATGCCCCCGGTGGCACATAGTCAAGCCCGCTGAAAACAGACAGATTAAAAGGAAAAAGAATCTTCAACAAATAAACGAGATAAGATAACGGAACGCCGGCCAAGACATCCGTGAAAAGAGGAAGAATCGAGTCTTTTGGAATCATACCGCGGACAGGTGTTTTGATGTACAGATACGTCGCCAGGCCAGCTCCCGCCAGTGCGACAAGAAACAGAGGCGTTTTTTCCTTCAGCAAAGCGGTAACAGACAGGCCCGCATGCTCTGGAAGAGCACACGGATTATATGCAGGGGCTGTCCCGCGCCACCGGCCAAGCGGCCAGTAGTCCATCAGCAGTAGAACAAAAGGCAGATAAATGACTTCGGGTTTTGCCAAGAGACCGGCCACATAAAACAGGAGAACCAGGGCATACCCGGCCTTCGTCGGCCTTTTCGCATACCGGAAATAACACAAAAGGGTCAGGATAAAAAAGAAGCCGCTCAAAAGGGTGACACGGCAGGGCAGCCATACCACCGGTTCCACGTTCAGGGGATGAACGGCGAAAAGCGCCGCCAGGCCGGCGCTTTTCCATGTATCGCCGGTGGCGAACCGAAACGCGTAAAAAAGAAACAACGTATTGATGATGTGGATAAAAACGTTGACCATGTGGTGCAGGCCAAAGGCTTGGCCGAAAAGCACAAGGTCCAGCATGTGAGACAACATGACCAGCGGCACCCGGTACGGGAAACAGGAAGGCCCGCCCGTGAACGCGGCCGAGATATCAAACCCATGGGCCGTATGGACGTCCGCGTAAGACATGACCGTGTAGTCGTCATCCCTTACAAGCTCGAAGTTTCGGACCTGTGCGTATACAACAAGCACGGCCATCGCCAGCAGCAGGCTGATAAAAATTTCCCTACCATGCTTCTTCATGACCACGTCCGTCCGGCTGGGTTTCGTCAACGATCGCCATCTCCTCCGATAGCTGCGGCGCCCTGCTGCTGCATCATCAGAAGTCTGACGAGGTTTTCTCTTGCGGTGGCATAGTCCGGTTGAATGGCCAGGGCCTGACGCAGGTGAAACACCGCTTTGTCAAACTCTCCTTTGCGCGCAAAAGCCGTGGCGATGTTATTGTGCGCTTTGTACAAAAAGGGGTTGTCCGGGGTCAGTGTCTTTTCAAAACAGGCAATGGCCTCGTCTGTTCGTCCCATTTCAACCAGCAGGTTGCCCAGGTTGTTACCGGCCATCGGGTGGCCGGGATCATATTTCAGGGCCTGCCGGAAACCGGCGGCGGCCCGCTGGCGGTCCCCCGCTTTCAAAAACGCCGCGCCGAGATTGTTGTGGACCAGCGCGTTTTCGGGATCCATGGAAAGCGCCTGCCGGTAAAAGGCGATGGCTTCATCAATACGGCCTTTTTCCAGAAGCGTGTCGGCAAGGTTGGTGACAGCCTGAATGTTGCCGGGGTGCAGGGCCGCCGCGTGTCGATAAAGAGTCTCACTGTCCCGGAAATGCCGTACATGGGCGTGGGAGACAAGTGCCAGAGCGATAATGGCGGGGGCAGTCACGCAAAGAACCGCGGGACGAAACCGCCGGAACCGTTGCGCCAGGTCGGCGACGATCCAGCCGGCCATGATAAAAAGCCCGATGGCGGGCAGATAGGTATGCCGGTCCGCCAGCACACGGCCCGACCCGGCCATCATGACCGCAACCGGCGCAAGGCAAAAAACAAACCAGAACCACCCCGTCAGCAGATAGGGCCGGGACCGGCGGGCCCGAATCACGACCACCGTGACGACTGCCAGGATGATGACTCCGGCGACCGCGGGCCACAACGATTCTGATCCCGGAGGCGCCGGCCGAATAAGGGTCAGGTCAACAGGCCAGAAGAGCCTTCCAATGGCGGTCAGATAAGACGAGGCCGTCTTCAGGAACCATTCACCGGGCCCGGGAAGAGGCGGGCGGGATCCGGCTTCGGCACCCAGAAGCCGGCCTGTCAGCAAGGCACAGCCCACCGTTGCCAGAAAGGGAATTTTCTCCAGCACCAGGCGCCGCGCCGGCACGCCACCGGTGCCGGCGCGGCCCAGGGGCCAGAAGTCGAGCAGGCAGAACACCGCGATCAGCGGTGCTATCTCGGATTTTGACGCCAGGGCCAGGACAAACATCAGCAATACTGTCGCATACCGTCGCCAGGAAGGGCCATGGGCGTAATACAGGTAGGCGGCCACGGCCAGCAGGCCGAAAAAAACAGCCAGAACGCTGTTCCGGGTCGCCAGCCATGCCACGGGCTCCACGTTCAGCGGGTGAATGGAAAACAGCATCGCCGCGATACCGGCCGGAAACGACCGGCCGGTGGTCAGGGACAGAGCAAGAAACAGCGTGATGCCGCTGAGAACATGAAACAGCAGGCTGGTCAGGTGGTGGTGCCCGAAGTTGTCCCCGAAAAGTTGAAAGTCCGCCATGTGGGAAAGGATCACCACAGGCACCCAGTAAGGCATATTGTCCGGAACGTCCGTGAACGCCCAGACAATGGAGGAAAAAGAGAGTCCCTGCTGAATATGCCTGTTTTCGGTGACAATCGGATCATCGTAAGATACGGCGTCATGATGCCGTATCTGCAGAAATACAGCCAGGGAAAGCGCCGCCAGCAGCAGACAGACGCCCGCGTGAGTACCCAGGGACCGCGTTCTCTTGACCGGTTTGTTCGGCAATACAGCCTCTCTGGTTTCCATCCATAAACGGCTTTTTTCTCATTTTACGGATTGGAAACGTTTTTCGTGCCCGCATAAAAGCATGGATGAACACCCATTAAAAAATGCCGCAAAAAAAATCCGTCGCCGGGCACGCCGCGGTTGCCGGCCTTAACGGTCGCCACGGCCCGCCATGAGATTCTTATAATATTCAGTGTCCCGGATGTTCTCAAGGTCGACATCCCGTTCCAGCAGGGGCCACAGGTCAAACCCGCTGCTGAGGGCCCTCTCCAGCCACATTATCGCCGCCGTCCTGTCGTTCTGAACGGCATAAAGGCAGGCGATGTTGTACGCGATGCTGGCCGCGCTGTCCGGCCGCTCGGCCAGCAGCCGTTCCAAAAGGCCGGCAGCTTCGGCATACTTTTCCTGTGTCCGGTACAACGCCACAAGGTTGTTGGCCGCGTCCAGGAACCCGGGGGTCAGTGCCATGGCGCTGCGAAAATGATCCTCGGCCCTGCCGGTCTCCCCCCGGGAAGAGAGCAGCAGGCCCAGGTTGTTGTGAGCCGCTGCCAGGCCGGGATTCAGGGACAGGGCCTCCAGGAAATGGCTTTCAGCCACGTCTATTTTCTTGCGGTGGGCATAGATGACCCCCATGTCGTTATGGGTGTCGGCCAGCAGCCCGGCCGGCGCGGTTTCCCGGTCCTTCAAAATACGGATATAATGGTTCAGCGCGTTTTCAAAATCATTCTTATTAAAAAAAACATTGGCCAGGGCATATCGCGCGTCAAAAAAATCGGGTTTCACCTCCAGTGCCCGGGAAAAATAAGGCACCGCCCGGTCCGTATCTCCCCCCTTGATCAGCAGCAGGCCCATGTTGTAGTTGGCCTGGGGAAGATAGGGATTGATACGCAAGGCCTCGGTGATCTGCTCATGGGCGCAGGCATAGTTTTTCCTTTCAAAACAGACTTTTCCCAGGTTGTTGTGAATCAGGTCGTTATTTTCGGTCACGGCAAGGGTATGCTCAAAAAGCGTGGTACTGTTTTTCCAGTGCCCGGTTTGCCGGAACGACATTACACCCAAAACCGCCACGGCGGACGCTGCCAGGCCCCACACCACAAATCGCCGGCCTGGCCGGGCCGCCGCATAACCGGCCAGGTGCCAGGCAATGGCCACAAACAGGCCGATTAAGGGAATGTAGGCATAACGGTCGGCCATGGCGTGCTGGCCCACCTTTACCAGGCCGATGACCGGCACCAGGGTCACAAGGTACCAGACCCAGCCCACAATCAGATGGGGCGCCCTGGTCCGTGCCCGCCAGGAGACGGTCGTGATCAGAACCAGAAGGGTGGCTGATCCGGCCCACTGCCACAGGGGGATTGCCTTGGGAAAGGGGTAAAACACGGCCAGGGAAACCGGCCAGAGCATCTTTCCGATATACAGCACGTAAGAGACCAGCGCGTTTTGAATCCGCAGAAAAACCGGCAGTTCCGCCAGGGAGGTTATGGCGCCGGTCTGCTGCTGGACGGAAACCGTGATCCCCAGAAACACCAGGCTGATGGCCAGCAGCGGCATCTTTTCTTTAACAAGGTCCCAGACCCGCCCCTTTGACAACCGGCCCAGGGGCCAGAAATCCAGCAGCAGCAGAATAACCGGCAGGGAGATTAGCATGGGCTTGGCCATCATGCCCAGAACCAGCAGGACCGTCACCACCAGGTATCGTCCCACAGACGGTGATCGGGCATATTGTGTATAGGCGCCCATGGCCAGTATCCAGAAAAGCGTGGACAGCAAACCCTTGCGGCATGCAATATAGGAAACCGTTTCTGTGTTCAGGGGATGAACGGCAAACAGGGCTGCCACCGCCAGGGCCGATCCCAGGGAACCGGTCATGCGCCACAGAACGAGAAACAGCAGGAGTGTGTTGACCAGATGTAAAAACAGGTTGGTATAATGGTGGCCGGCCGGATCGTTGCCGTAAAAATGAACATCCGCCATGTGAGAAATCCAGGTGAGCGGGAACCACATGCCCTCCCGGGTGGTAAAGGACTGTTTCAGGCCATCCAGTGTCAGGCCATTCTGAACATGGGGGGCCTCCACAAAAAAACTGTCGTCAAATTCTATAAACGCGTGACTGCCGATGTCATGGTAAACCCCCAGGGTCAGGGCGGCAAGCACTGCCATGGCAAGCGCCGCGGGCCACAACCGTTTTTGGTGGATGGTCTTCATCGCCAAACGCTTATACCCTTCTCAGTTTGATCAGCAGTTTGCGCAGCCAGGCCCCGCCTACAACGGAACGGATGGTGGTGGCCAGCCGGGACGGATGCAAATAAAAATAGGCATTGGCCGCCTTTTTGTACACAAAAAGGCGGGCGTTGCTGATCTGGTCGTCGCTCATCCGGGGCCGCCGGACCTGGTAGTAATTGTACAGCCGGAATCGGGACGGCAGGCGCCATCCCTGTTTTATCACGTGATCATGAAGGGCCGATCCCGGAAACGGGGTGGTCACGGAAAGCACCATCTCGTCCAGGCTGGAGGTGGCGGCAAACCGAATGGTATCCCAGACCTCGGCGGCGGTTTCGGTGGGCGCGCCCACCATGATAAACCCGGTGACCTGAATTCCCAGCTTTTCGGCGGCGGCAAGGGTGTCAGTTATCTGCAGGCGGGTGATCTGTTTATTATAAAGGCCGTTGCGAATGCGGTCCGTGATCGACTCGATGCCCACCTTGAGCTTGACCAGGCCGGCCCGCTTCATTCGGGCCATCATGTCGGCATCAATGGTGTCAACCCGCGTGTTGCACCCCCAGGGCAGGTCAAGTCTCCGGCTCTCCAGCAGGGCGCAGAACTCCCGAATCCAGTCCGGCAATACCGTAAGAAGATCGTCGGACAGATAAAAACATTCGATGCGATAGGCGCCTTTCAGGTATGCAAGATCCGCCACAACGGATTGCGGGGAACGGATTCGTACTTTTCTGCCCAGTGTCCTGTGAACCGTCGGCTGGCAGAATGTGCAGTTGAAGGGGCACCCCCGCGAAACGGTCAGCGAGACCCCGCGCAGGGCCGGGTCATGGGAATCCATCTGAATGAAGATACGAATGTAGCGCTCCATGTCAAACAGGTCAAAGGCGGGCCGGGGAAGGGCGTCAATCTCCTCAATAAAGCCCCGTTCCGGGGTTTTATAAAGCGTGCCGTCCGCCTGCCTGAACCAAAGCCCCTTGACCGCCGCAAAATTCCGGTTTCCGTAAAACGCTTCGATATACTCCCGGAAGGTCTCTTCCCCTTCGCCGACGCACACCGCGTCAAACACGGCTTCCTTCAGAACGGCCTCCGGCGCCATGGTGGCGTGGGGCCCGCCGGCAATCACGGCAGCCCCGTGTTTTTTGGCGATGGCAGCGACTTTTGCCGCGTCTTCAGCCATCAGCACATCCACAAAAACGCCCACGATATCAGGCCGATGCTTTTGAAGATATCGTTCCACAAAGGCAAAGGACGGGGAAAAGGTGGTATCCAGGATCGAAACAGACATATCCGGCACCCGTTCCCGGATATAGGCCGCCAGCGTAGCCAGGCCAATGGGAATATCCCCTGACTTGTAACGGAACCTGGGAAACACAAGCACAACGTGTCGGGAGTGGCGATGAATGCTCATTTGCCTGCCTGGTCTGAATTTGATGGACACTCACTATACCAGAAGGGCCGGGCAAACTTCAAACTTATTCCGGCAGGACAAAAGCCGTTTGCCGGTTGTCAAAAAAAATGGAATCTGATATAGCCCTTTGGAACATGATTACAGCAGGTTCTACTCACACCACATCCGGAGTAAAGCCCATGACCGATACCCATCCCTCCCTGCCGCCGAGGCCCTGGTGGCCATTACTCCTTCTTGTCATCATCGCGGCTGCCGCCATTCTGACCTATGCCAACTCTCTGACCGCGCCTTTCGTGTTTGATGATGCCCATAACATCGTTGAGAATCCTCATGTTCGCATGGCCGAGCTTTCCCTCGACGGCATCATCGACGCGGTCACTGTCGGAACCCGGCGGCCGGTGGCCAGCCTCACCTTTGCACTCAACTACTACTTTCACGGTTATGACATAACCGGCTACCATCTGGTCAACATCGCCATCCACATTCTGACAGGCTTTCTGATGTTCCTGGTGGTCCGCCACACACTGGGCCTGATGAACCTTGAAAGACGGGACATGGTTGCCGGGCTTGCAGCCCTTGTGTGGACCGTCCACCCGCTTCATACCCAGTCGGTGACCTATGTCGTCCAGCGCATGGCCGCCCTGGCCACCCTCTTTTTTCTTTTCGCCCTCTACCTTTATATAAGGGGCCGGCTCCGGCAAAGGGAAGGCCGCCCCCTTGGCTCCCTGTTCTTTGTTCTCTGTGGCCTGTCCGGCATTCTGGCCGTGCTCTCCAAGCAGATCGCCGCCACCCTGCCCTTTTTTATCCTGGTCTACGAATGGTATTTTTTCCAAGACCTGGACAGGGCGTGGATTAAAAAACAGGCAAAATGGATCGGCAGCGCAGTGGTTGTCATTGGCGCGCTTGCGGCAATATACCTGGGCGCCTCCCCGATAGAAAAAATCATGGCCATGTATAAAACCCAGGACTTTACCCTGGGCCAACGGCTTTTAACCGAGCCCCGGGTGATTTTTCTTTATCTTTCCCTGATTCTTTTCCCCTATCCCGGGCGGCTCAACCTGGATTATGACTTTCCCGTGTCTGTCTCGCTGATCGATCCGGTTACCACCCTGGTCTCCATACTGGGTTTGATCGGCCTGGTCGCGGCCGCTGTTGTCACGGCAAAAAGATACCGGCTGGTCTCCTTTGCCGTTGTCTGGTTTCTGGGTAACCTGGCCATTGAGTCCTCCTTTTTAGGCCTTGCCCTGGTGTTTGAACACCGCACCTACCTGCCCTCTGTCCTTGTAATCGCGGCCCTGGCCTGGGCCGCCATTACATATATTCGGCCCCGGCCCCTGGCCATTGGTTTTCTCTGCGCCGTAACCCTCCTCTGGGGATTCTGGACATACCAGCGTAACGCCATCTGGGCCGACGAAGTAGCCCTGTGGCGGGATGTGACAGAAAAATCCCCCACCCTGGCCCGGCCCTGGAGCAACCTGGGAATGGCCCTGCAGATAGCGGGAAACAGCGAGGCGGCGCTTCAGGCCTTTCAAAAGGCTATTGCCCTTGATCCGAATCACATGGAGGCCCACAACAACAGCGGTTTTATATTAAGGGAGCTGGGCCGTCCCAAAGAGGCCATAAAGTTCTTCCGCAGGGCACTGGAGATCAACCCGGCCTATGCCGACGCCCACTACAATCTCGGCCTGGCCTTTTTTGACTTAAAAGACATGGCCCAGGCCCGCACGGCTTTTGAGCAGACCCTTCGGGTCAATCCGCTCTACAGCAAGGCCCACAACAACCTGGGGGTCATCCTGATGCAGGAAGGTGATCACGAGGCTGCTGTCGCCGCCTATCAGCGGGCACTTAAAACCGACCCCCGTTTTGCCCAGGCCTACAACAACCTGGGCATTATCGCCTATCAGCAGGGCAACCCGGATCAGGCGGCCTCGTTCTTTAAAAAAGCCCTGACCGCGGATCCGGCCTATGCCGGCGCGGCCAACAACCTGGCCCGGGTGCGGCAAACCATTGAAAAACACGGCCCCGCCATCACGGAGCTTAAACAGATGTTGCACAAGACCCCCAACGACGTGGATCTCTCCTGTCGCCTGGCCCAGGTTTACCAGGCTGCCGGCATGCGGTACGGAGCCATCTCACAATACCAAAAGGCCCTGGCTCTGCAACCCGGCCATGGACCAAGTCTCAACGCCCTTGGCGTCCTGTACGCCGCCATGGGCCAGCCGGCAAAGGCTGTTGAGTGTTTTCGAAAGCTGTCGGCCCTGATGCCGGGCAATGCCACGATCTATTACAACCTGGCCTGCCTGTACGCCCGGCAGAACCAGGTGGAACCGGCTGTTGAAAACCTGAAAAAAGCCCTTGACGCCGGGTATGACAACCGGGAACAGATCCGCGCCGACAAGGACCTTGCGCCCATTCGCGACACCGAATTTTACAAAACCCGTATCGATTCACAGGAGCCGGGCAAATGAACCTGTCTTTTCTTCGTCACCGCTGGCAGGCCGGCGCCGTGCTGATTCTATTGGCCGCAACAGCCGTTCTGATCTATTCCAACACACTGACCGCGCCGTTCACCTTTGACGACGGCCACAACATTCTGGATAACCTGAATATCCGCATGACCGGGCTTTCCATCGACAGCCTTATCGACGCGGCCACCGTCCAGACCCGGCGGCCTGTTGCCAGCCTCACCTTTGCGCTCAACTACTATTTTCACGGTTATGACGTGACCGGGTATCACGTGGTCAACATCGCCATCCACATTCTTGCCGGCTTTCTGATGTTCCTGGTGGTCCGCCACACACTGGGCCTTACGGGCAATGAAAAAAAAGAGCTGATCGCTGCCCTGGCAGCCCTGGTCTGGCTCGTCAACCCGGTCCATACCCAGTCAGTGACGTATATCGTCCAGCGCATGACCGCCCTGGCCACCCTCTTTTTTCTTTTCGCCCTCTACCTTTATATAAAGGGCCGGCTCCGGCAGCGGACCGGCCGCCCCCTTGGCATTCTCTTTTTTGCCCTCTGCGGCCTGTCCGGCATCCTGGCTGTGCTTTCCAAGCAGATCGCCGCCACCCTGCCCTTTTTTGTTCTGGTCTATGAGTGGTATTTTTTCCAGGACCTGGATCGGGCATGGATTAAACAACAGGCAAAGTGGATCGGTGGAGCCGTGTTTATCATTGGCGCGCTTGCGGCAATATACCTGGGCGCCTCCCCGATAGAAAAAATCATGGCCATGTACGACTCCCAGGACTTTACCATGGGCCAGCGGCTTTTAACCGAGCCCAGAGTAATATTTTTATACCTTTCGCTGCTCTTTTTTCCGTACCCGGCCCGGCTCAATCTGGACTATGACTTTCCCGTGTCTGTCTCCCTGATCGACCCGTTCACCACCCTGGTCTCCATCCTCGGCCTGATCGCACTGCTGGGGGCCGCTGTTGTCACGGCAAAAAGACAGCGGCTGGTCTCCTTTGCCATTGTCTGGTTTTGCGGCAATCTGGTAATCGAGTCCTCTTTTATCGGTCTGGCCCTGGTGTTCGAGCACCGCACCTACCTGCCCTCTGTGTTTGTAGTCGCGGCCCTGGTCTGGGCCGCCATTACATATATTCGGCACAGGCCCCTGGTCATTGGGTTTCTCTGCGCCGTCACAATGATCTTCGGCTGCTGGACATTTCAGAGAAACACCATCTGGGCCGATGATACGGCCCTGTGGCGGGACGTGACAGAAAAATCCCCCAACCTGGCCCGGCCCTGGAACAACCTGGGCCTGGCCCTGAAAAACCAGGGTCAGACGGACCAGGCCATGGCCATGTACAACAGAGCAATCGAAATCGATCCCGGCTACATCCACCCTTACAACAACCTGGGTGCCCTGTTTCTGGAAACCGGCCAACCGGAAAAGGCCAGGCCCCTTCTTGAAAAGGCCATTGAGACAGACCCCCTCTTTATGATGGCATACAGCAACCTGGCCATTGCCTGCCACCGGCTCGGCGACAGTGAAGCAGCCATGGCATGGTGTGAGAAGGGATTACAAATAAGCCCGAATGACCTGGAAATACAAAACACGCTGGGCGTTATTCTGCTGGCCCAAAGACGGGAGCAGGAGGCCGCCGTCCTGTTTGAAGCAGTGCTGCAGAAAGACCCGGGCCACACCGAGGCGCTGATGAACCTGGCCCTGATTGCCGACAAACAGGGAGACCGGGAAAAAACCGCCGCCCTTCTTGAAAAAGCGATCCGCCTGGACCCGGCGTCGGCCGAAGCCCGGTATCATCTGGGCGAACTGCTGGCCCGCACCGGCAATCCCGACAACGCCATGGCCCAGCTTGAGCAGGCCCTGCACCTGAAACCGGACCATGCCCTGGCCCATAACGCCATGGGAAATTTATGGCTTCAGGCCGGAAAAACAGACAGGGCCATCGACCACTACCAAAAGGCCATCGCCATTGACCCCGGATTTGCCGCGGCCCACACCAACCTGGCCGATGCCCTGGTTCGAACCGGAAAGATCGACAGCGCCCTGCATTACCTTGAAACCGTGGCCGCCTCCCGTCCGGACGATGCCGGCCTGCTGCTTAAAACCGGCATCCTGCACCAGCAGAACGGAAACCTCCCGGCTGCCGAGAACCTTTACCAAAAAGCCCTGAGCATAGACCCCGGCTGCACCGCCTGCCTGAACCGGCTGGGCATGATTCACGCCCAAGCCGGACGGCTCGATAAGGCTGCCGGCTGTTTTGAAGAACTGGCCCTGCTGGTGCCGGACAATCCCGTGATCCATTACAACCTGGCCTGCCTCTACGCCCGGCAGAACGAGGTGGAGCCAGCCCTGACAAATCTAAAAAAAGCCCTGGATACCGGGTATGACAACCTGGAACAAATCCGCACCGACAGAGATCTGGACAATATCCGCGACACCGGCTTTTACAAAGACCTGGTGCGAGTGAAGGAGCAGGGGCAATGAGATCCCCGGCCACATCCGCCGGCTTCTGGCAGGCCGGGGCCACGCTGCTCCTTCTTGCCGCAGCAGGCGTAGTCCTTTACTCAAACTCCCTGACGGCCCCGTTTGTATTTGACGATCTTCCCAACATTTTTGAAAACCCCCACATCCGTATAACCCGTCTGTCCTTCCCCGATCTTGCCGACGCGGCCACCGTCGGAACCCGGCGGCCGGTGGCCAGCCTCACCTTTGCGCTGAACTATTATGTTCACGGCTATAACGTGGCCGGATACCACGTGGTCAACATCGCCATTCACATTCTGACAGGTTTTCTGATGTTTCTGGTGGTGCGTCAGACACTGGGCCTTACGGGCAATGAAAAAAAAGAGCTGATCGCTGCCCTGGCAGCCCTGGTCTGGCTCGTCAACCCGGTCCATACCCAGGCGGTGACCTATATCGTCCAGCGCATGACCGCCCTGGCCACCCTCTTTTTTCTTTTCGCCCTCTACCTTTATATAAAGGGCCGGCTCCGGCAGCGGACCGGCCGTCCCCTTGGCATTCTCTTTTTTGCCCTCTGCGGCCTGTCCGGCATTCTGGCCGTGCTCTCCAAGCAGATCGCCGCCACCCTGCCCTTTTTTGTTCTGGTCTATGAATGGTATTTTTTCCAGGACCTGGACCGGGCATGGGTTAAACAACAGGCAAAGTGGATCGGCGGAGCAGTGGTCATCATTGGCGCACTTGCGGCAATATACCTGGGCGCCTCCCCGATAGAAAAAATCATGGCCATGTACGACTCCCAGGGCTTTACCATGGGCCAGCGCCTCCTTACCGAACCCAGGGTGATTTTTCTCTACCTTTCGCTGCTTTTTTTTCCCCACCCCGGGCGGCTCAACCTGGATTATGACTTTCCCATCTCTGTCTCCCTGGTCGATCCGGTCACCACCCTGGTCTCCATACTGGGCCTGATCGGTCTGGTGGCGGCCGCTTTTGTCACGGCAAAAAGAAAGCGGCTGGTCTCCTTTGCCATTGTCTGGTTTCTCGGCAACCTGGCCATTGAGTCCTCTTTTTTAGGCCTTGCCCTGGTGTTTGAACACCGCACCTACCTGCCCTCTGTCTTTGTAGTTGCGGCCCTGGCCTGGGCTGCTGTTACATATATCCGGCCCCGGCCCCTGGCCATTGGTTTTCTCTGCGCTTTAACCCTCCTCTGGGGATTCTGGACATACCAGCGTAACGCCATCTGGGCAGACGAAGTAGCCCTGTGGCAGGATGTGACAGAAAAATCCCCGAACCTGGCCCGGCCCTGGAACAATCTGGGCCTGGCATTGAGAACGGCCGGGCTTTCAGAAGAGGCACTGACGGCTTTCAATACAGCCCTCACCCTGGATCCACACTATACGGAGGCCCGCAACAACCTGGGTGTGCTTTATCAGCATACCGGAAAGACACAGAAGGCGGTGCAGTGTTTCGAGAACGTGATAAAACTGAACCCCGGGTTTGCCCCCGGTTACCTGAACATGGGAAAGGTGCTGCTGGACATGGACCGGCCCGATCAGGCAGAGCCGTTTTTTCAAAAAGCCCTGACCCTGGCCCCTGAAACAGAGGCTGTTCACTACAACCTGGGCCTGGTCCGCTTCCGGCAGACGGACCTGGCCGCTGCATGGCGCCATGTGAACAGTGCCCTTGACCTCAACCCCGGCTATGACCTGGCCCTCAACCTTGCGGGCTCCCTGCACATGGCCTGTGGTAACACCGGTCAGGCTGTTGCGCTTTACCGCAAAGCACTTGCGATAACCCCCCTTTCAGCGGAGACATTCAACAACCTGGGCATTGCCCTTCACCGGCAGGGTGACAGCGGGCAGGCCATGACCTTTTTCCGCAGGGCCCTTGAACGCAACCCCGGTTTTGCCGACGCGGCGAGCAACCTGGAAAAAATTGAGGCCGCCCTTGAGACCTACGGCCTGGCAATCCGCGCCCTTGAGCAGGCAGTGGCCGCCTCCCCCGGCGACCCGGCCCGCCTTTTTCAACTGGGCCGGCTGTACGCGGCAGTGGGCATGCAGGACAAAGCCCTGGCCGCCTATGAAAAAACCATTGTCTTAAAACCGGATGACGCTGCCTGTCTCAACGCCCTGGGAACGCTCTATGCCGATATCTGCGACATACAAAAGGCGATCACCTGTTTTGAAAAACTGGCCCGGCTCGCGCCGGACAATGCCGTGGTCTATTACAACCTGGCCTGCCTGTACGCCCGGCAACACCAGGTGGCGCCGGCCCTGACAAATCTTGAAAACGCCCTTGCCGCGGGATATGACGATATGGACCGAATCCGCACCGACAAGGACCTGGACAACATCCGTCACACCGAGGCCTTTGACCGCCTGATCCAGAAAAGCGCCGATTGAGCCGGAACCGGCCGCAAGCCACTTTTTGTCAGGCGGGCGTACAAAAAACGGCAATTGTCCCTGGGTTTTTATCTTCCGCCGCAACCCCCGCCGGCCGGACAGAACCGTATCTTTTGGCATTCCAAAAGATTAAAAAATCAATGGCCCAGAAACAAAAACCGGCACGATCGTTGCAGCCCTTGATTCGATAAATCTAAGGAAAATGGTTTTCCACGGGCCCGGCTCCAGGTGGGCCACAAAAATTTAAAAGGGGTAAAAATTTTTCTTGACACTCAAACAGTCCCGGTGATATTTGTAGAACCCGTAAACAATGTTTACATGTGCGAAAGGGGGTGAGGCTAAAAACGCTAAAAGTTGTTTTTTGAATCTCACCTCGTAACGCGAAGAGGGAGAACATAAGCGAAAGCGGGCCACCCCGACGGTCGGGGGCGAACGGCAGACACGCCGAAAAAACGCGGCGGCCCCTTTCACAAACCAGAACCAAACTTGAAGGGAGAACAAACATGAAGAAGTTATTGATCGCACTGGTAGCAGGCATGTTGATGATCGTTCCGGCCATGGCCATGGACACCATCTCCGACGCGGACCTGGACGGCATCTCCGGCCAGGCCGGTGTGCGCGTTGTTTTTGGCGGCACCTCCGGTCAGACCATCTCTTTTACAAGCCTTGCATGGGGTGACACCGACGGTTTCAATGCTGCCGACGGTGCCGGTTACCTGCGGGTTCAGAGCGCGGCTGGCGAGTCCATCAACATCACGGTCGAGATTCCCGATGGCGCCAAGCTGACCCTGGATGTGGCCCATCTGGCTGCTGCCGAGGTTATTAACGGCACCACCATCGCCTCCGGTGAAGACGTTGTAAAGGTCGGCCTGCCGGATCAGAACGTGACCGTGGATATGCCCTCCATGCTTGTCATCGGTCTTGGTGACAGCGCTGCTGCCATCGACGGCACCCTGGGCACTCTGACCCTGGAGAACCTGAGCATTGGTGTTACCCAGGCATCCGCGCTTTACATCTACGCCGACTAGCCTGAGCTGACTTTCCTGCCGGCTGTTTTTGCAGGAAGGGTTTGAAAACCTGAGTGTGGCGGAAACAGCAGAATCTGTTTCCGCCACACTTTCACCTCTCAAAAGAGAGTTCCCCATGCGAAAACCATGGAAAAAAGGTGTGGCAGCCTGCACAGCAGGGCTGCTGTTGCTGTTTTTTGCCTTTTCTGCCCAGGCCGCTTCCCTTCTGTCCGACAAAGCCATCTCACAAATCAGCGCCGGCGTGGTTCACCCCTTTTCAGTAGACCCCATTGTGGTGTATGTGGAAAATCAATCCCGCGCCACAGTGCCGGCCGATGATTTTTACTGGGGAGACGCGGACGGGATCTCCGCCTCCCCTGACCCCGGTTTCCTGGTCTACAGCATGCCGGACACCGACTACACCCTCTCCTTTCCCAATATCTACGCCACCACCACCGGTTATGAGGATGTGCCGTCACGCATGCCGCCGGCCAAAGAGTCCGCCCTGTTCTGGCAATACGACCCCACGGATGTCACCGACGTGACACTGTCCCACTTTCCACCGGCCGCCATGAGGCAGTTCGTGGACCATGGATGGGGCGCCCTGCTCACATGGGTGGACGACACCGACGCAGCCCCGCTGATGTGGAACGGCAACGTGCTGGTGCCGCCGGACACGGTGTTTGTGGCCGCGGCCAACTCCACCATGGAGATATCCACTCCCCGTCTCTGCCTTACTGTTGCGGCGGCCCCGCCCGATGCCGGTGACGATACCCGTCCGGACCTGGACCTGGCCCGCAGACCGGAAAACCAGATCGGCATCCTGTGCATCGAAAACCTCAAAGTCCGGGTGGACGGCGGCATCACCGGTCCCGATTCCGTTGTGGAAAAGGTGATCGTGGTCTATCCGGAATTTTAGCACCCGCCTTGCCCCTCCATTTCACACGCCTCTTAACCAGGTTCCCCTTACAAAACCGGCCTTTCGTTGATTTTCAACCCCCTGTTTCCGGCATTCCGCAGGTGTTTGCATTCGTGGCCGGATGCCGGGTATGGCCCGATTTTCAAGAGTCGGAAGAGGTATCCATAAAATTGTGGCAATGAGTCAATTTTTCCTTTACAAGGTTTTCTTCGTATGCTATTGAGGCATGTGAACGCTGTTTATGGCCCGGCAGCCGGGGGATTGGAATCACAGGAGCCCAGCCGTTATGCATATTTTTATCGCCTTTTTGATCACCGTTTCACTGATCGCCGGATTCAAACCGGAAAAAGAGCCTTCAGAAAAAGAAACACGCCTGGTTATCGGCTATGACGGCGGCATTGTGACGCAAACCATGCCGGTTGAAATCCGGACCACGGTGACCCCTGCCTCTGAGCTGGAATACCAAGCGGTGATCAAGCAGCAGTTCGACTACAGCTGCGGTTCCGCGGCCCTCTCCACCCTGCTGCGATATCATCTGGGAGAAGACTTTTCCGAAACCCAGGTCATTCACGGCCTGTTCCGGTACGGCGACAAGGAGCGGGTCCGGGAGAAACGGGCCTTTTCCCTTCTGGACATGAAAAAGTTCGTCGGGGTCCTGGGATACAACGGTGTGGGATACAAAGCTGACATTCAGGACCTTGAGACCCTGGACATGCCCTGCATCATTCCCATCGAGCTTTACGACTACCGGCACTTCACGGTCTTTAAAGGCATTCACCAGGGCCATGTCTTTCTGGCCGACCCCTTTCGCGGCAACTCCAGCTACCCGGTGGCTGACTTTAAAAAAATGTGGCACCAGAACGTGATCTTCGTGGTCTATCCCAAAAACCAGCAGCAGCTCACCCTGCTCTCATTGAGTGAACGCGATCTGCGGTTTGTCGACGAGGACAAGCGGTTCGACCTTCTCTTTAAAGACTGGCCGGTCATGGAAGGGCGGCCGCCGGAGCCTTTTCCAGGGGAAATTCAATATTACAAAAGATAACAGACAACCAACCGTCATGGGAGGAAATACATTGGACAGAAAACCGATTGCGCTGTTTTGCTTTGCTTTTTTGCTTTTTTTCTCCGTCGCGCTGGCCTTTGGAAACAGTGCCGGCCCTGCCCAGGACCCTGCCTCTGAAACACCGGATTCGGAGTCCCGACAGACGCTTTCAGGCGTGACGGCCGACCAGCCCCCTGAAACAGTACGCGCCACCGTGGATGTCCTCAACATACGGTCCGCCCCGTCCCTGGACGGCAGCCGCGTGGCCCGCCTGCTGGCCGGCGAGGCCGCCGCCGTTCTGGAGACTCAGGAAGACTGGCTCCGCATCGAAACCGCTGACGGCACAATCGGTTATGTGTTCAGACAATACACGACCGCCCTTCCCTCTTCGGAAAAGGTTTCCGGCCCTGCAGAAGCCGATGCACCGGCGTCCCCGAAGCCGGTTGTTGTGGCATCAGCGACTCCTGGCCTGCGGCCGCTTGGCAATACACACCTTGCCAAAATATCAGGACAAGGCCTCTCCACCGACATGACCCAGGCGGAGCTGGACGGGATCGTCGGCCAGGGCTTTATCTCCGCTCTCACGCCGGAGGAGATCGCCGCCATTGACGCTCAGGGCGCCATGTCTCTGGAAGAGTCGATGCTGAAAACCAGGGACCTGGAGCGCGTCATCGCCCAGGGCGTGACCTTTGTGGTGGACAAGTCAAAAGTCTCCCCGGAAGAACTTGAAAAGATTCAGGGCCAGGGTACGGTGGCCGACATCGGCCGGGCCCCTTTTTCCGTTCAGGCGGGGGTCTACAAAATCCGTGAAAACGCCATCTCCATGCTCTCCGACCTCAAGGGAAAGGGCTATGATCCCTATATTTTCCAGACGGTCGGCGACACCGGCGAGACCCTCTACGCGGTCCGGATCGGTGATTACGAGACCCTTCAGGACGCCTATGCCGTCACCACCCACTTCCAGTCAAAGGAGAACAGGCCGGCCATTGTCACCTACATCAACTCGCTGAAAACCGTGAGCGTGGAAGATGTGAAACCGGCCGGCACCACGGTACCGGTGGTGGCTCCTGTTCCTAAACCGGCCAGTGCCTATGAAGGGGATCTGGGAGACCTCTACACCGAGATGCAACTGCTGCGCGAAGAGGTGGAACGGCTGCGGACCGAGTCCGAGGCCAGGGAAATGCTTCGCATGACCGAGGCCGAAGCCCGTAAAGAAGAAGAAGAGATCCTTTCCGCCGCCAGTCGCAACTACACCATGTCACCCAAAGGCACCCTGAATTTCGACTACTCCTTCGGCTACACCTACGACTCCTATGACGTGGCCGACTGGACCGCGCTGGTGCTTGAGCATTCGGCCAACCACAACATCAACAACACCGTTGCCGCCGGATACTCCTTTTCCGACAACTTCAGGGCGAACGTGAGCATTCCGTTTGTCTACAAATACCAAGACCTCGGCCAGACCGGGTCCAAAAGCGTCACCGACCTCGGCGATGTCTCCGTGGGCGCCAACTGGCAGCCCTTTCGCACCGGGGAGGACTTTCCGGCCCTTATCTTCTCGTCCAGCATCTCCATTCCCACCGGCCGAAGCCCCTATGAGATCAACCCGAGAGAAGATCTCTCCACCGGCGCCGGTCTTTTTGCCGCCTCCCTGGGCGTTTCCGCCAGCAAGAGCCTGGACCCGGTGGTGGCATACGGCGGCCTTCAATACACCTATGCCCTGGAGGAGAGCGGCCTGAACCAGCACCTGGCCGACGGCCTGACCTTAAAAAAGGTGGAACCCTCCGGCGGCGCCGTGGGCCTCAGCATGGGCCTTGCCTATGCCATGTCCTACAAGGCGTCCATTCACGCCGGGTTTTCCTACGCCTATATCTTCGGCACCACCTATCATTATGATGGCGGCAGAACCGCCGACTCCGGCACGGGGGCCTCGGGCAGCCTGTCGGTGGGTACCGGCTGGAAGCTTGACAAAAGGACCATCAGCGTGAACCTGGGCATCGGCCTGACCAATGACGCGTCCGACTTTTCCTTTTCTTTCAGAATCCCCTTT
Source organism: Desulfosudis oleivorans Hxd3 (assembly GCF_000018405.1). NCBI lineage: Bacteria > Pseudomonadati > Thermodesulfobacteriota > Desulfobacteria > Desulfobacterales > Desulfosudaceae > Desulfosudis > Desulfosudis oleivorans. Next base: position 2,926,049 of record NC_009943.1, read on the forward strand.
GACTACGAACTGTAAGGGTTAAACGCCACAGGAGACCGCATGCGACTTTTCCCGCAGATAAAAAAAGCCTTTGTGCCGGCCGTTCTGGCCTGCGCCGCGGTTCTGGCGGCAGGCCATTCACGGACGGCTCAGGCCGCCTTTTTTGAAAATATCGCGGTTCACGCAAAGGCCATCTCCCTGGCCAATTCATGCACCGCCTATCCGCCGGGCATCATGGCCATTCACTACAACCCGGCGGGTCTTTCCAGCATGCACGACGGCCAGCAGGTGAGCATGGGCCTGGTGACCGCCGAATTCGCCCTGGAGTCGCGGTTTGACCAGGACCCTGAGTTTCAGGACTGGCTGGGCGGCAGTTTTGACAATGCGGATGACCCGGTCTCCGGACACACCGGCACCACCCAGGGTGTGCACATGTATGTGCCCATGGTAGGAGATCAGGACACCGACGCCATCGGCCTGGAAACCCCCCTGGGGTTCACCCTGGCCGCGGCCCCCTTTCCCCTGGGGGTCTCCTACAGAAAACCCGGTTCGCGGTGGACGTTCGCCTTTGGCGCCTACGCCCCCTCCCTGGGCGGTTATTCCCGAAGCAATGACGACCCGGCCCGCTACCTGGGCAGGGCGGTTTCCATGCAGCACATTGTCTATGCGGCGCCTTCCGTCAGCTACAGGATCACCGACACCCTTTCCCTGGGCCTGACCATCGGCATGGGCCAGTCCGCCACCTATATCGACATGGACATGCGCATGCCCAACGACCTGATGGCTCTGACCAAAATTCTCGGCGAGGTCACGGAAGGTCTTGACATTCCCATCATCTCGGCCCTGACCCTGCCGCCCCCCTGGTTCGGCGGCGGCATCGGCCCCTACGAGGATATCGCCAACCTTCAACTAAGCGCTCGGGACGACTACTGCCCCAACTACAACCTGGGCCTGCTGTGGGAGCCCAAGAACTGGTTTTCCTTTGGTCTCTGTTATCAAAGCGAAGTCAAGATGGAACAGGACGGCACCTACCGGTTTACGTATAATGAAAATTTTCAACGCATGAGCGCCTGGTTCGGCAGCTCTCCGCTGCTGCTGCCTTTTTCAATTATTCTGGACCTGCCCTACGAGGCCCTTCCTTACCAGACCGGGCATATGGTATTGGAAGGTGTGGATGCCCCTCAGCGGGTCCAGGCCGGCATTATGCTGCGGCCCTTCAAGCGGCTTCGGCTGATGTGCGACGCCCACTGGATCGACTACTCCAAGACCAAGGCCTACACCCTCCATTTTGACCAGAAGATTCAGCCGTTCCAGATCGCCAAGTTTGTGGGCCACACCGATGGCGCCTATGCGCTCAAGATGACGCGAAACATGGAAGACGAAATCCACATGAGCTACGGCGCCGAGCTCCAAGTCCTGGAGTGGCTCTCCCTGCGGTGCGGCTATGAGGAGAGAAAAACATCGGTCAACCCCCTCTACTTTGACGTCATGGCCCCGGTTCCTGACCTGGACTTCTACGGCGCGGGCATCGGCATTCAGCTCAAGGACGGCATGGCCATCGACCTTGCCTTCGGCTACCTGAAATCAGACACCTGGCATGTGCCCAACAACACCAGCAAAAGCATGAACTCAACCGCTTTCACCGATGCGGTGTACAACCCCTACGCGGGCCTGGACGTCTCCGGAAAAATGGATGCCACCGTCATCGCGGCCAACTTTTCCATGCCCTTCAAATACGTTTACAAGCTGGGCAACATGCTCCAGGCGGCCTATGAGCAGACAAAGGAGAAAATGTCTTTCTAAACCCGGAAAGACAGAATCGACGATACCTTTAAAACGATCAATAAGGGGGAAGGATCTACGGTCCGCCCCCTTTTTTTCGCCTGATTCGTTCCATGGTCTTGCTTATTGACACTTGATGCAAGGCCTGTGGCTGCGTATAATAAACCAAAAAATTTTTTCTGCTGATCCGCAACCCCAGAACAGGAGTTCATTACATCATGAGAAAATCCGCTGTCCGGGTCATTCCGTTTCTTCTGATTGTCGTTATGATCGCTGTTGCCGTAATCCCCGCTTCCGCAGGGCCCCGGTTCACCGAAAAGGCGATTCCCCTGGGAATTCATAAAAGCGATGAACAGGTGTTTGCCGGGTCGGTGCAGCTCAGCGACGACAGGCAGCACATCACCTATGTCTCCAAAAACCATGACGGCAAAGTACGGGTCTGGATCGACGGTATCACCGGTGTCGCTTATGAGGGGACATCCACCCCCCGGTTTGTTCCCGGGACCGGCAAAGTGGCCTATATTGCCGCTGATAACGGAAATATGTTTACCATTATCAACGGGGAGAAAGGGCCCAAAAACGCCAGGGCCGACAGCCTGACATTTTCCCCGGACGGATCCCGGTTCGGCTATAGGGCCCAGAATAACGACGGCAAGGTGCTTGCCGTGGTGGACGGCAAGCCCGGCCCCCTTTTTGTCAATGTACTGCCTGACCCGGGGATCCTTTTTTCACCGGACAGCCGCCATGCGATTTACATCGGTGTCAACGAGGCCGGCTCACAGGTGCTGGTAAAAAACCACGAGCCATTACGGGCCTTTGATGAGATCAAGGAGGTGGCCTTTTCGCCGGACAGCCGCCACCTTGCCTATGCGGGCCGGTCGGGCCAGGACTGGTCCGTGATCCACAACGACACTGAAAACGATCCATACGACAACATCAACGGCGTGCTCTTTTCTTCTGATTCAAGCCATCTGGCCTACATGGCGGAAAAAGGACGGCGGGTGGTGGTTGTCAAGGACGGAAAGGAGCAGTTCTCCGGAGAGAGCGCGGGCATTCCCTTTTTCTCGCCCGACGGCACCCGGTTTGGCTTTCTGATGAAAAAGGGAAAGGGGTGGCACCTGATGATGGACGAAAAAAAAGGGCCCCTTATCGCCCGGCCCGACAAGGTGGTGTTTTCCGAAGACAGTCGTCATTTCGCCTACTCCGCCCTTATCGGCACCACGTGGGCCGTTATAAAAGATACGGAGATTGTTGATAAAGGCCTTCAACGAATCCGCTTTCTGACTTTTCTGCCCGATTCACCGGACCTGCTTTACATTGCCGTGCCGCAGGCAGGCAAGGAGTACATGATGGTAAATGGTCAGAAATACAGCTCCTTTGATTCCATCGGCCTGCCGGTGTTCCCGCCCGGGCAGGACGCCATCGCCCATGTGGCACAGGACGGGAAGGATATGTTCTTTGTGATGGGCGAAAAAAAAGAGGGGCCCTACCGGACCATCGGCATTCCCCGCACGCAAGCGGACGGCAGCGTTGCCATGACGAGCCAGTTTCCCTTTTTCTCCCCCGACGGGGCACGGGTGGCCTATCCCGCCATTGATCATGACAACCGCATTTTCATGGTGGTGGACGGCAAGTCCCACGAGTACTATGAAGCAATCACCGAGCCGGTTTTTTCACCGGACAGCGGCCACGTGGCCTACACAGCGCAAAAAAACGGTAAATGGCTGGTGGTGGTGGACGGTATTGAAGGAGAAAAACGGTTTGACGGCATATTAAAGGGCAGCCGCATCGTGTTTGATTCGCCCTCGTCTTTTTCTGTGCTATCCCTGAACCTGCCCGGCCCCTCTTTTTACAAACTGGCCGTCACCATTGAGAAGGATAAAAAATAGCTTCACCTTTCGGTTCCCGCGCCATTGCGCCTGTCCGCCCAGCACGTCATTGCGAGCGAAGCGAAGCAATCTTAACCGCCTCTTTGTCCCCTTATTCCAACCGTTCCAGGATCTCGGCGGCCACCTTTTCGCCGGACAGCAGCATACCCCCGAAAATAGCGCCCATGCGGGGGCCGCCAAAAGTGGCGTTGCCCGCCATACCGGCCACGTAGAGGCCGGGATAGACCTCCCGGGTGTTCTCCAGGGTGAGGGACTCGGCCCGGTCCGACCACATGGATTTTTCCCCCTCGATTTTGCCGCTGTCAGTCCGCAGGGTGCCGGGCACCTTTTTTGCCACCACGTGCACCACCTCGGTGGCATGGCCTGTGGCGTCGATCACAAAAGAGGCCCGCATGGCCAGGGGATCCACGTGCAGGCCGGCCATCTCCACCGGGGACCAGTTGAGCACCAGGCCCACAATCCGGTCGGGCCGGATCATCACGTCCTCAACGGTAACGCAGTTAAAAATGGCCACCCCGGCTTTGGCCGCCTGGGAGGTCAGGGTGGAGATCGCCTCCACGGCATCGGCGGTATAGTAATCTTCCGCGTAAAGCCTGTAACCGATCTCCATGGCGTCCAGCACATGCAGGGCGCTCTTCTGCACCACAATCTCGTTAAACAGCATGGCGCCTCCCCACATGCCGCCGCCGATGCTCAGCTTGCGCTCGAAAAGCGCCACCTTGCGGCCGGCCCTGGCCAGGCGCCAGGCCGCCACCAGACCGGACGGCCCGCCGCCCACAACCGCCACATCCACCTCAAGGTTGGCAATCAGCTTTTCGTAAAAACGGTCGATAATGGCCCGTGATATGGTCACCTCGTTAAGTTCCATGGATTTAACCTTTCTGTTCTATAAATTATGCCAGCTTCCGTACACCCGCTTTAAATCGAAATCGGGATCGACAATCCCCCTACGGATTTGTCATCCGGTTATGGGTCTTGACGGCGCAGAGCTCCCCGCACATGGTGCACACCGATTCTTCCTCAGGATGGCTTGCCTCCCGCCGCTGTCGGGGCAGGCAGGGGTCAATGGCGGCCTGGTACATGCCGCGCCAGTCCAGTGCCTTGCGGCAGGCCGACATTTGCATATCGCGGTCCAGGGCGCCGGGCACCTTTTTGGCAATGTCTCCGGAGTGGGCCGCGATTCGAGCGGCAATCACGCCCACGCGCACATCGTCGATGTCCGGCAGACAGAGATGTTCCGACGGGGTTACATAGCAGAGAAAATCGGCGCCGGCAGCCGCTGCCACGGCGCCGCCGATGGCGCCGGTGATGTGATCATACCCCGGCGCGCAGTCCGTGGTCAGGGGCCCCAGAACGTAAAAAGGGGCCCCGCCGCACAGGGCTTTCTGCATTTGAACGTTGGCACCGATCTGGTCAATGGGCACATGGCCCGGCCCCTCAATCATGACCTGAACGTCGGCGTCCCGGGCCCGCCGGGCAAGGTCTCCCAGCACCACCAGTTCCTGAAGCTGGGCCCCATCCGATGCATCGGCCACGGCGCCGGGGCGCAGGCCGTCTCCCAGGCTCAGGGTCACGTCATAGGCCGCGGCAATCCCGAGCAGCCGATCAAACTCTTCATACAGGGGATTTTCCTTCCGGTGATCATGCATCCAGGCCGCCAGCAGGGAACCGCCCCGGCTGACAATGCCGGTCACCCGCCTGTCGGCCCCGGCCAGGGCCGCGGCCTGCCGGGTCACCCCGCAGTGGACCGTTATGTAGTCCAGGCCTTCGGCGCACTGCCGCTCAATAGCGTCAAACAGCATGTCCGGCGTCATTTCATAAAAGGCCCGCGATTCAGCGCTGAGCCGGGCCGCCACCTCGTAGATGGGCACGGCCCCCACCATCACCGGGGATTTTTCCAGCACCATTTTCCGTACCGCAAAAAGGTCACCGCCGGTGGAAAGGTCCATCACGCTGTGGGCGCCGGCGGCAACGGCGGTCTGAAGCTTGCGCTCCTCTTCGGCAACATCATGATGCTCCGGAGAGGTGCCGATGTTGGCGTTCACCTTGGTGCGCAGCCCGGAGCCGATGCCCACCGGGGCAAACCGGCGGTTAACATTGCCGGGAATCACGATGCGGCCCGCGGCCACGCCATCCCGCACCGCCTCGGGTGAAAGGCCCTCGCTTTTGGCAACGGCCGCCATTTGTTCGGTTACCACGCCCTGTTTTGCCCTGGCCACCTGTGTCATGTCTTTCCTCCTCATCGGAATCGGGATCGGGATCGATATCGAATCGTATGACTCATCAATAAAACGAACAAAGGGCCGTCCCCCTGCGGGAGACGGCCCTTCTAGCATAAACAACCATACCGCTGCAATTTCCCTACGCTGGCATTACCCAGACCAGGTTCAAAGGGTATGTTCTCAGGCTTTCTGTCGCCACCCCCAATCCTGCATCAACACATTCTTTTTAAAGAGCGAATGCCGGTGGTGGGCCGTGAAGGAATCGAACCTTCAACCTCCTGATTAAGAGTCAGTTGCTCTGCCTAGTTGAGCTAACGGCCCGAACAGCATCAATTTCGTAATTTACATACATGGTGCCCCCTGCTTTGTCAACACTCTTTGACCGCCGTTTTCCAAATTTTTTCTTTACTCGCCGGTTGGGCCCACCCCTTGCAAAAACCCGGCGCACCATTTATGGTGGGCTATAAAAGCAACCCATACTTCTGTTATTCACAAATTTTGTGAAAATTTGGCACTCCATTTTGTTCGTCCGTCGATCAAAATGTGATTTAAATGTCAGGAACTCTTTTATCAAACGGAAACAGCATGAAGATCAGACTGATCAACCCGGCCCAGTTGGATGCCAAGGGGCGGGTGGTTAAAATCAACCGGGAGTTTGTCTCCGGCCTGACCCTGCCGTATGTGGCGGCCCTGATTCCCGGCGGCCATGACATATCCATTATCGAAGAGTCGGTGGAGAGAATCGACTTTGACGATCCCGTGGACCTGGTTGGGCTGACCGCCATCTCCTGCCGGGCCCCACGGGCCTACTGGATTGCCGACCAGTATAAAAAACGGGGCGTGCCCGTTATTATGGGCGGATTTCACGCCACGGCCCTGCCTGAAGAGGCCCTTTCCCATTGCGACGCCGTGGTAAAGGGAGAGGCCGAAGGCGTTATCAATCGAGTGATTGAAGATGCCGTCAACGGCAGAATGAAGGGCATCTATGAACAGAAAGCGCCCCACCCGCTTGAAGGACTGCCCACGCCCCGCTATGACCTGATCAACCGGAAAAATTTCTTCATGCCGGCTAATCCCGTACAGGCCACACGGGGATGTCCCTACCACTGTGATTTCTGTTCTGTCTCCCCTTTTTTCGGCAGCCGCCATAGAAAACGGCCGGTGGCGGATGTGCTGGCCGACATGGCGGCCGCCGGCCCCTACCTGGTGATTGTCGACGACAACCTTATGATAGACCGGGACTACGCCCTTGAACTGTTTACCGCCATGAAGCCCCTGAACAAGGTGTGGATCGGCCAGGTAGATGTGCGGTCCGCCGCGGACGGCGAGTTGATGAAGGCGGCCGCGGACGCGGGATGCAGAATGCTCTACCTGGGCATTGAAACCCTGGACAAAGTCTCTCTGGCCAGAACCGGAAAAACACCGAACCTTCATACCGATGCCCAGGCGGCCCTGATGCAGATCAAGCGACATCACATAGATGCTTTTGTCAGCATGATCATCGGATTTGACAACGACACCGTGGCCACGGCCCGGCAGATCGTCGAATTCTGCGACCGAATGCGAGTGCCCATTCTGTTCCTCTATATCCTGACGCCCATTCCCGGTTCCCCCATGTTTGAGCGGATGCAGCGTAACGGCACGCCCCTGAAGCCGGGATGGCACCTGTATGACGGCATGCATTCGGTGTTTGACACCCCGTCTCTCAAATCGGCGGAACTGGAAACGCTTTACATGGCCATACAGAAAAAAATTTATACCATGCCCAGCATTCTTCGCCGGAACTTCTTCCCGCCTCATCTCTTTCTGTTGTTTTTGAACCTGTGGGCCCGCAAAAACGTTCACAGCGGTCTTCATCCCTGGATGGGCAACACCCGGTGGCGCCGACAGTTGGATATTATCCCTTTGCTAGAGCCCCTGACCAAGCCGTGGATTCGAAAAATATCCCGACTGCTGAGGTTTACGGAGGGCCGCTTCACCAGCTGACAAAAAAACAGCTCGGCCCGTTGACCCGGAACCGAACCTTGTATATCATCGGACTATCCGCAATCGTCATGGGAAAGGAAGTGCTCCAAAAACCATGAGACTGTTCGCCGCATACCTTCTTCTCCTTTGCCTGGTGCCGGCCACCGGCGACGTTCCGGCCAGGGCCGACATCCGTCAACCGGTGGCCGCCGGCACCTTCTACCCGGCCGACCCCGAAGCACTGTCGCGGCTGATCACCGACCTGACCCGACAGGCGGAAAAAACCGCCGTCAAAACACCGGCAGAAAAGCCCCTTTGCGCCCTGATCCTGCCCCACGCCGGTTATGTATATTCAGGGCTGACCGCGGCTCACGGGGCACTGGCCTTGAAAAACAGGCGATTTAAACGGGTCGTTGTAATGGCCCCGGACCACTGCGCGGGCATCGGCCAGTGCGCTGTCACCGGCGCGGACGCCTGCCGGACCCCCATCGGGATCATTCCGGTTGGCACAAAGACGGCAGCCCGCCTGAAGCAGTCAAAACTATTTGTCACCACGCCACCGGCGTCGGAAAACCGGGAGCATGCCGTTGAGGTGGTGCTGCCGTTTCTGCAGGCATGGCTCAAAGATTTTTCCCTGGTGCCGGTGATCACCGGACCTGTGGCGCCGCAACGCCTTGCCGGCACCATTGATTCCGTGCTTGACGAAACCACGCTCCTTGTGGCAAGCTCTGATCTCTCCCATTACCTTTCCCAGGCCCGGGCAAGGGAAAAAGACCGGGAGACCATAAACATGATACTGCAAGGCCGGACCGGCAGCCTTGTCAGTGAGCCCGACCGCGCCTGCGGCGCCATTCCCATTGAAACGGTGCTGCACCTGGCAAAACGGCATAACTGGCAGCCGGTTCTGCTGCACTATTCCAACAGCGGTGACACGGCAGGCCCCACCGACCGGGTCGTGGGATACGCGGCTGTTGCCTTTTACGGAGAAACTGACATGACAAAGAGAATCACCCAGAAGCAGGGAAAAGCCCTGGTGGCCCTGGCCCGTAAAACTATTTTTGACCGGTTGGGCATGGACGAAGGGGAAGCCCCGGAAGGCATTGAAAATGAAAAGGTGCTGCACACCCCCTGCGGCACCTTTGTCACCCTGACCCTGGATGGGGAGTTGCGGGGCTGTATCGGCAGCCTCACGTCGGACGACTCGATTCTTGAAGGGGTCCGGCGCAACGCCATTAACGCGGCCCTTTACGATCCCCGCTTTTCGCCGCTGACCCAGGAAGAGGCCCGGCGCATGGCAGTGGAGGTCAGCGTGCTGACCGAGCCCCAGCCCCTGGCCTACAAGGACGCAAAAGACCTCCTGTCCAAACTGTCGCCGGGCACTGACGGCGTCATTCTCAAAAAGGGACTTTTCAAAGCCACCTTCCTGCCCCAGGTGTGGGACCAGCTTCCCGATGCCGGTGAATTTCTGTCCCACCTGTGCGCCAAGGCGGGCCTGCCGGAAAACGCATGGGAGCAGGGGGGGCTGGAAGTCTCCACCTACCAGGTGCAGTCTTTTGAAGGTACTGAATAGCCCGGTTAACTCCCTGATTCTGGCCACCGGCGTATCGTCGGTGGTCACCCAGCTGCTGACCATCCGCGAGTTCCTGGCCCAGTTTGCCGGCAACGAATGGACCATTGCGGTGGTTTTTTTCAACTGGCTCGTGCTCGGCGGCCTGGGCACCTTTCTGGCCCGGCCGGCGGGCCGGGGCCTGCTCCCTGTTTCGCCGGCGGCGCTGGCCCGGCTCTCCATGGTCGCAGCGGTCCTACCGGTGGTCCACCTGCTGGCCATCCGGATCCTGCGTGACCTTTTTTTTACCTTTGGCACCCAGGCCGGGTTTTACGGCCTGCTGACCTTCTCTTTTTTCACCACAGCCCCCTACTGTCTGCTGATCGGGTTTCTGCTGCCCTACAGCCTCCTGGTGCTCCGGTCCCGGGAGCCCGGCTATGCCGGCGCCTCCGTTTACATGACCGACAACATCGGGGACGTGGCCGGCGGCGCCTTGTTCTCCTTTGTGCTGATTTTTCTGGCCACCCCCATGACGGCCCTGATGATCACGGGCTTTTTCCTGCTGATCGCCGCCCTCTGGCTTTTTACCACGATAAGACAAATGCGGGCGGCCACCCTTGCGGGGGCCGGTGCCGCGGCCCTCATCCTGATGGCCGGCCTGGCTGTTGAGCAGGCCACTCTGGCGCCGGGCCAGGGAGAGGTCGTTCATTACAAAGAGTCCCGCTACGGCCGCATCGTGGTTACCCGCCACCAGCTTCAGCACACCCTTTTTGTGGATGGCCGGCCCGTGGCCGGCACATCCGATCCCCAGGCCGCCGAAGAAATGGCTCACTATCCCCTGGCCCAGGTCGACACGCCCGGCCGGGTGCTGCTGGTGTCGGCCCTGTCCGGCATCCTTGGCGAAATTGAAAAACACCGGCCCGGCCATATCGACTACGTGGAACTGGACCCGGAAGTGGCCGGCGCCATGTTCCGGTTCGACCTGCTCTCCCCGGCCCCCAACGTGACCGTGATCCACCAGGATGCCCGGCGCCTGCTGGCCGGTCCGGGCCCGGCCTATGACGCCATTATCGTCTGCCTGCCCGAGCCTGACACCTTTCAGCTCAACCGGTTTTACACCGAATCTTTCTTTGTTCAGGCCCGCCGGCGGCTTTCCCCCGGCGGGGTTCTGGCCTTTGCCATGGAGGGGTTTGACGCCTACGTGGCCGAAGCCGACCGGCGAAAGCTCTCCACGGTTTACAACACCGCGGCCCGCACCTTTGCCCACGTGGCCCTGGTGCCCGGCGGAAAGACCTTTTTCCTCTGTTCGGACCGGCCCGTGACCCTGGACATTCCGGATCGCCTTGAAAAAAAGGGGGTTTCCACGGCCCATGTATCGGGATATTTTCACGGTACAATCACACCCCGGCGGGTGGCCTACCTTTCCGCCCAAATCGACCCGGTGGCCCCTGTCAATACCGACCTCTCCCCGGTCCTGATGCAGCAAATGTTTACCCGGTGGTTTTCCCTGTTCGGCCAGTCCCCGGCCCCCTTCTTCCTGGCCGCCGGCCTGGTGCTGGCCGTCTGGCTGGTCCGGGCCTCGGCCGGAGAGGTGGTGCTCTTTTCCAACGGCTTTGTTCACATGGCCGCCGAGATCCTGGCCATCTTTGCCTTCCAGATCTTTTTCGGCTATATTTACTTTCAAATCGGCCTGCTGGTGACGGTGTTTCTGGCCGGTCTCCTGCCCGGCGCGTGGATGGGACAGCGCCTGCAACAGCGGTCAAAAACAACCATTCTGGGGACAGACGCCCTGCTGATCGTGCTGGTGGGAGGGTTTGCCCTTCTGCTGTACGGCATAAAGGCAAACCTCAGCCCCTGGGCCTACCTGGTGTTCGGCTTTGCTGTCTCCTGGGCCTGCGGATTCCAGTTTGCCGCCATTCTTCAACGGTTCGGCGACACCCATAAACTTGCCGTCAACGCCTTTTCCGCCGACCTGGTGGGCGCCGCCTTCGGGGCCCTTGCCGCCAGCATTCTGCTGATTCCCCGGTTCGGCCTGGCCGGCACGGCCATAGTCCTGATAGGTCTTAAACTGATCAGCATGCTGGTAATGGGAATGCATCATGAAACAGATCTCCCGGCGTGAATTTCTGGCCGCGGGTATGACGGGCGCGGCCCTGCTCTGCTTTCCCGGCCCGTCGGCGGGGTTTGACCTGTGGGGAACAAAGACCCGCCGGGCCTCCGGCCCTTCTGATATCACGGGGTCGGTGTTTAAAAACAGCGCGCCGGAAACTCCCTGGAAATGGTCTGTCGAAGCCTTTGACTACGTAAAGCATGCCGACCGAAGCGTTACCTGCGCCATCTGCCCCCATGAATGCCGGCTTTTACCGGGAGACCGGGGCCTGTGCCGCTCCAGGGTCAATATCGACGGGGTTCTCTACTCCCTGGTCTACGGCAACCCCTGTTCAATCAATGTGGACCCGGTGGAAAAAAAGCCGCTTTTCCATTTTCTGCCCCGGACCACGGCCTTTTCCATTGCCGGGGCCGGGTGCAACTTCCGGTGCCTCAACTGTCAGAACTGGGAGATCTCCCAGGCGACTCCGGAAACACTGCGCCACTACGAGCTCTTTCCCGACGGCGTGGTCCAGTCGGCCGGGCAGGCCGGCGCCGCGTCCATTGCCTACACCTATTCGGAAGCGGTCACCTTTTTTGAATACATGTACGACACCGCGCGCCTGGCCAGACAACAAGGCATCAAAAGCCTTCTGATCTCCAACGGGTATATCAGCAAAAATCCGCTTTCGGCCCTGTGTGACGTCATCGACGGGGCCAACATTAACTTAAAATCCTTTGACGACGCCCTCTACCGCAAACTCAACGGCGGCCGGCTGGCCCCAGTGCTCGACACCCTTGAAACTCTGCACCGGCGGGGGGTTCACCTGGAGGTCACCCACCTGGTGGTGCCGGGCTATACCGACGAGGAGTCCCTGTTCCGGCGGATGTGCGCATGGATTGTCGAGGCCCTGGGGCCTGATCACCCCCTTCACCTGCTTCGCTTTTTCCCCCAGTACCGGCTCAACCGCCTTGCCCCCACCCCGGTGGAGGTCCTGACCCGGTTCCGAAACCTTGCCATGGCCGCCGGCATCCGCTATGTTTACGTGGGCAACGTGCCGGACCATGAAGGGGTCCATACCCGGTGCCCCAACTGTAACCGCGTGCTGATTTTCCGCCACGGGTACAACGTGACCCAGCCGGGCATAAAAAACGGCCGGTGCGCCGCGTGCGGCACCGCCATACCCGGGGTGTGGGTTTGAATGCCCTTCTTTTGGTACTTTTCTTGCCGCCAAAAAAAGTACCCTGATAAGCAAAACAAGGGAAAATGAAAATTAATGGGGTCGATTGCGATCCCGATAGCGATGTCGATTACAGACCGGCGACATACAAGGACCCGTGAAACGTGAAAAAACAACCCAGGCTGCTGCTGACCGGCGCATTCAAACCGTTTGCCATTGACAACATTTACAGCCGAAAGGAGTCCATTCCCGAGCTGTTTCACAACCAGATCACCCATTTCCAGGGCATCTACTCCCCCCGCATTCACTATCCCACCTACGGCCTTCACCTGATAGGGGCCAATGTGCCGGCGGATGTGACGGTGCTTGACTTTCCCACCTGGCCCCGGTTTATCGCGGAAATCAAAAAGGGGTATGACTATGTGGGCATCGGCTCCATCATTCCCAATTTTTACAAGGTCAAGCGCATGACCGAGGCCATTCGCGAATACGCGCCGCAAAGCAAAATCATTATCGGCGGGTTTGTCGCCATGCTGCCCGATCTTGAAAAAACCGTTGAGGCAGACCATGTCTGCATCGGCGAGGGCATTCGGTTCGTGCGCGAGCTGCTGGGGTTTTCCCCTGATTTTGACTTTGTCCATCCGGACGTGGGCAACCGCACCCTCCAGGTGCTGGGCATTCCCACAAACAGCTACCTGCCCTGCCTGGTAACGGCCCTGGGCTGCAACCGGGGGTGCGACTTCTGCTCCACCACCCATTTTTTCGGCCAGAAGCACCATATGCTCCTGGACACGGGAGAGGATGTCTTTAAGGAGATGGTCCGGCTGGAGCGGCGCCACCGCACCGTGGCCATGGGCCTGGTGGGGGACGACAACTTCACCGCCCATGTAAAAAGGGCAAAAGAACTCCGGGACCTGATGGTAAAGCATGAAAAGCCCTATTCCTACGGCACCTTCGGGTCGGCCGACGCCCTGCTCCGGTTTGATCCAAAAGAGATTGCCGAAATGGGCGTCGACACCTTGTGGATCGGCCGGGAAAGCAAATTCCAGACCTATGCCAAGAACGCCGGCGCGGACATGAAAACCCTGGTGGACGAACTGGGGCGATGGGGCGTGCGCGTGATTCTCTCCTCCATTCTGCTGCTGGACTGCCATACCCCGGAAAACATATGGGAAGAGATCGACGATCACATCGCGGCCCGGCCCGCCTTCAGCCAGTTTGCCCATCTCTCGCCCGTGCCGGGCACACCGCTTTACGAACGATTAAACAGGGAAAACAGAATACTGGAGGGCATTCCCTACGAAGAGTGCCACGCCTTTAAGCAGCCCTGGTTTTTCCATCCCCGGTTTTCCCTTCACCAGGCTGAGCAGATTCAGCGCGCGGCCTACTTAAAGGAGTTCCACGAGCTGGGCCCGGGCCTGGCCCGGCTGATTCATACCACCTTCCGCGGGTACCTCTCTTTTAAGGGATCGGGCTCGGCCCCGCTTGAAAAACGGGCTCGGCTCATTGAAAAACGGATGTGGTTCTACAAAAGCGCCCTTTACGACATGGAGCTGCTGGCGCCGGATGAAAAGCTGCGGGCCGTGGTCCGGGACATTCGCAAAGACGTGGAACTCATGGTGGGCCGGCTGACCGCTTTTGAAAAAAGCGTGGCCATGGCCGCCTTTTCCATGGGTACCGCCCGCAAAGGAGCCACTGCCCTGTTCGGCGACGTGATTCAACCCAAAACCACGTATCATCACTATCCGGCGGACTGGAAGCGGGCGGAATAAAACAGGCCTTTTTTGAAATGAAATGGGAATTACTGCCGCAAAAGTGTCTGGCGCACATGGAGAAAAAAAGTTCTTAGAAAATCGGGATGGGCAAACAGCTGGCGGCTGTACCAGGCGGCAAATTCCCGGGGATTGCGAAACGGCAGGCGCAACAGGTTCTTAAAATAGGTCAGGCTCTGAATGCGCCGCAGATCCTTGCTGGTAAAATCGGCGCCGCTTAAATCGGACTGAAAATAGTTGTTGCCCCCCTCATAGGCGTAGGTATCGGATATAAGGCCCTCGTCCACGCACCGTTTCCACAGCTCGGAGCCGGGAAGGGGGTTGTAGATAAACGGCACCAGGTAATCCGCCCCCAGCAAAAGCGCGTACCGCATGGAGTTTTCAATCTGGGCCAGGGTCTCGCCGGGAAACCCGATGATAAAATAGGCAACCGTGGCAATACCTGTCCGCCGGGCCAGGGCCGCCACATGCCGGGCCTTGTCCAGGGTAAAGGGCTTGCGCACATACCGCGCGAACGAGAGCGGATCTCCGGACTCAATGGCCAGGGTCAGTTCATAACAGCCGCTTTTTTTCATCAGGGCCAGCATTTCCTCGTCCAGGGTCCAGAGGGCAATGCCGTTGGGCGTGTTCCAGGGCATGGTAAGCCCCCGGTCGATCATGCCCGAGAAGATCGCCTTTGCCCGGTTTCGGTCCGCGGTCAGGTTGTCATCCTGCCACTTTAACTCCTGAATGTTGTACCGGCTTTTAAGATGCTCAATCTCGGCGAGCACGTTTTCGGCGGACCGTTTGCGAAACCGTTTGCCCCAGTGAAGATGGGAGGAGCAGAACGGGCAGCCAAACGGGCAGCCCCGGCTGGACACGATGGGCGTGTTTCTCTTTTTTCGCCAGTGCAGGCCCATGGGCACCGTTGCCGCAAAATAGTTTTCCATGGGCAGAAGATCTCTGGCTGGCAGGGGAAGCACATCCAGATCCTCTATCCATGTGGTGCGGGGATTGACCTGAACCCCGCTTTTGGTGCGAAAGGCGATGCCGTCGATATCCTCGATCCGGCCGCCGCTGTTGTGGGCTTCAATGATCCGTTCCAGCCCCAGCTCCCCTTCGCCCAGCACCACGTAGTCAATGTAAGGATGCTCCAGGGTCATTTCCGGCAGAAAGGAGGGGTGGGTGCCGCCGGTCACAACGATCATCTCCGGGTCGATCTCCTTTTTGACCCGGCGGGCAATCTCGGTTACGCAGGAAAACTGGCTGGAAAAAATACAGGAGAGGCCCACCATGTCTGGCGCAAACCCGCGGATGCGGGCCAGAATATCGTCATAGGGCAGGCCCACCCGCTCAATCTTTTCGCTGACCGCCACCCGGCGGGCGCCGTTTTCGGCCAGGCAGTCCAGAAGCTGCACCTCCACCCGGTCCCGAATATGGGCGGCCAGAGACGCAATGCCCATGGGCGGGCAGACCATGGTATCCACGTGGCGAATGTCGTGCATGGGCGGAAAAATCAGCATCACCCGCCTGACCGACCGCAGGGTTCGAACGGTCATTGCCGTCCCTTTCGATCCGCTGTCCGTACGACTCTCCTGTTGATAAACACCTGCAGCCGAAACTTCCAGAGGTTTTGAAAAAAATCACGCAGAAAAACCGGCCGAAAGATCAGACGGCGGCTGTACCAGGCCAGAAACTCGGCCGGGTTGCGAAAGGGAAGCTTTGCCAGGTTGGTCAGGTAGGCCCTGCCCTGAAGGCGATACACCTCGTCAATATCAAAAAGCTGGGTATCAAAATCGGGTTTGAAAAAATTGTTGGCATCCTTGTAAGAGTAGCCATCGGTGACCAGACCCGTTTCAACGCATTGCTGCCACAAATCGGAGCCGGGCAGCGGCGTATAGACAAAAGGAGAAAGATAATCCACGCCCAGGTCCAGGGCGTAGCGCATGGAATTTTTAATCTGGTCGATGGTCTCTCCGGGAAACCCGAGAATAAAATAGGCCACCGTGGCAATCCCCCTCTCCCTGGCCAGGCCGGCGATTCGCTTTGCCGTGTCCAGGGTAAAGGGTTTGCGTACGTATTTTTCAAAGGAGGCCGGGTCCCCGGACTCCACGGCCAGGGTAATTTCAAAGCATCCGCTCTTTTTCATCAGGTCCAGCATTTCTTCATCCAGGGTCCAGAGGGCGATGCCGTTGGGCGTGTTCCACGGCATGACAAGCCCCCGGTCGATCATACCCGAAAAGATCGCCTTTGCCCGGTTTCTGTCCGCGGTGAGGTTGTCGTCCTGCCACTTTAACTCCTGAATGTTGTACCGGGTTTTCAGGTGTTCGATCTCGGCCAGCACGTTTTCCGGTGACCGTTTGCGAAACCGCTGGCCCCAGTGGCGCCAGGAGGAGCAGAACGGGCAGCCAAAGGGACATCCCCGGCTGGACACAATAGGGGTGTTGCGGGTTTTGCGCCAGTGAAACCCCATGGGCAGCCGGGCGGAAAAATAGGTCTCCATGGGCAGAAGGTCCCGGGCCGGGAGAGGAAGGGTGTCCAGGTCCTCTATCCAGGTGGTGCGGGGGTTGACGTGAACGCCGTTTTCGGTGCGAAAGGCGATGCCGTCGATGTTGTCGATCCGGTTCCCGCTGTTGTGGGCCTCGATAATCTGTTTCAAGCCCAGCTCGCCCTCGCCCAGCACTACGTAATCCACCGCGGTCCGGGTCAGGGTCTGCTCCGGCAGAAAAGAGGGGTGGGTACCGCCGGTGGCGATCACCATGTCGGGATCAATCTCGTCCCGAATACGGCGGCTGAGCTGTTCCACGCAGGCGATCTGGCCGGAAAAAATGCAGGAGATGCCCACCATGTCAGGCGCGCAGGCCCGGATTCGGGCGAGAATCTCGTCCGCGGAAAGGCCCACCAGTTCCACCTCCCGGTTGACCGGCGCGGCCTGCCGATACCCCTCGGCCACGCAGTCCAGAAGGGAGACCTCCACCATGTCCCGAATATAGGCCCCCAGGCAGGCAATGCCCATGGGCGGCACCACCATGGTGTCGATGAGCTTGACATCGTACATGGGCGGAAAGAGCAGCATCACCCGCCGAATGGGGCGCAGGGGTCTTGAAATATCCGCCATCTATCTATTCCTTTTTACAAACAGGCTGGATTGTCTGATGCCGCTGACGATTATGCTCCGGGTATTCCAGAGCACTTTGAGAAAATCCACCAGAAACCAGGGGGCTGTTAGCAGCTTGCGGCTGTAGTTGGCCATAAACTCCCGGGGGTTACGAAAAGGAAGCTTTGCCAGGTTTTGAAGGTAAGCCATGCCCTGCACGTAGCTGACTTCATCCCCACCGCCGGAGACTTTACCGTCAGGCCCGGCACTCACCAACGCACCGGGATCCATATAGTTATTTGATCTTTCATATTGAAGGCTGTCAGAAAGAAACCCCTTTTGCATACACTCCTGCCACAGTTCCGACCCGGGAAGGGGGTTGAAGATAAAGGGCACCAGGTAATCCACCCCCATACGAAGGCCGAACCGTATGGAACTTTTTACCTGCCGCACGGTTTCTCCGGGAAACCCCAGAATAAAATAGGCGACTGTGGTAATCCTCCGTTCTCTGGCCATTCTTGCCACCTTAGCGGCCTGATCCAGCGTAAAGGGCTTTTTAACAAATCTCCGAAAGGTCTCCGGATCGCCGGATTCAACGGCCAGGGTGATTTCAAAACACCCGCTTTTTTTCATCAGGTCCAGCATTTCCCCATCCAGGGTCCAAAGGGCAATACCGTTAGGCGTGTTCCACGGCATGACAAGCCCCCTGTCGATCATACCCTGAAAAATGGCCTTTGCCCGGTTTCTGTCCGCGGTGAGGTTGTCGTCCTGCCACTTTAACTCCTGAATGTTGTACCGGCTTTTCAGGTGTGTGATCTCGGCCAGAACGTTTTCGGCGGATCGTTTGCGAAACCGCTGGCCCCAGTGACGCCAGGAGGAACAAAACGGGCACTTGAAAGGGCATCCCCGGCTGGACACGATCGGGGTATTCCTCACTTTTCGCCAGTGAAGCGCCATGGGAACCTTTGCCTCAAAATATGTTTCCATGGGCAGAAGGTCACGGGCCGGAAAGGGAAGCGTATCCAGGTCCTCTATCCAGGTGGTGCGGGGGGTGACTTGAACCCCATTTTCGGTGCGAAAGGCGACACCGTCAATATCTTCAATACGTCCCCCGCTGTTATGCGTCTCGATGATCTGTTTTAACCCCAGTTCCCCTTCGCCCAGGACCACATAATCCACATCAGCTTCAGACAGGGTCTGCTCCGGCAGAAAAGAGGGGTGGGTGCCGCCGGTGACAATCACCATGTCGGGATCCACCTTTTCCCGGATTTTCCGGCTCAAGTCCTTCACGCAGGCAAACTGGTTGGAAAAAATACAGGAGAGGCCCACCATGTCCGGCCTGTAGGCTCGAACCCGTGCAAGAATCTCATCGTCAGACAGCCCTACCCTGGCAATATGCCGGGCCACCGATACCTTCTGCCGATATCCCTCGGCCACGCAGTCCAGCAGGGCCACATCCACCATGTCCCGGACATAGGCGGCCAGGGAGGCAATGCCCATGGGTGGCACCACCATGGTATCAATAATCTTAACATCATGCATTGGCGGAAATAATAGCAGGACACGCTGAACAGGACGAAGAGGCGTACGGCTCATCTTAATAGCGATCTCCCTGGTTTCCATCCATAAATGGCCTTTTCTCATTTCTGGGTTGGAAACCTTTGTCGTGTCCTCATAATAGATGGATGGATGGATACTCCTTAATTCGTGCCGGGGGGATAGCCCGGTACGCAGGCACCGCAGGTAATTTACGCCGCCCACTATAACGCAAACCGAAAGGGTAAAAAAGGAAAAAATTAGATTGACAAGCACCGACTTACCGATGCATAATAGCAAATTTAAATTCTCGAAGACTTTTTATTTTTGAAGGAGAAACAACAGTGGCAAATCACAAATCATCATTAAAACGGGCAAAACAGGACATTGTACGGAACACGCGGAACAAGTCCCGAAAAACCGCTTTGAAAACCATCACCAAGAAGGTGGACGCCCTGGTGGCCGACGGTGCGGCGGAAGACGCAAAAACCACCCTGCTGGCGGCCCAGAAGCTGTTTGACCAGACAGCGGCCAAAGGCACCATCCACAAAAAAACCGCGTCCCGGAAAATCTCCCGCCTCACCCGGCGGGTAAACGCCGCCGCAAAATAGTTTCCTTTGTTGTGTCCTCATAAGCAATGGATGGACACGAAATAACACGAACAACCGGCCGTGGTCAGAAGTCGGCCGTCATTCGGTTGTAGATGGTTTCCGCCATTTTTTCTGAAAGCCGCATAATTGCGGCTTTCTTGCTTTCCTCGGTCAGATAGGCCGCATCCCCGGCCACTTCATAGGTCTCCCTGTCCGCCAGGCCCCTGACCGACCACAGCACCTCGCCGCCCCGGGACACCAGTTGGACATCCAGCACGGCCCGCACCCGCATCTCGTCGGCGGCATACCGGTCCCGGTGCGTAATCGTATCAGTGGCAAGAGAGACGACCACCCCGGTCAGCCGGGCCTCCGCCTCGGCCTCGCCCACCAGGTCCACGCCGCTCCGCCGGGTAAATTCATACACCAGGCTGTTTGAAAAGATGCTGCCCGCGTCGGCCCTGGATGTGCGGTTTTCAAAAACAACCACACAGACCGACCCGATGCCGCCTGGCATGGCGCCGCTTCCCGCCAGCCGGTACCCGCAGCCGGCGAAATGGCAGGCCACGACCCCCAGCAGCCCGAACATCACGATACGCATTATAAAAAAATGGCTTCTCACATCGATTCTCCCCTGGATGTTCTCTTCCTATGGCCTTTAGCTCAGTGATCCAATTTTATCAAAAACTGTTGTGGGACTATAAAATGAATTTCTATCGGGTAAATAGGGCATAAATGGTTGATCCCGCCCGTTGCAACGCAGCCGAGCGCGAACACTTTTTTCGGATTAAGCGGGCAGGCTGTTTGAGCACCGCAAAGCGGGCGAGTTCCTGCCCGCGCCGAAAAAAGTATTCGCGCGAGGGAAGCCGAAGGCCAAGTTGCAGGGCGCGGTTCTTTTGGTACTTTTCTTGCCGCCAAGAAAAGTACACGGACCGGCTAAACCACAATATTGACCAGCTTCCCCGGCACCACAATCACCTTTCTGACCGGCTTGCCGGCCACAAACTTCTGTGCCTGTTCACAGGCCAGGGCCTTTGCCTCAAGGGTTTTGACGTCGGCATCCGCCGGCGCGGTAAACCGGTCCCGCAGCTTGCCGTTGACCTGGACCACCACCAGGACCTCCTGCTCAGCGGCGGCCTCGGATGAGAATGCGGGCCAGGGGTGACGCAGGATGCTTTCCGTGTGGCCCAGGCCGGCCCAGAGTTCCTCGCATAGGTGGGGGACGATGGGGGAAAGCAGAAGGATCACGGTTTCCGCGGCATGCCGCATCACCTGCCGGGCCGTGGGGTCCTGCCGGTCGCTGATGGTGTACATCTCATTGACCAGTTCCATGACAGCACTGATGGCGGTATTAAAATGAAACCGCTCCTCGATATCCGCCGTAACCCTGCCAATGGTCTGGTGGGTCTTGCGATAAAGCCCCTGCAGGGCATCGGGCAGGGCCGTCACATCGCCTTTATAGGGGGCCACGCCGTCAATGGCGTCCATCCACTCCACAAAAAACCGCCATACCCGGTTTAAAAACCGGTAAGACCCCTCCACGCCCTGGTCGCTCCACTCCAGGCCCTTTTCCGGCGGCGAGGCAAACAGGCAGAAGAGCCGGGTCACATCGGCCCCGTATTTGTCCAGCAGGAAGTTGGGGTCGATGACGTTCTTTTTTGACTTGGACATCTTTTCCACCCGGCCCACGGTCACCGGGCCTTCACACTTGACGCACACCAGGTCCCCGGCGTCGGTCTTTCCAACCTCTTCCGGGTACAAAAACCCGTGGGCTTCGCAGGCGTAGGTCTCCTTGCACACCATGCCCTGGGTCAGCAGCCGGGTAAAGGGCTCCTTGAAGTCCACCAGGTCCAGATCGTGGAGAACCCGGGTAAAATAGCGGGAGTAGAGCAGGTGCAGAATCGCGTGCTCCACGCCGCCGATGTACTGGTCCGCCGGCATCCAGTACCGGACCGCTGCCGGGTCGAATATGGCGTGGTCGCATTCCGGGCTGCAGTAGCGCAGGTAGTACCATGACGAATCCACAAAAGTGTCCATGGTGTCGGTCTCCCGCCGGGCTTTTTTCCCGCATTTGGGGCAGACGGCCGACACAAAGGATTCCAGCACCGGCAGCGGGGAACGTCCCCCTTCCAGAAGATCGGCATCCTCGGGCAGCACCACGGGCAGGTCGGCCTCGGGCACCGGCACGATGCCGCAGGCGTCGCAGTGAACCATGGGGATGGGGGCTCCCCAGTACCGCTGCCGGGAGATGCCCCAGTCCCGCAGCCGGAAACTGACGGTTTTTTTGCCGATGCCCTTTTCCTCCAGGTATTCGGCAATCGCGTCCAGGGCCGCCCCGCTGTCAATGCCGTCAAAGGGGCCGGAATTGATCATCACGCCCCGGCCGGTGAAGGCCTCGGTCATGATTTCAGCGGCCAGGTCGGCATCCGCCGGCTTGACCACCACCACGATGTCCAGGTCGTACTTTTTGGCAAACTCAAAATCGCGCTGGTCGTGGGCCGGCACGCTCATGACCGCGCCGGTGCCGTACTCCATCAGGGCGAAGTTGGCGGTATAAACCGGCATGGACCGGCCGGTGACCGGGTTGACACAGAAGGCGCCGATAAACACGCCTTCCTTCTCATAGGATTCCACAGCCTTGCTGGTGCGGTCGGTAAGGGTCATCTTCTCCACAAAGGCGTTGACCGCGGCCTCCTGTTGGGTGCCCGCGGCAAGCTGCGTCACCAGGGGGTGTTCCGGCGCCAGGCAGAGAAATGTGGCCCCGAACACCGTGTCCTGCCGGGTGGTAAAGACCGGGATCTGAATATCGCTGTCCTTTACCGGAAAACGAATCTCAGCGCCCACGCTCTTGCCGATCCAGTTTTTCTGCATGGTGGTGACCCGCTCCGGCCAGCCGGGCAACTGGTCGCAGTAAACCAGCAGGTCTTCGGCATAATCGGTGATGCGGAAAAACCACTGGGCCAGCTTTTTCTGCCTTACGGCATGGCCGCACCGCCAGCACGCCCCGGCCTCCACCTGTTCGTTGGCCAGCACCGTGGCGCAGGTGTCACACCAGTTGACAAAGGCGTCTTTCCGGTAGGCCATGCCCTTTTCATACATTTTGACAAACAGCCACTGCTCCCACCGGTAATAATCGGGGTCGCAGGTGGCGATCTCCCGGTCCCAGTCATAACTGAGCCCCATCCGCTTCAACTGGGCCCGCATGTAGGCGATGTTCTCCCGGGTCCACCGGGCTGGATGCGTGTTGTTGGCAATGGCCGCGTTTTCCGCGGGCATGCCAAAGGCGTCCCATCCCATGGGGTGAAGCACGTTAAACCCCTTCATCATCTTATAACGGGCCACCACGTCGCCGATGGTATAGTTTCTCACATGGCCCATGTGAATCCGGCCCGACGGATAGGGAAACATCTCAAACAGGTAATACTTCTCTTTTTTTCCGTCTTCCGCGGCCCGGAAGATGGCGGTTCTGTTCCAGGTCTCCTGCCATCTGGCCTCAATCTCCCCGGGCCGATAGGTATCGCTGATGCCGCTCATTGCAACACACCCTTTTTATGTTTGCCTGTGCCTGCGCTCCAGGCGCTGTTATCGCGGTTGAATCCACCGCGTTTGAAAATACCGGCGGCAGAGCGCCTGTATGGAGCAGGCGCCCGGCCGGCAATGCTTCTCCATTATCACCAAGCACCGGAAAAAATCAACCGTAACCTTGGCCCGAATGCCGATAAACGTCACATGCCCGGCCGTCAATGTGAAAAACCATTGACTTGACTCCGTCAATCCACTATTTATCTGGCTATATTTAGCAATCTGGAACAGCAGGTCACTTCACCCGCAATCAACACGAACACACACAGGACATCGCCCCATGACGGACAAAATTCTTATCAACGCCGTTGACACCGAAGAGTGCCGCATCGCCAGGGTCAAGGACAACCGGCTCTGCGAATTTCACCTGGAAACCACCTCCCGGGTCACCACGAAAAGCAACATCTACAAGGGCCTGGTAGCGCGGGTGGAGCCGAGCCTTCAGGCGGTGTTTGTGGATTACGGGGAAGAGCGGCACGGGTTTCTTCAGAAGCACGACATTCACACCGACTATTTTCAGGACAGCAAGGTGGACGGCTCCATTCGGGACCTGATCAAGCCGGGCCAGGAGATGCTGGTCCAGGTGGTCAAGGACCCGATCATGCACAAGGGCGCGGCCCTGACCACCTTTCTTTCCATTCCGGGCCGTTTCTGCGTATTGATGCCGGGCAGCGTCACCAAGGGGGTCTCCAAGCAGATCGAAGACGAAGAGGAACGCAAACGGCTCAAGGAAATCGTCAGCGGGCTCCGGGTGCCCGAAAACTTCGGTGTCATTCTTCGCACCGCGGCAAAAGGGGCCGCCAAGACCGTTATCGCCAAGGACCTGAGCTATCTCATGCGGCTGTGGAAAACCATCAAAAAAGAGGGCATGAATCAGAAGGCGCCGGCCGCCATTCACAAGGAGCGGGATTTCGCGGTCCGGGCCATCCGCGACTACCTGACCGCCGATATTCAGGAGATTCTCATCGACGAGCCGGCGGTTCACCAGGAGGTCAAGGATTTCGTGGCCCTGGTCTCGCCCAAACATGCCAAAATCGTCAGGCTCTACCAGGGCGCCAAGCCCATCTTCACCAAGCATGAACTGGAAAGCCAGATCGAATCGATTTTTGAAAACCGGGTTCAGCTCCCATCGGGCGGCTCCATCGTCCTGACCCAGACCGAGGCCCTGGTCTCCATTGACGTAAACTCCGGAAAGTCCCGGCAGAAGCACTCCATTGAGGAGACGGCCCTGCAGACCAACCTGGAGGCCGCCGAAGAGATCGCCCGCCAGTTGAGACTCCGGGACATGGGCGGCCTGATCGTCATCGACTTTATCGACATGAAGCCGAGGAAGAACAACGCCGCCGTGGAGCGGGCACTCAAAGCCCATGTCAAGGAGGACAAGGCCCGGACCGATGTGGGGAAAATCTCCAAGTTCGGGCTTCTGGAGATGTCCCGGCAGCGGCTTCGGCAGTCCATTGAAACCTCCAGCATGGTGACGTGCGGCCACTGCGGGGGCCGGGGCTATGTCATGGCCACGGAAAAACTGGGCATCAACGTGCTGCGGCGGCTTCGGCTGGAGTCCCTCAAACACCGGGGTGTGGCCGTCACCGCCACGGTGCCGGCGGTGGTGGCCGACTACCTGCTCAACAAAAAGCGCACCGAGCTGCTGGAGCTGGAGGCCCGCCGGGACCTTGCCATCACCATCACGGGAGACCCGGCCATGCACCTGGGGGAAAGCGACATCCGGTTTGAAGGCAAGCCGAACGGCTCCGCCGATGGGGAGACAGACCTCTCGTAACCGGTCCGGCCCGGGGAGAGCCGCCTGTTCACACCGGCTGCCGGTCCCCTTTTAACAACCAAATGCCCCGGGAAAAAAGGAGACGGCACATGAGCAACAACGAAAAACCGGCCCGCGCGTCCAATATTCGAATACCGGTTCTGGCGGCGGTGCTTCTTGCGGCCCTGGCCGCCGGAATTTTTTTCTGGCACACCACCCGGTCCGGGACATCCTCCCCACCGGTTCCCGCGGAAACGGCCTCCCGGGCAATCTTGCCCATGGATCAGGCCCCTGAAGTACTGGACTACAATGACCTTGACGACAACGACACCCTGGCCGGCGAGATGGACCGGCGTAAGGAAAAATACGGCCTGGACACCGGTGTGGACCTGGTGGCCAGGGAGGATGAGGCCGTAAAAGTCGGGGATCAGACCGTGGCCATGCGGACCATTGCCGAGGATGCGGACATCGACCGGGGAAAAGTGGTGGAATCGGACCTGGCAGGCACGGGCCGCATCGACAGGGACCGGGTCCGGGAGTATGGCATTCATGTGGTACGGCCCGGCGAAAACCTCTGGAACATCCATTTCCGGTTGCTGGCCGATTACCTGGAGGAAAAAGGGATCACCCTGGATCCGCTGTCTGACGAGGCCGCCCGGGACGGCACCAGCTCCGGGGTGGGGAAAATTCTCAAATTTTCCGAATCCACGGTCACCATTTACAACCTTCGGGACCGCCGGACGACGACGGACCTTCACATGATTCATCCACTGGAAAAAATTGTGGTCTACAGAATGGATGAAGTCTTTGCGCTTTTGGATCAAATCGACTATAAGAACATAACCAAACTGGAGTTCGACGGCGACACCCTGTGGTTGCCGGCGAAAGATTAACCGCGTCACAGAAGCAAGGAGAAAATCGTGTTCGCAGACATCGCTTACGCAATGGGACAGAGCGGCGCCCCCCAGGGTCAGGGCGGCGGCCTCATGGGCCTGGCCCCTTTGATCATCATTTTCGTGATCTTCTATTTTCTGCTGATCCGGCCCCAGCAAAAAAAGGCCAAGGAGCAGCAGCAGATGATCAGCAGCCTGAAAAAGGACGACCTGGTCATCACCAACGGCGGCATTCACGGCCGCCTCACGGCAGTGGATGACGACACCGTGACGGTGGAGATCGCCGACAAAGTTCGCATCAAGGTCTCCCGGCAGAGCATTGCCGCCAAAAAACAGGCCAGTGCCCCTGCCCGGGCGGATAAAGCCGACAAAAAAGAAAAAAAGTGATTCTCTTGGGAAAGGATGGACGGCGTTGAAGAATTTCCAATGGAAACAGGCCATCACCCTGGCCGTTCTGGTGGCGGCCCTGATCTATGTTCTGCCCACCATCAATCCGGAATGGTGGCCGAGAAAGACCATCAACCTGGGGCTCGACCTTCAGGGCGGCATGCACCTGATTCTTGAGGTGGAGACCGAAAAAGCGGTGGAGGCCCAGATATCGGGCATTGGCCGGGACCTTGAAGAGACCCTGCGCAAAGAACGGGTCCGGCATACCGATGTAACGGCAAAGGGCCAGAAAATCAGCGTCCTTGCAAGGGGCGAAGAGAACATCGAACGGTTCAAGCAGGTTCTGGACAAAGATTTTGCCGGCCTGGCCATTGTCTCCTCGTCCAGGCGTGACAACACCCTGGAGCAGGTGCTCGGCCTTCCCGATGACGAGGTCGCCCACCTCAAGAAAATGGCCGTGGAGCAGGCCTTAGAGACCATTCGCAACCGCATCGACCAGTTCGGGGTCAGCGAGCCCGTCATTCATATTCAGGGCAGACGCCAGATTCTGGTCCAGCTGCCCGGTGTTACCGATCCCCAGCGGGCCAAGGACCTGATCGGCAAAACCGCCCTGCTGGAGTTCCGGCTGGTGGATGAGGAAAACGACGTGGCCAAAGCGGTAAGGGGCCAGGTACCGCCGGGCAGTGAACTGCTCTACGAAGTCTCCACCGACCCGGATACCGGTCGAACCATCAAGTCCCCCCTGCTGATCAAGCGCGGCACCCCCCTGACCGGCGCGGACCTGTCCGATGCCCGGGTCCAGATCGACGCCCAGTATAACGAGCCCTATGTTTCCATCACCTTCAATCGGAAAGGGGCCAATATTTTCGCGAAAATCACCGAGGAGAACCTGAAAAAACGGCTGGCCATTGTCCTGGACAATCATATTCATTCGGCGCCGGTCATTCAGGACCGGATCACCGGCGGCGCGGCCCGGATCACCGGGAGTTTTTCCATGGACGAGGCCCATGACCTGGCCATTGTGCTGCGGGCCGGGGCCCTGCCCGCACCGGTCAAAATTCTGGAAGAGCGGACCGTGGGGCCCTCCCTGGGCAAGGAGTCCATTGACAAGGGCCTGATGTCCATGTACATCGGCGGCCTGATCGTGGTGCTCTTTATGGCGACCTACTACCGCAAGGCGGGCCTGATCGCGGACGTCGCCCTGGTGTTCAATATTCTGCTGATCGCCGCGGGCCTGGCGGCCCTGGGCGCCACCCTGACCCTGCCGGGCATTGCGGGTATCATTCTGACCATCGGCATGGCCGTGGACGCCAACGTCATCATCTTTGAACGGATCCGTGAGGAAATACGGACCGGCAAGCCCCCCCGGGCCTCGGTGGCCGCCGGGTTCGACCGGGCCGCCCTCACCATTCTGGACGCCAACATCACCACCCTGATTGCGGCCGTGGTGCTCTTTCAATTCGGCACCGGCCCGGTAAAGGGATTTGCGGTCACCCTGAGCCTGGGCGTGATGGCCAGCCTGTTCACGGCCCTGGTGGTGTCCCGCCAGATATTCGACCTCATATTGACCCGGCGCAAGGTCACGCACCTGAGCATTTAACATACAGACAAGGATAAGACAGGCATGTTCGAAATCATCAAAGACGGCACCACCATCGACTTTGTGGGAAAACAGAAATACGCCTTTGTGTTCTCCGCGGCGATGATCCTTATCACCATCATCTCTCTTGTGGCCCACGGCGGCCCCAGGTACGGCATCGATTTTGCCGGCGGCACCCTGGTGCAGGTCAAATTCGCCTCGCCGGTGAGTACCAATACCATTGCCTCGAGCCTGAAGACCGTGGGCATCGATGTTTCCACGGTTCAGGCCTATGGCCACCCCAAAGAGGGGGACTGCCAGTACCTTGTCAACAGCGCCATGGACATGACCGGCATATCGGGCGACGACTTTGAAGACAAGGTAAAAACCGCCCTGGCCGGCGCCACCGGACAGACCGCGGAGATCACCAGGGTGGAGATGGTGGGCCCCACGGTGGGTAAAAGCCTGAGGGGCAAAGCCTTGATGGCCCTGTTTTTCTCGTTGCTGTTTATCAATATCTATATATCGGGCCGGTTCGAGATGAAGTGGGTAGTGGCCGGCGTGGTGGCCGGGGGCCTGATCCTGGCGGTGTGGCTCTTTTCCATGCTGGGCATCAGCATTCCCTACCTGATCCTGGTGGCCCTGGTGGTCTCCCTGGTCCTTTTCTGGGTCCTTGAGCTAAAATACGCCATGGGCGCCATCGTGGCCCTGATTCACGACGTGACCATCACGGTGGGTATTTTTTCCATCACCGGCAAGGAGTTTTCCCTGCCCATCATCGCGGCCCTGCTGACCATCATCGGTTATTCCCTCAACGACACCATCATCGTGTTCGACCGCATTCGGGAAAACCTGAAAAAGCTCTCCCGCAAATCCCTGCCCGATATCATCAACACCAGCATCAACGAGACCCTGAGCCGGACCCTGCTCACCTCCGGCACCACCCTGATTGTGGTAGCGGCCCTGTTTGTGTTCGGCGGCACCATCATTCACGATTTTGCCTTTGCCATGCTTGTGGGCATCGGGGTCGGCACATACTCTTCTATTTTCGTTGCCAGCCCGATCCTGCTTTTGTGGAAGAAAAAATAGCAGGCCGGCCACGCGTCATTGCGAGCGAAGCGAAGCAATCCTGGCCGATCCACGCGTCATTGCGAGCGCAGCGAAGCAATCCTGGCCATATGCGAAGGAGATTGCCTCGTCGCTTTGCTCCTCGCAATGACGGAAGAGACTTCGCGCCCTTCGTGTTGAAGCGGCTGAACCTTCTCAGAAGGCCGGCCGCTTTTTAACACGACGCGCACAAAGGTGTCGGTGCAAACCCGGCAAAACGTGCATCCAGTTGAAAAGGAAATTGTTCTTGAACCGGGATGTGTCCTGACCTATTTTGGTAAAGTGCAACACCACGATCAAAAAAACAAGATGCATTACAAGGCCGTCCGCCATGGAAAATCTCACCCCCTGGTTTACTCTGAAAAGCGTTCCCGGCGTGGGCAACCTCCTGTTCAAGCGGCTGATCGACCGGTTCGGCTCACCGGAGAAAGTGCTGAGTGCTGCCCGGTCCGACCTGCTGGGGGTCCAGGGCATATCAGACACCCTGGCCTCGGCCATCCGAGCCCACAAGACACCGGACAATATTGAAAAGGTGCTTGAGACCTGCGCCCGGAAAGCCATTTCCATCGTCCCCCTGACCGATCCCGGCTACCCCGCCCTGCTGCGGGAAATCCATGACCCGCCCCCCTATCTCTACGTGTGGGGAAAGCTGGTGCCGGACGCGGGGTGCATATCGATTGTCGGATCCCGAAGCCCCACCCGGTACGGCCTCTCCATGGCCACCCAGTTGAGCGGCGAACTGGCCGCCATGGGCCTGTGTGTGGCCAGCGGTATGGCCAGGGGCATCGACACCGCGGCCCACACCGGGGCACTGGACAACAACGGCCTGACATACGCCGTTCTGGGCAGCGGCCTGTGCCGCATCTATCCGCCGGAGAACATGGAACTGGCCCGGCGCATCGCCGGGCAGGGGGCCGTGATATCAGAGTTCCCTCTTTTTGCCGAGCCCGACGCCCACCACTTTCCCCTGCGCAACCGGTTGATCAGCGGCCTCTCCCTGGGCACCATCGTGGTGGAGGCGGCGGCCCGAAGCGGGTCCCTGATCACGGCCCGGCTGGCCATGGAGCAGGGCCGGGAGGTATTTGCCGTGCCCGGCAGCATCACCTCCTTTAAAAGCACCGGTGCCCACGGCCTGCTCAAACAGGGGGCGATCCTGGTGGAAAAGGCATCGGACGTGATCGCCGAGATATCTCCCCGGCTTGCCGCCGGCCCCGCAACCGCCCCGGCGGCGTCGGACCGGGCCGATGAAAACAAACACGCCGGAAAACCGACCCCCGGCCTTGACACGGATGAGGTACGGGTGTTACAAACCCTTGAACCTTACCCGGTGCATATTGACGAAATCGCCCAGAAGGCGGCCATGGCGCCGGGAAAAACAGCAGGCATCCTGCTGCAACTGGAACTCAAAGGGTTTGTAACCCAGGAACCGGGAAAACGGTTCCTTATTAACCCGGATGTTGCACGAGCCGATTTGGTCGCAGATGCAAGGCGCGAGACATGAAGCTGTAGTGAATCTACCGCGAATGTCACGCAACACAGCAGCTGCGGTCAAGGCGGCTCGCCCGAAGGGTAAAATTTTTAGACATAAGAATTGGTACCACATGCCTCAAATCGCCCATGACAGTTTGTATGCTTGAAAACTGCGGGGTTCTTCTCCAACACATTGTTTGTATATAGAAACTTATAAATACCGAAAAATTTTATGAAATATTCGGGTTAAAGGGGATTACAGTGAATAAACCGGTTATCATTGTCGAGTCACCGACAAAGGTCAAAACCATTACAAAATATACGGGAAACGCCTACAGCGTCACCGCCACTTCCGGTCACCTGAGGGATCTGCCGCCCCATGAGCTGGGCATTGATATCGACAACGGGTTTGCCCCCGACTATGTCAACATCAAAGGCAAGCAGAAGGTAATCAAGGCCTTGAAAAGCGCCGTGGGGGACGCCGACGATATCTACCTGGCCCCGGACCCGGACCGGGAAGGCGAGGCCATCGCTTTTCACGTGGCCGACCTGCTCAAGAAAAAGGGGCGCCGGTTTCACCGGGTGATGTTTCACGAACTCACCAAAACAGGCATTCAAAAGGGGCTGACCGAGCCCACGGAGCTCAACCGGAACCGGTACGATGCCCAGCAGGCCCGGCGCATTCTGGACCGGCTGGTGGGGTACCAGATATCCCCGCTCTTGTGGCGCAAGGTACGAAACGGCCTGAGCGCCGGCCGTGTCCAGTCTGTTGCCGTGCGCATCATCTGCGACCGGGAACGGGAGATTTTCGCCTTTGATCCCCAGGAGTACTGGTCGATCACCGCTGCCCTGGAAGGGGCCAATCCGCCCCGGTTCGAAGCAAAGCTGGTCAAAAAAGGGACAAAAAACATCACCATCGGCAACCAGGCCGAGGCCGACCGGATCGTTGACGAACTGTCCCGTCAGGCCTTTACCGTTGACAAAATCGTTCAGAAAACGATCAAGCGAAACCCCCAGCCGCCCTTTACCACCAGCAAGCTGCAACAGGAGGCCATTCGCAAGCTGGGATTTACCGCAAAAAAAACCATGGCCGTGGCCCAGGAGCTCTATGAAGGCATCGACCTGGGACCCGGGGAACCCGTGGGCCTGATCACCTACATGCGTACCGACTCCACCCGTATCGCCCCGGAAGCGGCCCACGAGGCCCTGGCCCATATCCGCTCCGTGTTCGGCAATGACTACGCGCCGGACCGGCCCCGGTTTTTTGCCAACAAAAACAAGGTCCAGGACGCCCATGAAGCCATTCGGCCCACCGGGATATCCTACACGCCGGAGAGTGTCAAGCGGTACCTGTCCAAAGATCAGCTGACCCTTTATACCCTGATATGGAAACGATTTGTGGCCTCCCAGATGAGCGAGGCCCAGATCGACCAGAAGACCATCACCATTGCCGCCGGCGACTACCTGCTGTCGGTCAGCGGCTCCACAGTTCGCTTCCCCGGATTCATGGCCCTTTATCAACCCGAGGAGGACAAAAACGGCGCACCGGACAAAGATAAAGGGGACAAGCTGCCGCAGCTTGATGAAAAAGAGGTCCTTAAGCTCATCGAACTGGATCCGAAGCAGCACTTCACCACTCCTCCCCCGCGCTTTTCAGAAGCATCCCTGGTCAAAGAGCTGGAAGAAAACGGCATCGGCCGGCCCAGTACGTATGCCACCATCCTCTCCACCATTCGGGACAAGGGCTACGTGGACCTGATCAACAAGGCGTTCCGGCCCACGGAACTGGGATTTATCGTCAACGACCTTCTGGTGGAAAACTTTCCCACCATTTTAGACATCGAATTTACCGCCAACATGGAAAACGACCTGGACCGCATTGAATCCGACCAGCTTCAGGCCGTCCGCCTGCTGGAGCGGTTCTACGGTCCCTTTTCCCAGCGGATTGAGGCCGCCAAAGACCGAATGCGCAGCGTCAAGGGCGTGGGCATGGACACCGGGCTTTCCTGCCCGGAGTGCGGCAAGGAACTCAAGATCAAACTGGGCAAGAACGGCCCGTTTCTGGCCTGCTCCGGGTATCCGGACTGCAAATTTTCCCGCAACTACGCCCGCACAGACAAGGGGACCGTGGAGCCGGTGGAACCGGATCTCACCGTTGCCGAGGGAAAATCCTGCGAAAAGTGCGGCAGCCCCATGGTGGTCAAGCAGGGCCGGTACGGTGATTTTCTGGCCTGCTCGGCCTATCCGGACTGCAAGAGTACCCAGTCCCTCAACTCCGGCGCCAATGCCGCGCCCATCGGCGTCAAGTGCCCCGAACCGGGCTGCAACGGCGATATCGTGGAAAAAAAGTCAAAAAGGGGCAAGGTGTTTTACGGATGCAGCCGGTTTCCCAAATGCACATTTGCCTCCTGGGACAAGCCGGTTGACATGGCCTGCCCCGACTGCGGCGCCCCTTTTGTGGTGGAAAAAACCACTAAAAAGGAGGGCACGGTACTGACCTGCGCCAGCGAGGGGTGCGGTTTTCGGCAAAGGACATAGGATGCGGCCCCACCCTTCATTATGACCCAACCCACAAAAAAATGGCGATTCCGGACACCGGCGTTTCTTCAGAACGCCTTTGCCGATATTCGCTTTTCCTCGGACATCTCCCGGTACCTGATCCAGATTCTCTTTGCCGTGCTGGTGGGGTCGCTGGCCGGCATCGGCGCCATCTTCTTTCACTATGTCGTCGAAGAGATGCGGCTGCTGTTTTCCCCGGACCGGTTTGACCTCCTGTGGCCCGGCATTCTTCACCCCATCATGCTGGTGCCCGTCGCGGGCGCCCTGGTCCTGGCCGTTGCCACGGTGCGGTTTCCGAAAACCGCCGGAGAACGGGGGGTGGAGAGCGTCATCAAGGCCCTGATCATCAAAAACGGCGTCATCCCTTTAAAAACCACACTGTTTCACATGTTTGCCGCCATCATGACCATCGGCACCGGGGCCCCCCTCGGCCCCGAAGGCCCGGCCGCCAAGATCGGCAGCGGCATGGGATCGGCCCTTTCCCAGTGGTTCGGGCTCAACCGGGAAAACATCAAAATCTACACCGCTGCCGGGGCCGGGGCCGCCATATCCGCGGTTTTCAACGCCCCCATTGCCGGCGTCTTTTTCGCCATTGAGGTGGTGCTGTTAAATGACCTGAAAAACGAGGCCTTAAGCTTTCTGATCATCGCCTCCATCGTGGCCGACATCCTTTCCAGGGCGGTTCTGGGCAACGATGTCATCTTCACGATTCCGCACTACGCCCCCATCCATTTTGCCCATCTGCCCTGGTTCCTGTTGCTGGCCGTATGCTGCGGCGCCATGTCGCTTTTTTACTTCGGCACGTCCAAAACCGTCAAGCACCTGTTCGACCGGCTGCCGGGCAACCAAAACCCCTTTGTCCGCCTGTTGCCCGTGGCCGTTGTCTTCGGCCTGGTGCTGCTGCACTTTAACGAGCTGTTCGGCATCGGGTATACCACCATGAACGCGGTGCTCAACAACGCCTTTGCCCCGGTCGTGGTACTCTGGCTGATGCTGTTTCGCATCGTGTTTCTGGCCCTGTTTTTAAGGGCCGGGGCTTTTGGCGGCACATTCGCCCCGGCCCTGGGCATCGGCGTGATGTTTGGGTTTCTCTTTGCCACCACGGTCAATACCCTGCTGGGCACCTCCCTGGATCCGGTGGTGTTCGGCCTGGTGGGCATGGGCGGGGTCCTGGCCGGCATCAACTCGATTCCGCTGACCTCGATTCTGCTGGTGTTTGAGCTGACCCGGGACTTTCGCATCGTGCTGCCCCTGATGGCCGCCTCCATCATCTCCTATATCGTGGTGATCTACGTAAACAAACGGACCGTTTACGCCCACGCCCTGCTCAAGGAGGGCATTGACGTGGACGCCATGCGGGACGTAGACCTTTTGGGAAAGATCAAGGTGGGGCAGCTGATGGTGACCGACGTGGAAACCGTCAGCTACCGCATGCCCTTTAACCGGCTGCTGCAGCGGCTGCTGCGATCGGCCTACGGCGAGCTCTGCGTGGTGGATGACGACAACCGGCTCCTGGGCGTGATTCCCTTAAAGGGAGTGCGCCAGGCCCTGATCACCCACGAACTGGTGGACCTGCTTATCGCCGGGGACCTGGTGGTGCCGGTGCCACCGGTCACTGAAACCGATCCGGTTTCCATGGCCCTGAAAAATATCAAAAAATATGATATTGAAAACATTCCGGTGGTCAAAAACAGCGCGCCGGGAGAACTGGTGGGCATCCTCAGGCACCAGGACATTCTGCACGCCTACAACGCCATGCTGGAGGAGTGGGAGACCCACAAGTTCCTGGCCACCTACCGGCGCCACGGTTAACCCGGCCGGTTATTGCCTTTTCAAACCGCCTGGCCTATGATGGGCGGTAAACGTGACGGCTTTCGCGTGCCCCCCGGTTTTCCTTTTCTCCCATGAGCAGCCGCCGGTTCAGCCCCGTACACGAAAACACGGCCAGAGGCTTCAATATGCGTCATGAAAAAGTGACAATTTTGGGCACACAAAGGGCGTCAGCGACCGGAACTGATTTTAAACTGTTGAAACTGCTCAAATTGTCGTATATGACAGATCGGGCATGTTTTTTGCTCTCTTAGTGTTGGCAGATGGAGGGGAAAGCCCGACGGTTCCCCTGCCCCTTGACCGGAGTATAGCCGAAGAGGGTCCGGCCGCATCAATGGCGCCCTCGGGAAACGCCTGTCACACGCACAGGCCGACATACCGTTATGGCACAGACAACCAAAACATCACAGACATCCGCCTGCGAGACCGCCGTAGGCAACGGCACAGCTGCGGCCCTAGTTCAGGGTCGCATCCACATGGGAAAAATCACGGCCCTGTCAAAAAAGGCGGTCGTCTTTGACTATATGGGTGCCGCATCCTCTCTTGAAGGCCTTGACGCCCGGATCGACCTGCTGCTGCACGACAGTGACACCTATATCGACGACATCGCCTGCCGCATCATTGAAGACCGGGTTATAAAGAAGGAAGGCCCGCCGGACGGCCGGTGCCTCAGGCGTTGCAGTGCCCGCTTTATTCAGCTCAACGCCGACCAGCAGCGGAGACTCGCCCACCATGCGACCTGGAGCTCCAACCGGGAAGTTACCCGCCGGGAGCATCTGCGCCAGGAGATTGAGAAAAGCGAAGAAAAATACAAAACCATTCTTGAAAACATCGAAGAGGGGTATTTCGAGGTGGATCTTGCCGGCCACATCACCTTCTTTAACAGCTCCATGCTGAAAATGATCGGTTATACGGGAGGCGAACTGCTCGGCATGGGGTACCGCAGCTTTATGAGCAGCAAGACCGCCACAAGAGTGTTCCGGTCCTACAACCGGGCCTTTCGCACCGGGCAGCTGCCCACACCCTTTGACTGGGAGCTGGTGCGAAAAAACGGTGAGCGGCTCTATGTGGAGACATCGCTCTCCTTTATTCGGGATGCCAACAACAAGATCGTTGGCTTCCGGGGCATTGCACGGGATGTCAGCCCCCGGAAAAAGATCGAAAAGGAGCTGCTCTACCTGGCCTCCCACGATCACCTGACCGGGCTGTACAACAGGGGCGCCCTGTTTGAGAAACTGCGTGAAACCATTGCCTATGCCAAGCGATTTCGCCAGCGGTGCGCCCTGCTCTTCCTGGACCTGGACAACTTTAAAACCGTCAACGACACCTGGGGCCATGAAACCGGAGACCGGGTCCTAAAAGAGGCGGCCTTCCGCCTGACCGGGCTGCTGCGGGAAACCGATTACGTCTGCCGCCACGGCGGCGACGAGTTCACCATCATTCTGAGCAACTCAAAAAACATGAATCCCCCCAAGGTGGCCCAGAAGGTCATTGATGCCATCTCCCGGCCCTTCGACGTCGGTGAGAACAAAATCGCCGCCATCACCACCAGCATAGGGATCAGCGTCTATCCCGATGACAGCGACACCATGGAGGACCTGGTCAAGTACGCGGACAAGGCCATGTACCGGGCCAAGGACCGGAAAGACCGATACATCTGCTATAACCGCGGAAAATTCACGAAAAAGCTGCCCCTGGAAATCTGATCCCCGTACACCGCGCCACCTGCCCTGTCATGCCTGTATTCAAATGATTCACACGAAGGCAGGCACCGGAAAGTATCGAAACAAGGTGGGGGGCGAAAGGATCTCCGGATCACCCCGGGGGCCAGCCAAAAGACCGGCCGGCCAGAATGTGAAGATGGATATGAAAAACCGACTGGCCGGCTTCGGCGCCGTTGTTGATCACCAGCCGGTAGTCGGCGATCCCCTTTTCAGCGCATATCTTTGCCGCCACGTCAAACAGGCCGCCCACCAGGTTGCCATCGGCCGGGGCCATGTCGGCCACTTTTGCGATATGGCGCCGGGGCACCACCAGAATATGCACCGGGGCCTGGGGATTGATGTCGGCAAAGGCCACGTAATCATCATCCTCGTAGACCTTGTCGCAGGGGATTAAACCGGCGGCGATCTTGCAGAACAGACAGTCGGACATGGCAGACCTCCTTTTTTGCTCAGAATTTACAAAACCCCCCTTTGCTGAAAAAAGGAAGAAGCGATTTCACGAAATTCAGCAAAGGGGGGAACCGGAAAAAACCTTACGGCCCTCCCCGGGTTTTGTCCTTTCCTGTATATCACCGGGCCCGGCCCATCGTCAAGAAAGGGCCGGGCCCGATGCGGGGCGCGGTTCTTCTGGTACTTTCCTTTGCGCCAAAAAAAAGTACACGGAAAAGCAAAGAGATATTAAAAATCCATTTTATGCTGGATTACCCGGTCAAGCCGGGTAATGACGAGTACGGTGGCGGTCAGCCCGTGGCGCCCATTAAAGGATCAGCCGCACTGGGGTGCGGTGCTCCCGGGGATGCACGGCCGGCCGTTGATACCGTTCTGCCCAATGCCCTTACGGGCACACTACAAACCTGGACGTTTCAAGCCCGGCCCGTCTCCAATGACAGCCCCCCGCCCATTGCGGCGCAGCCGAGGGAGAAGAATTTTTCGGCAAAAAGCGAAAATGCTGTCTGAGCACCGCCGCAGGCGGGCGAGTTCATTTTCGCGCCGAAAAATTCTTCGAGCGAGGGAAGCCACGCCTGTGGTGTGGCCAAGCTGCGGGGCGCGGTTCTTTTGGTACTTTTCTTGCCGCCAAGAAAAGTACAACGCTTTGAATTTCAAGCGGTCCGGGCTTGTCTCCGGCTCCGGAATGTGAGACAATAGCCCAATTTGAACGGCCATGCCGGGGTCGTGCCGGCAAAATCAGGAAGGCTCATGGAATCAAAGGCCCCCATCATACGCGTGTTTCATGTCTATAAACGATACGGCGCCCAGACCGCCCTGGGCGACATCACCCTGGACATCGGCCAGGGGGAATTCATCTTTGTCACCGGCGCCAGCGGCGCGGGCAAGACCACGCTGCTCAAGCTGCTCTATCTGGGCGAGCCCGTTTCAGAAGGCCATATACTGGTGGACGGCATGAACCTGTCGCGCATTCGAAAAGACCGCATTCCCTTTCTGCGGCGGCTCTTCGGCGTGATTTTTCAGGACTACAACCTGATTCCCAACCGGACCGTGTTTGAGAACATCTCCCTGGTCCTGGAAGTGGCCGGCCACCGGCCGGCCCTGATCACCAAAAAAGTGGCCAGCGTGCTGCGGGCCGTGGGCCTGGAAGACCGAATGCACGCATACCCGCCCAGCCTTTCCGGCGGGGAACAGCAGAAGATCACCATTGCCCGGGCCATTGCCGGGGACCCGAAAATCATTCTGGCCGACGAGCCAACGGGCAGCCTGGACGAGGAGTCGGCCGAAGACATCATGAACCTGCTGCGTACCCTCCACCACCGGGGGGCCACGGTGCTGATCGCCACCCATGACAGGGACCTGGTCCGCGGCACGCCGGCCCGCCGGATTCACCTGTCCAGGGGACGCCTGGAACAGGAGGCCGTTGAATCATGAAGTTTTTCGCATTAAAACGGGCCCTGCGGGACCTGAAAAACAACATGGTGCTTCATTCGGTCACCGTGATCATCATCGCGCTGTCGGTGCTCATCGTGGGCACCTTCACCCTTTTCTCCTCCAACGCGGCCCGGGTGATCCGCACCTGGGAAAAAGGGGTCCGGCTGATTGTCTACATCGCGGACGGCGTACCCACAGCCGATATTGACACCCTGAAAAACGACATCTCCCGCATGGAAGGGGTCACCGAGGTGCACTTCATCGATAAGCAGGCGGCCCTGGCCCGGCTCACGGAGCGAATGAAGTGGCAGGCGTCGCTGCTGGAGAGCCTGGATCACAACCCCCTGCCCGACGCGCTGGAAGTGTGGATCGACCCGGCCCGGAAAAAATGGGAAACCATTGAGATGCTGGCCATCCATATTCAGTCCAGCCACCTGGTGGCCGACGTGGAGTACGGCCAGAGCTGGCTCAAACGGTTTACCGGGGTGCTGAACCTGTTCCGGTTCTCCGGCGTGATGATGGCCATGGTCTTTTTTCTGGCCGCGGTCTTCATCGTGGCCAACACCATTCGCCTGGTCTTTTACTCAAGGCACGAGGAGTTCAGAATCATGCGCCTGGTGGGCGCCACCGACCGGTTCATCAAGGCCCCCTTCTACCTTGAGGGCCTGATCCAGGGGGCCGTGGGCGCCGTGCTGGGGATAGCCGTGCTCTACGCGGTGTTTACCGCGCTGACCACCAGCATCGACCTGGACGCCGTGGTGAATACCTTTTCCATTGAGTTTATTCCCGTAAAAACCCTTTTTATCATTCTGCTCTGCAGCATGTTTGCCGGATGGCTGGGATGCTATATCTCCTTGCGACAATTCTTAAAAGAGTAGCCCCCGGGGTGCTGGCCTGCGCGGTTGTGGCCGTCATGGCTACCGCCGGTCATGGCGAAGCCGTGCAGACCGCGGAGATTCGCGCCTCCCTGCTCAACATGCGCGCCCGCCCGGACCGCGACGCGACCCGTGTGGGCGTACTGAAAAAAGGCACTCAGGTGACGGTGTTGGACGATACCGGGGAGTGGCTCAAGATATCCTACGACAACAGGGCGGGCTATATCCGGAACCGGTCCGATTATGTGCGGTTAAACCCGCCACCCCCGGCCCGGCAGATCGAAGAGCTCAAAGAAAAGGCCCGGCAGATCGACCGGGAGATCGAAACCCACAAAAAAGAGATCGCCGTCTACGGCCAGCAGGAGGTGGAGCTGGTGGCCGGCCTTCATGACATTGACCGGTCGCTCAACCGTTCCCAGACCCAGATCGACGCCATCTCCGCTGCCGTTGACGCGGCGGCCCGAAAAATCGAGGAGAACCGGAAGGCGGCCCGGGTGCTTGAACAGCGAATCGAAAAAAACCGGCATCAGGCGGCCCGCCGCCTGACGGCCCTGTACAAGCTGGAACTGATGGGCGCCATGAACCTTTTGGGGTCGGCTGAATCAATGTTCTCTTTTCTCAAAACCCGGCGCGACATCGAACGCATCTGTGAACATGACGCCGCCGTCCTGGAGCAGTACCTGTCGGACAAGACCCGGCTGTCGGCCCTGACAAAAGAGCTGCATGCTGAAAAGGCCGAAAAGGAGACCCTTGAGAGTGAACTGAAGCGGCAGCGCGTGGTGCTGGACAAGGAAAAGGCGCGCCGCCAGCGGCTGCTGGTCGATATTCGGGAGGAAGGCGCCCTGCGCCAGGCCACCATTGCCTCCCTGAAACAGGCGGCAAAAGATCTTGACAAAACCATCGCGGCCCTTCACGAAGAGATGGCAAGAGCCCCCGTAAAAGGGGACGGCAGCTTTCCCCGGCACAAGGGGTTGCTGAAAATGCCGGTGAACGGTAGAATCATCAGCAAGTTCGGAAAATACAAAAACCCGGAACTCAATATTGTCAACTTCCGCAGCGGAATCGACATTGCCGCCAGACAGGGCGAGCCGATCCACGC